>NZ_BAAANF010000004.1:97909-390265 GCF_039529655.1 Kribbella yunnanensis | reverse complement strand
CGGGAGGGGGAGGGCGCGAGGGGGAGGGCGCGAGGTGGGAGGTGGGAGGGCGAGGGGGTGGGCGCGAGGGGTGGGGTTAGACGTGTTGGGTTAGGAGGCCGGTGTCTACGTCGTACATGAAGCCGCCGACCAGGATCTCTTCGCCGATCAGGGGGTGTTCGCGGACGGCGGCTACGTCGTGGCGGAGGGCTTCCAGTTGGTCGGGGATCACGTTGATGGGGAGGTAACCGGCCGGTTTCCCGGCGGCCTTCTCGACCTTCGCGCGGAGTTCGTCCTCGGACATGGCGGCCATCGCGCAGCGGGTGTGCGGGATGACCATGATCCGGCGGATGCCGAGCAGGTTGACGCCCAGGACGAGTCCGGTGAGCGTGATCTCGGTGACCCGGCCGCCGGCGCTGCGCAGGACCTTGGCGTCACCCGGCTTGAGGCCGAGCAGCTCCAGTGGCGGGATACGGGAGTCCATGCAGGTGACCACGCCGACCCCGGCGTGGGCGATTCCGTCGAAGCCGCCGTAGTGGAAATCGGCGGCGTACTCCGCGTTGGCGGCGAGCAGGTCTTCGAAACCAGGGGGCGTCATCGGACTGCACCTGGCGCAGGGGTTCCGGCCTTGAGGATCGACATCGCGAACGGCTCCTTTCCACAGGACTCCGGACGAGGTGGATCAGCAGGTGCACTGGTCACCGGGACGACCCAGGACCGTCCGTCGCGATGCCACACTGTCACGGATTCGAGATCTTCGCCCGCGACAGTGAGGGCGTCCAGCGATAGCTCACCAGTTTGGTGGCGTACGGCGATTTCCGCGGCCTGACCGCGTTTGGTCCACGTGGTGCGGCCGCGTAGTCCGGTCAGGAAGGTTTCGCCGCGGTCCGAGGCCGCGAGCACATCGAGTGCGGTCTCGGTGTCGAGGTGGCCGTGCATGGTGCCGGCCGGGAGCAGCACGGCGGTGGGGGAGAAGCGGTGACCGCCGAGGTGGCTGGCTTCCCAGACTCGGCCGGGTGCGGCCGTGGCCAACCCGTTGACCAGCGGGCGGCCGAGGATCGCGCAGCACTCGTCGCGCTTGCCGTTGGTGCAGACCAGCATGATCGACTCGTCGACCGGGACCAGGCCGGGCAGCGACGCGTCGACGGCATCCCGGTCGCCGCGGGCGATCGCGCCCAGGTCGAGTCCGCTGAGCGCCAGCGGGTCGTCGAGATGGGCGGTGAGCAGCCAGGACTTGCCGGGCACGGTAGAGGCGACGTACACCTGCTGGGCGTGATTGGCGGGGAAAGAGTGCCGCCCTGGCGTGCGGATCAGACCGAAGCGCACATCGGCTTTCTTGCATTCGGCATCGAACCGGCCACCGAACTCGGGGTTCAGGTGACTGTTGACGACGGCATCGGCACCCCACGGACCAGGCTGCTCCAGCACGACCCAGCCGCTCGCGACAATGGCTGAGCCCTCCAGCGGCTCGAGGAGCTGACGGCAGAAGGTCGAGCACAGGCCTGGCCGACCGGTCGCGTCGGGTGGAACTCTCACAGCACCACTGTAGGTTAGGCAGCCCTCAGTTCCGTGCAGCGCCCATCAAGTGTGCACAACGCCACGCCGGCCGAGCAGTGCGATAGCGAGGATCGCAGCCAGAAAGGCGCACACAGCAGCCCCGGCGAAGATCGCGTGCGTTTGTGAAATGGCCGCATCGCGCAGCGCGTCCACGAACGGCCGGCAGGACGCGGGTGCTGTCGGACAGAGCTCGTTCGGTGACGGTACGTCGTCCACGATCGCGAAGTACCGGCGTAGTCCGATGGCGGTCAGCGCCGACACGCCGACCAGCATGCCGACCATTCGCGCGACAACCACGAGCGCACTGACCAGACCGTGGTTGGCCGGGGGCGTAGCGCCGAGAACCGCGGTGTTGACCGGTGACAGCGCCAGTCCGAAGCCGAACCCGCACAGCAGCAGTACGGCGGTCGCTGCGAAGTGATCGAGGGCGTTGCGGCCCCAGAACGACATCACGACGAACATCGCCCCAGCCAACGCCAGTCCGGCGCCCGTGATCAGCCCGAGCCCGTAGCGTCTCGTGAGCCAGCCTCCGACGACCGCACCCACTGGCAACGCGATCAGGAAGCGCACCAGCACGAGTGCGGCCGCGAGCTGCCCACCGCCCTGCGTCGTCCGCGCGAACACCGGTACGTCGACCAGCGCGGCAATCAGCGCACATCCGACCAGAAAGCTGACCACCAGCGAACCCCAAGCGGGTCGCGCGGTGAGCAGACCGGTCGGGATGATCGCGCGCGGCGTGCGACGTTGCCACGCAACGAAGGCAACCGCGAAGACGGCCGCGCCGATGAGCAGCCACGGGCCGGCCGGGGACATCAGCTCGCGTTCGGGGTCGGCGGTCGCGAAGGCAAGAACGACACCGGAGAGGGCGAGGGCGAGCAGCAAAGCGCCCGGTACGTCGACTTGGCGCAGCAGGTCGGTCAGCTGAGAACGCCGCACTGTGAGGACGGCCCACAGCAGACCGAGGACGAGAGCCGCGACCCCGATCGGGGTCAGCAGTCTCGACGTACCGGTGAAGGGCACAAAGGGCAGACCGAGGGTGACGTCGTTCGCAAGGCGTTGTGGTGCGGTCAGCGTTAAGCCAAGCGCCACGCACGCCAGCAGGCCCACCAACGCAGACAGCGGCGGAGGTCGCAGTCCGCGGAGCAACACCGCCAGGACGATGGCGACCACGAGGTTCAGCCAGAAGATGTAGCGCCAGTCGGCCACAGCCAGTACGGCGGCGCCCAGCAACGGCCCTAGGACAGCTCCGAGCTCCTGGACGGCTCCGACGACACCCAAAGGCAATCCGCGCCGCTGAGGCGGCCACAGGTCGGCGACCAGGGCGAGTGTGGCTGGGACGAGCCCACCGCCGCCGACGCCCTGAAGAAACCGACCGGTTACCACCAGCGGCAGGTCGTACGCCACCGCCGTGATCAGCGATCCGACAGCGAAGAGCATCAGCGCGCCGACCAGGACCGGTGTCCGGCCGGCGACGTCCGCGATCCGGCCGATGAGCGGCAGTACGGCGATGTAGCCGAGCAGGAAGCCCGAGATGATCGGCGCGGCGCGCTGGAGTTCGTCCGCGGACAGCCCGACCCCGGACATCAGGTCGGGCAGCGCGAGGACGACGACGTACGTGTCGGCGGCCGCGAAGGCGACCGCGATCGACGCGAGGGTGAGCTGGGCTCTCGGCCGGGCGGCCACCGCTGAGTTCACTACGGCTTGGTGATCGTGACTTGTTCGCCGTACTTGTCGAAGGTGACGTCGTAGCTGCTGGTGGCGCCGTCGTAGAACGGTCCGGAGATCGTCGCCGCGACGAGCTGCTTGGACTCCTTGTCGAGCTTGAAGCTGCTCGGGAAGTCCTGGCCGGCCGGCGCCTTCGGGAAGATCCCCTGCAGCGTCTGACCCGGGACCGAACCGGTGATCTCGGTCAGCACCTTGGCGCCGTCGCGGGTGTCACCCTTCACCTTCGGGTCCTTCAGCGCCGGCAGCACCGACGTCAGGCCCTTGGCCGGGTCCAGCAGGATGGCCGGGTCCGGCGCACCGAATCCGGTCAGCTGCTCGGGCGTGAGCTCGACGAACTTCCCGGTGAAGGGCAGCTTCGCGTACACCTTCTTGTCGACCGCAACGACCTCGGAGTCGATCGGTGCGCCGCCGGTGCGGATCGTCAGCTTGCCCTTGAACGCCGGAGCGTGGGTCGCCACGCCGTCGCCGCTGGCCAGGGTCTGCGCGCTGTCCGGCAGGTCCCGGCCGGTGAGCACGATGTGCACACTGGACGCTTCGTCGAGCGCCTTCTTCGCGGCCGTGAGCTGCGCGACGGCGTCGTCGGACTTCCCGGCGCCACCGCCGGAATCCTTCTTGTCGCTGCAGCCGACCAGCGCCAGCACAAGCACCGCGCCCAGCGCGACGAGTTTCTTCATGGGGTCAGCCTGCCAGGTCCGCGGCCAACGCAGCGATCGGTTGGGCCACCGGCACGCCGGAACCATCGCGCCGCGGGTCGATCGGGGGCAGATCCACCGGTGCGCCGCTGTTCGCGCTGGCCTTGACCGGAGCCGCGCCGATGTAGGCGAGCAACAGCCCGTCCTCACCCTTGAGCAGCCGCTGGCAGCGCACACCGCCAGTACCGCGGCCCTTGCCCGGGTACTCGCTGAACGGCGTCACCTTGACCGCGCCGACCTCGGTCCCCGGCAGCGCCGAGTTCGAGCCGGCGATCGTCACGACCTGAGCCTCGCGGCCCGGTTCCACGGCTCCGAAGAAGACCACCTTCGCGCCGCTGCCGAGCCGGACGCCGGCCATACCGCCCGCGGTGCGGCCCTGCGGACGGACCGCGGAGGCCGGGAAGTGCAGCAGTTGCGCGTCCGAGGTGACGAAGCACAGCTCCTCTTCGCCCGTGGTGAGCTCGACCGCGCCGACGACCTCGTCACCGTCGTTGAGCCGGATGATCTCCCAGGCGTCGCGGTTGCTGAGGTGATCCGGTACGACGCGCTTCACGACACCGGTCGCCGTACCGAGCGCGACGCCGATCGAGTCGGGATCCATCGTGGTCAGCGCCAGTGCCTTCTCACCCGGGTCCAGCGAGACGAACTCGGCGATCGGTGCGCCACCCTGCAGGTTCGGCGCGGCGGCCGTCGTCGGTACGGCGGGCAGGTCGAGCGACTCGAGCCTGATCAGCCGACCGGTGGTTGTGACGATCCCGTACTGACCGCGGGCGGTGCTCTTGATCGCGGACACGATCGCGTCGTGCTTGGCCCGGCCCTCGGCGACTCCGAATGGCTCGACCCCGTTGGTGCGGGCCAGCAGCCCGGTCGAGCTCATCAGGATCCAGCACGGGTCGTCGGTGACCTCGAGCGGTACGGCGGCGGTCTTGGTCGCGCCGGACGACTCCAGCAGCACGGTACGGCGCGGTGTGCCGTAGGTCTTGGCGACCTCGGCCAGCTCGTCGCCGACCGTCTTCTTCAGCAGCGTCTCGTCCTCGAGGATCGCGGTCAGCCGCTCGATCTCGCGCTCCAGCTCGGCCTTCTCGGTCTCCAGTTCGAGCTTGGAGAACTTGGTCAGGCGGCGCAGCGGCATGTCCAGGATGTAGTTGGCCTGGATCTCGGACAGGTCGTAGATGTCGATCAGCCGGGTCCGGGCCGCGGCCGCGTCGTCGCTGCTGCGGATGATCTGGATGACCTCGTCGATGTCGAGGATCGCGATCAGCAGGCCGTCGACGATGTGCAGCCGGTCCTGGGCCTTCTTGCGGCGGAACTCGCTGCGCCGGCGAACGACGTCGTACCGGTGCTCGAGGTAGACCTCCAGCAGGCTCTTCAGCCCGAGCGTGCGCGGCTGGCCGTCGACCAGGCAGACCGCGTTGATCGAGAACGAGTCCTCGAGCGGGGTGAGCTTGTACAGCTGCTCCAGCAGGGCCTCGGGGACGAAGCCGTTCTTGACCTCGATCACCAGTTGGGTGCCGTGCGCGCGGTCGGTCAGGTCCTTGACGTCGGCGATGCCCTGCAGCTTCTTGGCCTGGACCAGCGTCTTGATCTTCTCGATCACCTTCTCCGGGCCGACCGTGTACGGCAGCTCGGTGACCACGATGCCCTTGCGGCGCGGGGTGACGTTCTCGATCCGGGCGGTGGCGCGCATCTTGAAGCTGCCGCGGCCTCCTGCGTAGGCGTCCTTGATGCCCTCCAGCCCGACGATCTTGCCGCCGGTCGGCAGGTCCGGCCCGGGGATGAACCGCATCAGGTCGTCGAGGTCGGCGGTCGGGGTCTTGATCAGGTGCCGGAGCGCCTGGATGACCTCGATCAGGTTGTGCGGGGCCATGTTGGTGGCCATCCCGACCGCGATCCCGGCGGCGCCGTTGACCAGCAGGTTCGGGAAGGCGGCCGGCAGCACCGACGGCTCTTCCTCGCGGCCGTCGTAGTTCGGCCGGAACTCGACGACGTTCTCGTCCAGGCCGTTCGTCATCGCGACCGCGGACGGCGCCATCCGGCACTCGGTGTTGTGATTGACGAAGCCGCCGGCCAGGAACGAATGATCTGCGCTGTCGACCCGGATCGAGTAAACGGCCTCGGGTTCGCAGTCCTCGACCGCGGCAACCTCGACGAACCGATACCCGGAGTCCATGATCGGGGCGACCACGCCCAGGATCTCGGGGTCCTTGAACTTGGTCACCAGCAGACTGCGATCGGTCCGCCAGCGCTCGATCCGGTCGAAGTTGTGGTTCAGCAGCCAGCTCTTGCCGGTACCCCGGCCGGGCCCCAGCGCCTCGCGGACGTAGTCGGCGACGTACGGCACGAAGTCCCGAGTCAGGCGGTGGGTGTAGCGCGGTGTCCTCCGCAGCAGCGCGTGCAGCTTGTGCCGCTTGGCCGCGAGGAAACCGATCCGCTCGCCGAAGGCGTGAACGTTGTGCCGGCCGGAGATGACCAGGCGGTACTCACCGCGGCTGTAGTGGGTGAGATTGCTGTGTACGCCGAACTCGAGCAGCAATTCCTGTAGTTCGGCGGCCAGAACCCGGCTGTATGTCGAGTACTGGACGGTGATTGATGCGTCGTTGGCTCGCCGAATACCGCCGTCGCCCTCGTACAGCGCCATCAGGAACGCACGCTTCAGCCCGATCGTGCCCCGCCAGACCGCCTCGGGGACGTGCTTGTCGGCTGCCTTGAATCCGATCAGATCGGCGAGCGGGCTCTCGCGGAACGCCGAGAGATTCTGAATGTCCAGCTCGTGGATCGTCCGCAGCGATCGGCGAGTTTTTCGGGAGTAGACGTAGCGCGGGCCGCCGACGATGGCGTCGTACGCCTCGAGGATGTACTTGAAGTACTCCTCGTCGGTGTTGTTGATGCCGGCCCGCTCTGCGGAGGCGAAGCCCTCGGATACCCAGGCGCCGAAGAGCGTGCCGAGCATCATTTCGTGCGCCATCGGAACGTCGGTGGTCCATGCGTTGCGCGCCAGGCAGACCACAGTGCCAGGCGTCACCTCGTCGAGGCGGAGCCACTGGAAGATCGGCACGCCCGCGACCGGAACGAGACAGAGCACCGGGTGGTTGTGGCTGCCGCGCAGCGCGTGACCGCTCTTGGTCACCAGCTTCTTCACCGGATGAACCCCGGAGTTGAAGAGCTTGGTTGCGCGGACCGGCTTGCCGTCCTTGTCGAGCACCTCGAGGTCGGTGTCGGCCTCGGAGTTCTCCGGCAGGTCCACCAGATCGGCGATCTTGATCGAGCCGCCGTCGGCGAGCCGGACCCGGGTATCGCCGGTGATGCAATAGCGCATCGCCGCCGGACCGTCGTCCAGACTTCCGAAGTTTCCGTGGCCGTCGATCAGCGGCAGCCGCATCGACCAGGGCTGCGCGGTCCGGACCAGGGCGTCGTAGATCGCGCCGTCGCCGTGCGGGTGGTACTTACCCATCACTTCACCGACGACGCGGGCCGACTTCACATGGCCGCGGTCGGGGCGGATGTTGTTCTCCGCCATCGAGAACAGGATCCGCCGCTGGACCGGCTTCAGCCCGTCGCGGGCGTCCGGGAGCGCCCGGGAGTAGATGACCGAGTAGGCGTACTCCAGGAAGCTGGTGCGCATCTCGTCGGAGACATCGACGTCGAGGATGCGCTCCTCGAAGTCCTCGGGCTCGGCGGTGGTACTGGAACGGCGTGCCATACGGGTGAACTGCTCCTCGATCGAACGGTAGCCCTCATTGTCGCTGGTGAACGACAGTTTCCCGGCCCACGACCCGCAGGATGTATGCGGTCGGAGCCAAGGCGGACCCTACCGCGAGGGTCAGACAAAGTCCGGCGATCCCCAGCAGGACGCCCCACGGGATGGTGACCGGTACGTCGGGAACCCCGGCCGTCATCGCGTGCCGGATCAGTGCGCCGACCGTGACGGTGATCGCCGTACCGAGGCTGAGGGCGACCATTCCGACCAGGGAGGATTCCCACAGGACCATCCGGCGGATCTGGTTCGGAGTGGCGCCGAGTAGCCGCGAGGTGACGAACTCCTGCCGCCGCTGCAGGCTGCCCATCAGGAGGGTGTTGGCGATCGCGATCGCGCTGTAGAGGGCGGCCGGTCCGAGCAGCAGGACGAGACCGAACTGGTTGCCCTTGCGAACCCCGGCCGCCTGTTCGGCCTCCCAAACATCAGCCGGTACGGCGCCCTGGATCCGCTGCACGAGTTCCGCGGGATCGGTCCCGGCGGCCGGCAGGACGTACATGACCTCGGGCTGAGCCTTCGGGGCGTGCGCGCGGGCGAGCTCCATCGGGAGCAGGAACGACGGGTTGATCCCGAACGAATCCGGCACGATCGCGACGATCTTCAGCTTGACGGTCGTCCGGTCCAGGAAAGTGACCGGCACCTCGCCGCCGACCCGGTAGTGCTCGAACCCGGCCATTTCCTTGCTAACGGCAACGGTATTGCCGGTGAGCGCGGTCAGGCTGCCGGAGATCGGCGTGACCTGGCGGGTGCGTACCGCGACGGCCGGATCGATCCCCTCGGCGTCCTCCAGTTGGGCGTAGTCGGCCGCCATCCGGACGAACTGCACGGGATGTCCGGCATCGACCGCCCCGACCCCAGGCGTCGCGGCGACCTTGGTGGGGTCGCCTCCGGTGACCACGATCGGGGCGAGCATGCCGTCGCGCAGGGCGGCGGCGGCGCTGTCGGCGGCGAAGCTGAGGCTGAGGACCATCGAGCCGGCGATGGCGGAGATGGTCAGGATCGGCGCCGCCAGCGAGGCGCTGCGCCGGGGTGCGGCGACCACGTTGCTCCGGGCGAGTCGCCCCGACACGCTGGTCCAGGCGACGAGCGGTGCCGCCCAGAGCCGTCCGAGGAAAGGGACCACCAGCGGAGCCAGCAGAGTCAGCGAGATCACCAGCAGCATCGGCGTGAACATCGCCAGCGGTACGGCGGCTTCACCGCTGGACGGCCTGATCAGGGTGAGCAGGAGGATCGAGCCGGCCATGAACAGCAGCCCGAACACGACCCGAACCGGTCCGATCCGCGGCGGTTCGAGGCTGGCCTCCCGCAGCGCGTCGATAGGACCGACCTTCCCGGCCCGCCGAGCGGCCGCTCGGGCACCGAGCAGCGCGACCACCAGACCGACGCCGACCGCGATCGACAGCGGCACCCAGGGCGACGCCGGCTCCAATTTCACCGGTGCGAGTTCCGTGTACGACGCCTTCGCGAGCAGCAGGGGAGTTGCGAGCTGCGCGAGCACCGCGCCGGTGATCGACGCAGCGAGGGCGACGACCAACGCCTCACCGAGAATCATCCGGCGGATCTGACCGGGCGTGGCGCCGATCAGCCGGAGCAGGCCGAGCTCGCGCCGTCGGGAGGCGACCGCGAAGGCGAACGTACTGGCGATGACGAAGATCGTGATGAAGCCGCTGATCACCCCGACCATGCTCAGCACGGTCTGCAGTCCGGAGACGTCCTGGTCGGAGGTCGACACGCTGACGCGTTGCGGTTCCGTATCCGGGCCGCCGAGGGTGGTGACCCCGATATGCCCGGCGCTCGGTCCGCGATAGGCGATCGTGGCGGCGGTTGCAGTCGCGGCCAACCCGAGCAGGAACACGCCCACCGCGAGCGCCACGAACGAACCGGCGTACAGGTGTCGATGCCGGCCGACTGTCTGCCTGCTCAGGAAGAGCATCAGCGCTCCAGGTCACTCATGGCAGCAGCGATCTGGCCGGGCGTTCCACGGTCGAGGTGACCGGCGATCAGTCCGTCGGACAGGAAGACCACACGCTCGGCGTACGCCGCCGCCACCGGATCGTGGGTGACCATGACCACCGTCTGTCCGGCCCGATCAGTTGCCTCGCGCAACAGGGTGAGCACCTGGCGACTGCTGTTGCTGTCGAGCGCGCCCGTCGGCTCATCGGCGAAGAACACCGACGGCCTCGTGATCAATGCGCGAGCGATAGCGACCCGCTGCTGCTGCCCACCGGACAACTCGGCAGGCCGCCGCTTGGCCTTGTCTCCCAGCCCGACCTGCTCCAGTACGCCGTGGATGTCGCCACGCTGCGGGCGCTTGCCGGTCAACCGCAGCGGCAACGCCACGTTGTCGTACACGGTCAGCGACGGCAGCAGGTTGTACGCCTGGAAGACGAAACCCATCTCCTCGCGGCGCAGTTTGGTCAGAGCGACCTCGCTGAGCCCGTGCAGGTTCACACCACCCAGTACGACGACGCCTGTCGTCGGCTGATCCAGTCCGGCCGCGCACTGCAGCAGCGTCGACTTGCCGGAGCCGGACGGGCCCATCACAGCAGTGAACGAACCACGCGGGAAGTGGTAGGTGACGCCTCGCAAGGCATCGACCCTACCGGCGTTGGAGCGGTAGGTCTTGGTGATCCCGTCGAGCACCAGCGCAGGTGCTGAGTCCGGTACGACGCTGGTGTAGTAGGGCGCGGTTGCGGTCATGGCACCAGCCAACAGGTCAACCGCCTGCAGCACGCGGGCTTGGGGAAGAGACCTGGAGTAGCGCGCACGCTACCGCCGTACTGGCCTTGCCGGACCTAGGGTTGGCGGAGTGGAAAGACCAATGACGGGCTGGCAAGCGCTGGCGTCACCGCGCTTCCTGGTGTCGTCGTGGCCCTGGCGCTCGTACTTCTACCTGTTCACCTCGATCCCTCTCGGGGTGATGTGGACCTGTGTGCTGATCGGACTCGCCGCGACCAGTGCGATCCTCAGCCCGATCGTGATCGGCATCCTGTTACTGCCGCTGTTCCCGATGCTGGGCGTCCTGATCGGTACGACGGAGCGGTGGCGGGCCGGCCTGATGCTGATCGACGGCATCAAGAGCCCACATGCGGCGATGCCCCGCGCGCTGAGCCTGCGGGACAAGCTCAAGTTCCGCCGCCGCGAGCAGGCGTCGATGCGGTCGCTGGGCTACGGGTTCCTGCTCGGGCTGGTGGTCTGGCCGTTCAGCGCCGCGATCGGCGGACTGAGCGCGACTGTCCTCGGTGTCACTCTGATGGCGCCGGTCATCGCCGATGGTGACGAGATGGGCATGGGGCCATGGACGTTGGACACCGCGTGGGAGGGTCTCTTCTTCCTGGTCACGTTCGGGCCGGTGTTCTACGTGGTCAGCTCGTATCTGGTCGGCGTACTGGCTGCGGCTGAGGCGTCGCTGGCGAAGGCGATGCTCGGACCGCGGCAGGAGGAGCTGCAGCGGAACGTGGCCGAGTTGCGGCGCTCCCGGCTTGACCTGGTCGACGCGTTCGAGACCGAGCGGGCGCGGATCGAGCGGCACCTGCACGACGGCGTACAGCAGCGGTTGGTCGGTCTGACGATGACGCTCGGTCTCGCCGAGCTGGACCTGCCCGAGGGGGAGGGGCGGCGGCTGGTGGTGAAGGCGCACTCCGAGGCGGAGGCGGCGTTGGCCGATCTGCGCGAGGCCGTGCGCGGCATCCATCCGCGGGTCCTGGTCGACCTCGGGCTCGAGGCCGCGATCCGGGAGGTCGCCGACCGCAGCCCGATGCCGGTGGAGGTGTCGATGGCACTGGGCTCGCGACTGCCTCCGCCGATCGAGGCGGCGGCGTACTTCGTGGTCAGCGAAGCGTTGTCGAATGCCGCCAAGCACGCGCAGGCGACGATGTGTCAGGTGTCGGGCTGGCTGGCGGGGGAGCAGCTGATCATCACGATCACCGACGACGGGATCGGCGGCGCGACGGTCGGTGGCGGCACTGGTTTGACCGGGCTGGTGACCAGGTTGGACGCTTTGGGCGGCACACTCGTGGTCGACAGCCCACCCGGTGGGCCTACTCGACTGCGAATGGAGTGCCCGTGCCGACTCGGCGACTGAGCATCGTGCTGGCCGAAGACTCGCTGCTGTTGCGCGAGGGCCTGGCCAGCATTCTGGATCGCGCCGGGCACGAAGTCCGCGACAGCGTCGGTGACGGCGATACCCTGCTCGCTGTGGTCCGCAAGGAGCCGCCGGACCTCGTCATCACCGACGTACGGATGCCGCCGGGACACAGCGACGAGGGTCTGCGCGCGGCCGCCGCGATCCGGGCCGAGTACCCGACGATCGGCATCCTGGTGCTCTCGCAGTACGTCGCCGATGCGTACCTCTCGTCGTTGCTCGAGTCAACGACCGGCGGGATCGGGTACCTGCTCAAGGACCGGGTCGGTCACGTCGCCGAGTTCCTCGAATCGCTCGACCGGGTCGCCTCGGGCGGCACGGTGGTGGACCCCGAGGTGGTCCGGCAGTTGCTGGCCCGGCGGCGGAACGACGGTCCGCTGTCCGCGCTGACGCCGCGAGAGCTCGAAGTACTGGCGCTGATGGCCGAGGGGCGCGTGAACGGCGCGATCGCGGAACAGCTCGTGGTGAGCGAGGCCGCCGTACGGAAGCATGTCGGCAACATCTTCGCCAAGCTTCAGCTGGACGACGGCCTGGATCGCCGGGTCTCGGCCGTCCTCACGTATTTGCGTGGCTGAGGGACGATTTGAGTATGGAAGCGGACATCCGGAAGATCTTGGCGGACTGCGACACGTGGGCCGTGGTCGGGTTGTCGAACAACACCGATCGGGCGGCGTACGGCGTGGCGCGGTTCCTGCAGGGACGTGGCAAGCGGATCGTGCCGGTGCATCCGTCGGCCGAGACCGTGCACGGCGAGCAGGGGTATGCGAGCCTGGCCGACATTCCGTTCCCGGTGGACTGTGTGGACGTGTTCGTCCGGTCCGAGCTGGCGGGCGAGATTGCCGACCAGGCGGTGGGAATCAATGCGCGCGCGGTGTGGTTCCAACTGGGTGTAATGGACCAGGACGCCTACACACGCACGACCGCGGCGGGACTCACCATGGTGATGAACCGCTGCCCGGCGATCGAGTGGGGACGCCTAGGTCCTTCGTGACGACCTAGGGGCTATGAATGTTCTCGATCGACACGTCCAACGACTTCGGCAAGCGCATCACTCGGCAGCTCGACGACGAACGCGTGGTCTGGCTGACCACGGTCGGGAAGTCGGGGACACCGGCGCCGAACCCGGTGTGGTTCCTCTGGCACGAGGGTGAACTGCTGATCAGCAGCCAGCGCCACAAGGCCAAGCTGCACAACGTCACCGCCCACCCGCAGGTCGCCGTCAACTTCAACGCAACCCACAGCGGCGGCGACGTCGGCGTCATCTCCGGTACGGCGACGATCGACTCCGACCCTCTGTCCGGCGAAGCCCTCGCGATCTACAACGCCAAGTACGGCGACGACATCGTCGGCCTCGGAATGACCACCGAGCAGTTCCACTCGGAGTACTCGGTAGTCATCCGCATCACCCCGGACAAACTCCGGGGGTTCTAGTTGAGGTAGCCCTCGACGGTGGAGGCGGGGCGGGCCTCGGCGGTGTCGGGGTTCTCGCCGAATTCGCGCTTGGCGCGGCGCTGGCGGAGCAGGTCCCAGCACTGGTCGAGTTCGACCTCGAGGGCCTTCAGCCGGTCGCGCTCCTCGCCGTCACCGATCTCGCCGGCCGCGTGCTTGTTCCGGAGCTCGTGCTCCTCCGCCACCAGGGCGTCGATCTTGGTGAAGATGTTGTTGTCATCGGTCATGAGGAAACCGTACGCCCGTCCGGTAGGCGGGAGCGGGAGAGCAGCTCGGTGATGGTCAGGATGGCGATCGTCTCGGCGGCGATCAGACCGATCAGTACGACGAGTTGGAGCGCGGCCGCGGCTGCGGGGGACGCCCCGCCGAGGACCATGCCGACGAAGGCGCCGGGGAGCGAGACGAGGCCGACGGTTCGGGTCTGGTCGAGGGCGGGGAGCAGCGCGTCTCCGGCGACCGGGCCGACGACGAGTTTGAAGGCTTCGCGGGGGAGTAGGCCGATCGACAGACCGGCCTCGAACTCGCCGAACCGGGTGCCGTACTCGCTCAGCACCCGGCGGCCGGCGAGCGTGGTGGCGGTCATGGCACCGCCCACGATGATGCCGCCCATCGGCAGGATGGTGGCTGGGTTTCGCGGGACGACGCCGGGTAGGAGAAGGATGAGCAGGACGGTCAGTGCGCCTGCGCCGATCGCGGCACCGCAGTAGAGCCACTGATGGCGGATCACCGCGGTCTGGTGCAGTCGCCGCATACTCGTGAAGGTCGCGACACCGAACATCAGCAGCACGAACCCGATCGCCCCGAGGGTGTGCTGGAGCGCGAACCCGACGACCAGGCCGACGGCGGCCAACTGGAGGATCGCCCGCAGCGCCGCGGTGACAATCCCCTTGTCGTGCCGCAGACCGGCGTACCGGGATCCGGCCACGGCGATCGCGATCAGCAGTGGCAGGACGATCAGCGCGGCCGGGCCCAGCCCGGTGTCGAGGTTCATTCCGTCCGGAAGTCTGATTCGTCGTAGGCGTGCTCGCCGCTGTTGGCCTTCGCTGCCTCGTCGGTCCGCAACTCCACCCGGCGGATCTTGCCGGAGATCGTCTTCGGCAGGTCGGCGAATTCGATCCGGCGGATCCGCTTGTACGGCGCCAAGTGGTCGCGGCAGAACTGGAGAATCTCCCCGGCGAGTTCGCGAGACGGTTCGTGGCCGGCGGCGAGGACGACGTACGCCTTGGGGACCGCGAGACGGACGGGATCCGGCGACGGGACCACGGCCGCTTCGGCGACTGCGGGGTGCTCGATCAGCACCGACTCGAGTTCGAAGGGCGAGATGCGGTAGTCGCTCGCCTTGAACACGTCGTCCGAGCGGCCGACGTACGTGATGTAGCCGTCTTCGTCCCGGCTCGCGACATCGCCGGTGTGGTAGAAACCGCCGCGGGTCGCCTCGGCGGTCAGCTCGTCGGCGTCGCGGTAGCCGCGCATCAGCGGGACCGGCGGGGGAGCGAGCTCGATACAGATCTCGCCGTCGTCGCCGACCTCGTCCGTGCTCGGGTCGATCAGCGCAATCGCGTACCCAGGCAGCGGGCGGCCCATCGAGCCGAGCTTGACCGGCTGGCCGGGCGAGTTGCCGATCTGCGCGGTGGTCTCGGTCTGCCCGTAGCCGTCGCGGATCGTGACGTCCCATGCGTTGCGGACCTGCTCGATCACCTCGGGGTTGAGCGGCTCACCCGCCGAGATGCATTCGCGGATCGCGACCTCGACGGCGGACAGATCCGCCTGGATCAGCATCCGCCAGACCGTGGGCGGCGCGCAGAACGTGGTCACGCCGTACGTCTGGAGGACGCGCAGCATCTTCTCCGCGTCGAAGCGGCTGTAGTTGTAGAGGAAGACGGTGGCGCCGGCATTCCAGGGGGCGAAGACGTTGCTCCACGAATGCTTGGCCCAGCCTGGCGACGAGACGTTCAGGTGGACGTCTCCGGGCTGCAGACCGATCCAGTACATGGTCGACAGGTGGCCGACCGGATAACTCACCTGCGTGTGCTCGACCAGCTTCGGCTGACTCGTCGTACCGGAGGTGAAGTACAGCAGCAGCGAGTCGTCGGCCGCGGTGTCCACGTCCGGCACAGGACCGTCGTACTGCGCGAAGTCGTCGTAATGCAGCCACCCGTCGACCGGCTCGCCGACCGCGACTCGGAGACAGTCGTCCGCGATCCCGGCGTACCGGCTCGTCTCGCCGCTCGCGGTCACCACCGCGCGAACGTTGCCCCGGGCAATCCGGTCGGCGAGGTCGGCATCGGTGAGCAAGGTCGTTGCCGGGATCATCACCGCGCCGGCGCGGATACAGCCGAGCATCGTTTCCCACAGCGGTACGACGTTGCCGAGCACGATCAGCACGCGGTCGCCCGGCTTCAGCCCGGCCTCGGTCAGCCAGCCGGCGATCTTGCGCGAACGCTCGCCCAGCTCGGCGTACGTGCGCGAGTTGACCTCGCCGTCCTCCTCGACGATCGTCAGCGCCGCCACCTCGCCCTGTTCGACCGCCAGCGCGTCGAACCAGTCCCGCGCCCAGTTGAACCGCTCGAACACCGGCCACTTGAAGTCCCGGTACGCCGTGTCGTAGTCCTCCCGATGCGCGACCAGGAAGTCCCGGGCCGCCCGGAACTCCCGCGTAACCTCCGCCGTGCTCTGCTCGGTGCTGTCGGCTTCGCTCATGCCCGGCACATTACCCATTCAGGGCGAGGACCGAGCCCGTGATCACGAGTGGGGTGAGGATGAGGCCGCGCCAGAGGAAGGACCACCAGGTGATGGTGACGCCGGCGGCGCGGCAGCGGGCTCGCCAGAGGAGGGTCGCCAGCGAGCCCCAGAGGGTGAGGAGACAGCCGGTGTTGACGCCGATCAGGAGCGCGGTCATTCGGTGCGGGTCGGAGGCGGCGACCGGTTCCATTGCCAGGTAGGCGGGGAGATTGTCGAACAGGTTGGCGCCGAGGGCCGCGGTCGCGCTGAGACGCAGGTCGGAGGTGGTTCCGGCGACCTGCCTGAGCACCTCCTCCAGGCCGTGGTCGGTGAGGAACGCGACGATGGCGAACAGGACGACGACCCCGACGACCAGCTTGGCCGGGATGAGCGACCAGCGGAGTTCGCTGCGGCGGCGGATCGCGAACAGGACGACCAGGATGAGCGCCCCGATACTGGCCGGCCACGCCACCTCGATACCGGACACGAAGGCAGGACCGAGCAGTACGCAGACCGCGGTCGAGCCCCAGAACAACACTTTGTCGTCAACCGCGGGAGTCGCCGGTACGTCGTACGTCCGGCCGAGGTCGCGGTGGAACAGCACCGCGAGCACGACGACCGTGATCAGGATCGCCGCGATCGCGGGCCGCCAACTGACGCTCAGGTACGACGTGTCGAGCTGGCGGAAGTGGTGCAGCGCGAGCAGGTTGGTGAGATTCGACACCGGCAGCAGGAGGGACGCCGTACCGGCCAGCCAGACCGTGGTGAACGCGAAAAGTTTCGGCGGGATGTCGAGCTGTCGCGCCATCGCGAGGACGACCGGGGTGAGCAGCACCGCGCAGGTGTCGAGTGAGAGCACGATCGTCAGCCCGGTGGCCAGAACGACCACGAGCAACCAGAGCCGCCAGACCCGGCCACGCGCCAGGTGAGCGGCCTCCCGGGCTGCCACGTCGAACACCTTGGCCTTGTCGGCCAGCTCGGCGATGACGGTCACTGCGATCAGAAACACCAGTACCGGTGCGATCCGCGCGACCAAATTCCCCGTCTCCTTCTCAATCGGTTGAGTACGCTGGCGGGGTGACCTCGCCGGATGACACGTCTGCTGGACAGCTTGCACAGTATGCCGTGCAGGCCCCGGCCGATTACCCGGCGGACTTCGAGGCCGATGTGGTCCTCCGCGACGGCGCTACCGCCCGCCTGCGCCCGATCACCCCGAGCGACGCGGACCTGCTGGTCCAGTTCTACGCACGCGTGTCGGAGCAGTCGAAGTACTACCGGTTCTTCGCGCCGTACCCGCAACTTTCGGACCGCGACGTGGCGCGTTTCACCCAGGTCGACTACCACGACCGCCTCGCGCTGATCGTGACCGTCGGCAACGAAATGATCGGCGTCGGACGGTACGAACGGACAGGCCGCCGTACGGCGGAGGTCGCGTTCCTGATCGAGGACGCGCACCAAGGCCGGGGCCTCGGGCAACTGCTCCTCGAGCACCTGGCCCAGGCAGCCCGCGAGAACGGGATCGCTCACTTCGTCGCCGAGGTGCTGCCGGACAACCGCAAGATGATCACCGTCTTCACCGAGGCCGGTTACAAGGTCGCGCGCGAGTTCGAGGACGGCGTGATCATGGTCGAGTTCGACATCGCGCCGACCGACACGTCGTTCGGGGTGATGCAGGCCCGCGAACAGCGCTCCGAGGCACTGTCGATCGCGCGGCTGCTGACACCGTCGAGCGTTGCGGTGATCGGGGCCAGCCGACGCGAGGGCACGATCGGGAACGCGTTGCTGCGGAACCTGCGGGACAGCGGGTTCCCTGGGCGCATGTACGCCGTGAACGCGGACACGTCGGCTTCCGAGATCGAGGGCGTTCCGGCGTACCCGACGATTCGTGATGTCCCGGACACGGTTGACCTCGTGATCGTCGCGGTCAAGGCCGACATGGTGTCCGACGTCGTACTGGACTGTGCCGCGAAGGGTGTGCGCGGTCTGGTCGTGGTGTCGAGTGGGTTCGCGGAGATCGGTGACGAGGGGCGTCGGCGGCAACGGCAGTTGGTCGGTCTCGCTCGGTCTTATGGGATGCGAGTGATCGGGCCGAACGCGCTCGGGCTGATCAACACCGCGGCTGGTGTGTCGCTGAACGCGACGCTGTCTCCGGTGATGCCGAGTCGTGGGCGGGTCGCGTTCTTCTGCCAGTCGGGTGCACTCGGCGTACCGATCCTGGCCGATATGGCCGCGCGTGGTGTCGGGCTGTCGTCGTTTGTCTCGGCGGGGAACCGGGCCGATGTCTCGGGCAACGACCTGATGCAGTTCTGGTACTCCGACGAGTCGACCGAGGTCGTCCTGCTCTACCTGGAGTCGTTGGGCAACCCCCGCAAGTTCAGCCGGGTCGCACGGCGGCTCGCTGGGCGTAAGCCGGTGATCGCGCTGAAGTCGGGTCGCGCCACGCAGGGTGTGCCGGTGGGTCAGCTGGTCCGGCGCAGCAAGTTGCCGGGTGCAACGATCGACTCGATGTTCCGGCAGAGCGGTCTGATCGGGGTCGACACGACCGGTGAGCTGTTCGATGTTGCTCAGCTGCTCGCGCACCAGCCGCTGCCGAAGGGCCGCCGGGTCGCGATCGTCAGCAACTCCGATGCGCTGACGCTGCTCGCTTTGGACACCATGGCCGGGGTCGGTCTCCAGGTCGCCGGCGATCCGCGCAATCTCAGCCCCGACGCGTCCGCCGCCGACTTCGGTGCCGCTCTGGCCGAGGTGTTCGCCGACGACCGCGTCCACTCGGTCGTGGTCATCTACACCCCGCCGGTCCAATCCAGCGGCGCCGAGGTGGCCGCCGTACTGGCTGCTGCGGCGGCTGGGTCGGACAAGCCGGTCGTGTCGACGTTCCTTGCGTCGCGGAGTGTGCCGAAGGAGCTGCAGGTTCCCGATGACGACGGTGGGGCGGCTCGTGGGTCGATTCCGTCGTTCCTGAACCCGCAGTACGCCGTGGGCGCGCTGGCCAAGGCGACCCAGTACGCCGAATGGCGGCGGCGGTCGGACAGCGGCGTACCGGAGTTGCCCGACGTCGACACTTTCGGTGCCGAGGCCTTCGTGACGGAGTACCTGCAGCGGCATCCCAAGGGTGCTGATTTGGACGACTCGGATCGCCAACTGCTGCTGAACTTCTACGGCATCTCGGTGTTGCCCGCGTTCCCGGTGCTGAGCGCGGACGAGGCGGTCGCCCGGGCAGCCGATCTCGGCTTCGAGGTGATCCTGAAGGCGACGGCCGACCAGTGGCGGATGCGGCCGGACCTGGCTGACATCTGGCGCCACATCCACGACGAGGAAGACATGCGGGCCGCGTGGGCCGAGATGACCCAGACCTTCGGGGTCGCCGCGGATCCGGCTCGGGCGCAATTCGTCGTACAGAAGATGGCCCCGCCCGGGGTGCCAGTGGTGATCTCGGCTTTGGAAGACGTGTCCTTCGGCCCGGTTGTCACGTTCGGCCTGTCTGGCGTGGCCACCGACCTACTAGGCGACCGCTCCTACCGCATGCCCCCGCTGACCGACCGCGACGCTGCCGAAATGGTCCGCGAAGTCCGCGCGGCGCCACTCCTGTACGGCTACCGAGGCACCGACCCCGCCGACATAGCCGCCATCGAAAACCTCCTCCACCGAGTGTCAAGGCTGACCCTCGACCTGGAAGAGGTCGTCAAACTAGACCTCCGCTCAGTCCTGGTAGCAGTCCAAGGCGCCACGGTCCTGGACGCCGCCATCCGAATCGCCCCCAACGAAAAACCCCGCCAAGACACCCCCGCCCGCCGCCTCACCTAACCCGTCCAGCCCCACCCGTGGCCGCCCCGCCTGTGCGGCACTTGACCGGGTACCCGTTCAAACCGACCCTTCTCCGCTCGAATCTTCAGGGGAGAAGGGTCAACTTCAGGGGTTGTCCGTTCAAGTGTCCTCGGCTCGGGAGGCGGCGGGTCAGCTTCTCGGCGCGTTTGCCGCCAGCGGCCGAATCGAGCCAGCGTACGTGGGCGACAACACCACGCCGGGGCCTTGAACAAGCTATGCCTTGTCCCAGCCCACCGTTTCCTGTTCAAGCCCCCCATCAACCGCAGCCGCGGGTGGGGTGGTCATGCTCTGCGGTAGATGCTGTTGGTTCGGGTTAGGAGGCGGGCGTCTACTAGTTCGCGGCGGAGGGCGGCGTGGTCGGGGTGCCAGTGGTTGAGGGTCTCGTTGACTTCGCGCTCGGGGTAGGAGCGCTCCGGGTCGAAGGACTTCACGACGTGTTCGAGGACGATGCGGAGTTTGTCTGGGTACGTCGGGAAGTGGGTGAGGCGGCCGTCGCGGATGAAGGCTTTCAGGACGGCGTCGCGGTCGGGGTCCGGGTCTAGCGGGGTCCACGCAGGGCGCTGGTCGCGGACTGCGTTCTTGAACGCGTCCTCGTCGGCGGCGAGAGCGGGGGCGGCGGTTACGAGACCCGCCTTGATCAGCTTCTGGAGGGCTTTGCCGACGGTGGCGGTGGGGAGGCCGGTGGAGCCTGCCACCTGGTCGGGGGTGGTGGCGCCGAGGACGACGGCGGAGTAGGTGCGCAGGCGGGACGGTTCGGCCAGCAGACCACAGAGCTGATCGGTGTTCATACCTTCCAAGCTAATGTCGTTGGCAACCAGATTTTCTGCGGGAGGAGCGAGGATGCAGCCGGGTCCGCACAACGCGATCACCGACGTGCCGGGGGTGCTGGTCGGGCAGGTGGAGCGTGTCGACGCGCCCTACCTGACCGGTACGACGGTCGTCTACGTACCGACCACGGCGGTCGCCGGCGTGGACGCGCGAGGTGGTGCGCCGGGTACTCGCGAGACTGACCTGCTCGACCCGGTCAACTCGAACCCAGGTGTGAACGCGGTCGTGCTGACGGGCGGTAGCGCCTACGGTCTCGACACGGCCGGCAGCGTGATGCGCTGGCTGGAGGAACGCGGTGAAGGTGTGCGCGTCGGGCCCGGCACGAATGACGTGGTCCCGATCGTGCCGACGGCAGTCCTGTTCGACCTCGGTCGCGGCGGCGGGTTCCAGGCCCGGCCGGAGCCGGCCTGGGGTGGCGAGGCGATCGCAGTGGCGTCCGATGGTCCAGTTGCCCAAGGCAACCACGGGGCCGGCGCCGGAGCCCGGGTCGGGTCGTTGAAGGGCGGTGTCGGGACGGCCAGCCTGGTGCTGGACGACGGTACGACGGTCGGGGCGCTCGTCGTGGTGAACGCGGCCGGCTCGGCAGTCGATGCCAACGGCATCCTGTACGGCGCTCGCTACGGAGTCGGCGACGAATTCGCGCACTTGCAGCCCCCGACCGAGCCGCCCCCACCAGCTCCCGCCGGCCCCAGCCTGAGCGATGCCATGAACACCGTGATCGCGGTGATCGCCACCGATGCGGCACTCGACAAGGCCGCCACGAAGCGGATGGCGATGATCGCGCACGACGGTCTCGCCCGCGCCATCGACCCGATCCACACGCTCGTCGACGGCGACAGCATCTTCGCGCTCTCAACCCGTCGCCCAGACGACGACCGCCCCCGCCTCAGCGTCACGGACCCAGCCGCCCTACTCCCACTCGAGAAGATCTACGCCGCCGGCGCCCACACACTCACCCGCGCAATCGTCCACGCCGTACTGACCGCCGAGAGCGTCGACACCCCCGCAGGCCCAATGCCAAGCTACCGAGACGCCTACCCCTCAGCCTTCCAAGACAAGTAACCCCACGGGCCGACCGGGCGAGTCGAGTAAGGGCTGCCCGGGACGGCGTTGGGAAACTCTGGGCGTTGGCTGCGTCGGACGTGCCAGAATCCGGTTCATGTTGGTGAGATATCCGCGTCCGTTGCGCCCGGGTGACCGCGTTGGCGTTACGTCTCCTTCGAGTGGAGTGTCGAAGGAGTTGCGTGCGCGTCTCGACGCGGGTATTCGGACGGTGAAGGCTCGTGGGTACGACGTCGTGGTCGGCGACTGCATGGACGGCACCGGTCACGTGAGCGCACCGGCGAAGGACCGCGCCGCCGAGCTGATGGCGATGCTGACCGACCCCACCATCCGCGCGGTTGTCCCACCGTGGGGCGGTGAGACGGCGATCGACCTGCTCCCGGTGCTCGACTGGGACCGGCTAAGGGCAGCCGAACCGACCTGGCTCGTCGGATTCTCCGACATGTCCACGATCATCACCCCGCTGACCCTCGTCACCGGCACAGCGACCATCCACGGCAACAACCTGATGGACACGCCGTACCGGGCACCCGAGGGTCTAGCCACGTGGCTCGACATCGTCGCCGCGCCGACGGGACACCAGTTCACCCAGACCCCGCCCAACCGCTACCGAGCGACCGGCTGGGACGAGTACCGCACTCAGCCCGACGTCAGTGAGTTCACGCTCGACACCCCCGGCCGCTGGACCAGACTCGACGCCGATGGCGACGTAGACGTCGAGGGCCGCCTGATTGGCGGTTGCATCGAAACCCTCAGCAACCTCACCGGTACGCCGTACCTGGATCCCGAGCGCTTGGGCGAATCAATCATGTACGTCGAAGCCGCCGAGGACCAGGCGTTCACCATCTGCCGCAACCTCCACGGCATGCGGCTGGCCGGATTCTTCGACAACGCGAACGCGATCCTCGTCGGCCGCACACGGGCACCCGACGCCGACTCCCTCACCCAGCACGAGGCCGTGATGGACGCGCTCGGCCCGCTGAACATCCCGATCATCGCCGACGTCGAGTGCGGCCACGTGCCGCCGTACCTCCCGATCGTCAACGGCGCGAACGGCCGCGTCGTGCACACCGCAACCCGCAGCGAACTGATCCAAACACTGACCTAGCCGTACGACTCAAGTACTACGTCCGATCGCCGAACGGCCACCGGAAGGCGATGCGAAGACGGGCCCACAGGCCGACGAATCACGGCCCACAAAGCGGAAAGCTCGTCACCATGAGCTTTCAGAGTCCCCAACTCGCCCCGCAGGTCGTCCTCAGTGGACATGGCCTGGTCAAGTACTACGGAGATGTCGTCGGCCTGGCCGGTGTCGATGTCGGCGTTCGGTCCGGCGAAGCGCTGGCCGTGATGGGCCCCAGTGGCAACGGCAAGACCACGCTGCTGCATGTGCTGGCCGGCATCCTCACTCCGGACCAGGGGGAGGTGTGGCTGGGCGGCGAACGCGTCGACCAACTGAACGATGCCGCCCGGACCGTACTGCGGCGTCGGCGGCTCGGGTTCGTCTTCCAGGACAACCAACTGCTGGCCGAACTTCCGGCCGACGAGAACGTCGCGCTCCCGCTGATGGTCGACGGCCTCAGCCGCCGCGACGCGATCGGCCGGGCGCGGACCATGCTCGCCCAGGTCGGGCTGGCCAACGAGGCCGGTCGCCGGCCCGGTGAGCTGTCGGGCGGCCAGGCGCAACGCGTTGCGATCGCCCGCGCGCTGGTCGGCGAGCCACAGGTGGTGTTCGCCGATGAGCCGACCGGTGCCCTCGACGCGACCACCGGTTCGCAGGTCATCGACCTGCTGATCGGCGCGGCCACGCATCGTGGTGCGGCAGTCGTCGTGGTCACCCACGACAACTCGGTCGCCGCTCGGTGCCACCGCGTCATGACGATCGTCGATGGCCGCGTGCACGAGTCGCTGGGGGCCACCCGATGAACCCGATGACCGACCTAGGGCTGCGCTTTGTACGGCGCCCAGGCCCCGGCGGGCGTGCCGCGAACCTCGCCGCAGTCGGGGCGACCGCGATCGTCGCGCTGCTGGTGACCTTCCTGATCGCCGGCTCACTCGGGATTTCGCATCGCTCGGACCGGATCGGCTGGCGGGGTGCCGATCGGGCCGACGCGACCAACGCGATCGGCCAACTGCACGAGGTCGACGGCAAGAAGCTCGACGGGAAGCCGCTGCTTCAGCTCGAGCTGGCGACACTCAAACCCAACAACCAGCCACCTCCGCCGGGGCTCGACCACACACCGACGCCAGGCGAGGTGTTCGTCTCGCCCGAGGTCGCCAAGCACTGGGCCAGCCTCAAAGGCGAGTTCGGCGGGATGGACAAGCCGACCGGCGTAATCACCGACAAGGGACTGTCCTCACCCGAGGAGCTGGTCCTGATCCACGGTGTGGACAAGATCGACAGCAAGTACCCGCACTACGTCGACAGCTGGCAGACCACGGTGATGGACAGCCGCATGGCCGCTCTGCTGATCGCAGTGGCGTTCGGCATCATCCTGGTGCTGTTCCCAATCCTCAGTCTGGTCGGTCAGGCCGCCGGAGTCGCGGCCAAGCGCCGTGAGCACCGACTGGCGGCTCTGCGACTCGCAGGTTCCACCCGGTCCCAGGTGCTCTGGCTGAGCGCAGTGGAACAGGCAGTGCTCGGTCTGGCGGGCACAGTGGTCGGACTGCTCGGGTACGTCGTTCTGACCCCACTAATCGCGCAGATCCCGCTCGGCGGCGGCCGCTGGTTCGTTTCGGACATCGCACCGCCCTGGTGGGCCGTCCTGATCGTGCTGGCCGCCGTACCGGTGCTGTCGGTGATCAGCGCGCTGATCGGGCTCGGCCGGGTCAGCATCACGCCGCTGGGCGTCGTACGGGGTCAGACGCGCAAGTCGACCACTGCGCTCAGGCTGCTGCCGCTGCTCGTGGGACCGATCGCACTGGCCAGTCTGGGCATGGGGGCCGCGGTGGTACCGCTCCTGATCGCGATCGGGTTCGCAGCACTCGCCGTACGGATCCTTGGACCGTTCGCGGTACAGGTGATCGGCAAGATGCTCGCCAACCTCGCCAACGGTCCAGTCGCGCTGCTGGCCGGGCGCCGGCTCGCGGACGACCCGAAGGCCGCCTTCCGGCCGGTCGCCGCACTGGTCCTGAGCGGATTCGTCACTGGGTTCATCTCGGTCTTCATGCCGGGCGGTGACGACGACCCGAGCTGGAACGACATGCGGATCGGTGTCGCGCTGCTGATGGGGCTGGTGTTCCTGACCGCGGCCGCCTCCACGGCTGCCGGTGCAGTCGGTACGGCGCTCGACCAGGCCGGACCGGCCAAAGCGCTGCGGCGATCCGGCGTACCGCTGTCAGTGATCGAACGGTCCGCGCGAGTAGCCGCACTGGTCCCGGTGGTCGGGGTCGGGCTGCCGGTGGTCGGGTTCGGCGCGCTGTGCGGTCTTGCCCTGAGTGGCGGACAGATCTTCACCGAGGGGAATTCCGGCATCCTGCTGCTGGTCGGGCAGATCGTGGTCGGGCTCGTCCTGGTCGCGGCCGCCGGGATGGCGGGCGCACCGGTCCTGCGGAAGGCAAGTGCGAATTGATCGCGCTTGACCGCAGGGCAACAGTGTCATTGTCCACAAGGCTGAATCGCCGCAGGCGCGGGTCGTGCAAGGATGAGGGTATGCGTGACCTGAATACACCGGAGCTCGTGGACGCTTCGCCGGAGCTCCGCGCGGCGATCGACCACTGCGGTTACTACCCCGATGTGGTGACGGATTCGCTCGCGATTGCGATCGCGAGCGAGCCGATCCGGGCCTTCGTGCTGCAGCACGAGCCGACGTTCGATCGCGACGAGGTCCGGCGGCACATCACCATCCTGGCGCTGACCCCGACCCGGCTGATCGTCGGGCACACCGACGAACACGCCGCCGACGATCTGATCCGGGCGCCGTACGCGTCGACCTCGACCGAGGCCATCCCGCTGTCCCGGGTGAACGCGGTGGTCGTGAACCGGGTGGTTCCCAACCCCGCCGGCTATGCCTCGGGCAAGTCCGACCCGGCGGTGGCCGGTGGCGGCGAGGTCGTGCTGACGATCGGCTGGGGGATGGTGAACCGGATCGATCTCGAGCCCGCCGTCTGCGCCGACCCGAACTGCGAAGCCGACCACGGCTACACCGGCTCGGTCGCCGCCGACGACATCTCGCTGCGGATCAGCGCGGCCGCCGATGGCCCGGCCGGTATCCAGCAGGTGCTGGACTTCGCTCGCGCGTTGTCGTTCGCGACCACGAAGTAGTGCCATGATCGCGCCGATCAACCCGGAGTACGGCGGTGGTGCGCTCGCCGACGTACTGCCCTCGGTGGCCGGCGCCTTGTCCGTCCCCGACTTCAAGAACGCGCTCGGACTACCTCCCGCCGCCCGGTACGCCGTTCTGCTGTTCGACGGCCTTGGTTGGAATCTGCTCCAACGCTATGCGGAGTCAGCGCCGTACCTGTCCTCGCTGTTGTCGACCGGGCGCAGTCTGACCGCCGGAGTGCCGTCGACGACCGCGGTCAGTCTGACCAGCCTCGGGACCGGGCTACCGCCGGGCGCGCACGGCATGATCGGGTACACGTCGATCGTCCCGGAGACGGGTGCGCTGCTGAACGCGCTGCAGTGGGATGCGCCGGTCGATCCGTGGAAGTGGCAGCCGCACACCACGGTCTTCGATCGCGTGGCAGCGGCCGGTGTCGTCACGCGAAACGTGAGCAAGGCCCGGTTCGAGAAGTCCGGGCTGACGCGCGCTGCGTTCCGGGGGAGCATCCATCGGGGCGCGGACACGGTCGAGGACCGGCTGGACGCGACGCGGTTCGCGAGTCGTGAGGGCAAGTCGTCGTTGACGTACGTGTACGACTCCCAGCTGGATTACACCGGTCACGGCCAGGGGTGCGACTCGTGGCAGTGGCGTAAGGAGCTGGTGGCCGCGGATGCGTTCGCGTTCCAGGTCCGCGCTGCGTTGCCACGCGACGCCGTACTGGTGGTGATCGCCGATCACGGGATGATCGACGTCGCCCCGGAGAACCGGGTCGATCTGGACAACGAGCCGGCGCTCACTGACGGGTTGCGGTTGATCGGTGGCGAGTCGCGGTTCCGGCATCTGTACTGCGTCGATGGGGCGCAGGACGACGTACTGGCGACGTACCGGGAGCGGCTCGGCGACCGGGCTCTGGTGCTCAGTCGGGACGAGGCGGTTGCGCTGGGGTGGTTCGGTGCGGTCGAGGACCGGGTGGCGCCGCGCATCGGCGATGTCGTGGTGGCCGCGCTCGGGCCGTTGTCAGTGGTGGCGAGCCGCCGGTACCCGCAAGAGGCCGGGTTGATCGGGCTGCACGGGTCGCTGACGGCCGACGAGATGGAGATCCCGCTTCTCGTAGACCCCGGTCACTAGAAGCTCCAGACGTTCCAGAAGAAGCTCTCGCTGGCGGTCTTCGCGTCGCCGTCGCGGGCGATGACGGTCACCTTGTAGCGGCCGGCGCCTGGAGTCAGTACGCCGGTGATCCAGCCGCGCGCCGGGTCGATCTCGAGGCCCGGGGGCAGACCGGTCGCGGAGTAGCTGATCTCGCCGCTGCCGCCCATGCCCTTGATGAGCAGCGGCAAGGCCGGTGCGCCACCGAAGCCGAGCTGCTCAGCGGGCTTCGTCACCGAGATCGCTCCCTTCGGCTGAGCGGCCGCCGCACCGACGGCCTCGGCCGCGTCGACCAGACCCTCACCGAAGTACGAGTTGTTGGCCGCGGTGCCCTTGCAGCCGACCGACGCACCGGACGGGCAGGCGAGGTCGTTGGCCTGTTGAGCGAGCTTGTCGCGAACCTGCTGCGGAGTCAGCTTCGGGTTCGCACTGCGCAGTAGCGCGGCAACTCCGGCCACATGCGGCGAGGCCATCGACGTACCGCTCATGGCTGCGTAGCCGCCGCCGGGGACGGTCGAGTACACGTTCTCGCCCGGGGCGGCGACGTGGATCTTGCCTTCGCCGAAGTTCGAGAAGCGCGATTTGGAGCCGCTGGCGTCGACGGAGGCGACCACGACGACGTTCGGCAGTTCGGTCGGCAGGCTGAGGCAATCGTTGGTGACCTGGCGCGGCGCCGGGGTGGTGTCGTTGGGGCTCGAGTCGTCGGACGCCTTGTTGGACAGGTCGTAGCTGTCGTTGCCGGCCGCGGCGATGTTCACGACACCCTTGGAGTCGGCGTACGCGACCGAGCGCTTGACCGCCTCCGAGATCGCGTCCTGGTCCTGGTTCGACGGGCACAGGAACAGCCACGGGTCGACGTAGTAGCTGTTGTTGGTGACCGAGACCCCCTTGTCGGCGGCGAACATGAACGCGCAAACGGTGTTCTCCGGGAAGAACAGGTCACTGCCGCTCTCGGCGACCCGGATCGACGAGACCTTCACCCCGGGCGCCACCCCGACCATGCCGGTCCCGTTCTTCGCGGCGGCGATCGTCCCGGCCACGTGGGTGCCATGATCGGCGATCGCCCGCCAGGCACCCGGCCGAGTGTCGGCCTTGCCATAGGCGCACGACGCCGACTTGCTGGCGTCGAAGTTCGCCTTCAAGTCGGAGTGCTGGTCGTCGACGCCGGTGTCCAGGACCCCGACGGTGATTGTCTTGGCGCCGAGGGTCTTGGTCCAGGCCCGGTCGGCACCGATCTGGGTCATGTCACCGCGGTCAGTCTCAGGCTCAGTCGTGGGTGTCTCGGTGCCGGCCGGCGGGAGCGGCGGGTTCGCCACCTCACCGGGCAGATCGCCCGTGCGCGTCGCGCCGACCTTCTGGACACCGGCGGTGCCGCGCAACTTCGAGGCGAAATCGGCGTTGCTCGAGTGCGCGACGATCACCCCGATCGCGTCGTACGCCGCATAAACCGTGCCACCGTTCTGCGTGATCGCGCCGGCCGCCTGGACCGACTTCCCAGGTTCGGTGATCACGAAGTACGCCCGAAGCCCGGCCGTCGGCACCGCCACAGCGGGCGTCGTCAGCGAGGCGGCGACCGTCAGCACGACCGCGAGAACCAGCAAGAGAGCTTTGCGCACGATCCATTCAACCCGCCCGGAGGTGCATTCCCCAAGCGCGGTCCACGGAAGGTCGGCAGGTTGCGGTCAACGCGCCTGCCCGGGCGGGCGCCGGTGGTTGGCTCGACGACATGGCAACGGCCCGAACCGACGTCACCTACACCGGCCGGCAGATCGCCGTCGCCTGGGTGACCTGGTACCCGAGGTGGCTGCCGGTCTGGCCACGCCAACACGGCGAAGACCCGACCTGGAGACCCCGGCCGCCATGGATGTGGCCCGCATTCATCACCTTCTTCGTCTGTCTGGCCTTGTTCATCCTCATCTGCATCGTCGACGAGATCGCGTATGCCGTGTCCAGACGCCTCGGCAAGCGCACCCGCACCTGAGCCGACACACCCCCGGGGTGCGAGCCGACCGGCTGACTTGGCAGGATGATCGCCCGTGGCTGAGCTGCTCTACTTCACCGGGACCATGGACTGCGGTAAGTCCACGCTGGCGCTGCAGATGGATCACAACCACAAGGCGCGTGGGCGCCGGGGGCGGATCTTCACCAGCCATGACCGGGCGGGTGAGTCGGTGCTGTCGTCCCGGCTCGGACTCGTCGCCGAGGCGATCGAGGTGCGGCCGGAGTTCGACTTCTGGGATCATGTGGTCAACGAGCTCACGCAAGGTGGGCGGGTCGACTACGTGGTCTGTGACGAGGCGCAGTTCTACAGCGCTCTGCAGATCGAGCAGCTCGCCCGGCTGGTCGACGAGCTGCAGATCGACGTCTTCTGCTTCGGCATCCTGACCGACTTCCGGGCGACGTTGTTCCCCGGATCCGCGCGGCTGGTCGAGCTCGCCGACCGGATGGAACTGCTTCAGGTCGAGGCGCTCTGCTGGTGCGGTGAGAGGGCTACTCACAACGCACGTACGATCGGTGGAGAGATGGTGACCGAGGGCGAGCAGCTGGCAGTGGGCGATATCGAGAGCAACGCGGCCGAGATGGCGTACGAGGTGCTCTGCCGTCGCCACCACCGCCGTCGCCTCACCCAGGCCCGAGCCCGCGCCACCCTGTCACCCGAAGTCCTGCCCTTTGGAGGAGCTGCATCGTGACTAGCCCGCTGATCACCGTCGCCGAGCTGCGTGCCCTGGAGCCGCAGCCGCTGCTGGTCGACGCCACCTGGAACCTGGCCGGCCCTCCCGGTCGCGAGGCGTACGACGCCGGCCACCTCCCCGGCGCACACTTCGTGGATCTCGACACCGAGCTCGCCGGCCCACCCGGCCCCGGCCGCCACCCGTTGCCCGACGCAACCACAGTCACCGCGCTGGTACGGCGTACTGGGGCGTCGGCGGATACGCCGGTAGTCGTGTACGACGCGGCGAACTCGCTGGCGGCAGCCCGTGCCTGGTGGATCCTGCGGTACTTCGGTCTGACCGACGTCCGGGTGCTCGACGGCGGACTGGCCGCCTGGCGCGCCGCCGGGGGATCGGTGACCACCGACGTCCCAGCCGACGCCGACAGCGACTTCACCGCAACCCCCGGCCACCTGCCCCTCGTCGACGCCGAAGGAGCGGCCAAGGTCGCCGAGTCCGGCGTACTCCTCGACGCCCGAGCCCCCGAACGCTTCGCCGGTGAGGTCGAGCCGATGGACAAGGTCGCCGGCCACATCCCCGGCGCGGTCAACACACCGATGGCCGACCTCCTCACCCCCGACGGCCACTTCAAGCCCGCGGCCGACCTCGACACCTACTTCACCGAGCACGGCGTCACCCCCGACACCGAGCTGGCCACCTACTGCGGCTCCGGCGTCACCGCGACCCACACCGCGCTGGCCCTCGCCACCGTCGACATCGAGGCCCCCGTCTACATCGGCTCCTGGTCCGACTGGATCACCGACCCCACCCGCCCGATCGCCACCGGCCGCGACTGACGCTCGGCGTACCGAAGAACTGTTAGTACTCCGCATTCGTGGTCACCCTCCACCGTCGGTCGGCCGCACGGAGGCCCAGTGCGGCCACTATCAACAGTCCGTCGGTACAGCGCGCTGGGCCATGGCACTCCGCACGGTGGAGATGACCCAGGCCGGGTCGCCGAGAACCTGTTGGTAGGTGAAGCGAAGCACCAGCCAGCCCGCGGCGACGAGGTCGTCGTAGCGTCGGCAGTCGTCGGCGAACTTTGGCGCGGAGCCGTGGAACTCGTAGCCCTCTGCCTCCAGTGCGATCCGCAGCCGCCGGTTTCCCAGATCAACGCGGGCCGGCCGTCCTGCTGTGGTCACGACCACCTGTGGTTCGAAATCGTCGATACCGGCCGCGAGCAGCAGGCTGCGGAGGATCGACTCCAGGAAGCTGGCCGAGCGAGCGTCAGCCGCGGCGGCCATGGCTACAGCATTGGCCCGACCTCGGCCATGTGAGCCGGCGGCTGCCATCTGCAGCTCCTCCGAGGTCAGCCGGCCGGTGGCCAGAGCGGCGTCCCCCACTGCGAGCGCCTCGCCGAACGGAAGAATCCGGGCGCAGTCGATCACCGTTCGCTCCAGGGAGGTCAGTCCCCGCCGTAGGTCGCTGGCAGGAAGGTCGGTCCAATGGAGAACAGCAGGCGGGCCGGTTCGGGCCTTGCGGTGTGTCGGCAGCGTGACGTGCGGCTTCGGCGGCGCGCTCAGGAGCGGCAGCCGCCAAGCCAAAGCCGCGCTGGTGTGCGACAGCACGCCGGAGTGAGCCAGCGCTGTGGACCGGTCAGCGCCGAGTTGCGGATGGCCGTACACCCCGCGTGTCAGCCGGACGACGTCGCCGCTCTTGACAGCCCTGGCGAGCGCGCGTCGCGAGGTTGCCGCAACCAGCTCAGCGAAGGTGGCGCTGCCACCCAACTGAGCCACAACCTCGGCGACCGATCTCATCCGATCATCGTGCCGACTTTCCGTGAACCGCGGCGGCAGTTATCCACAGGCGTACCGACCGACTGGTCCTACTCCCGCCGCGACCGATGCGGCAGGCGTGGACCATGGGCGGAGTAGCTGACGGCTGCAACTACTAACAGTTCTTCGGTACGCCTTGACTTCCCTCGTCCGGTCTTGGAGGCTGACAGCAGAAATCGATTTCCCACACCCGCCCCTCATGAACTGGGAGTCAGTCGATGGAGTTTTCGCGGAGAACGTTCCTGAGTGCGACGGCAGGCGTTGGCGCCGCGGTCGCCCTGCCCGGTACGGCGTTCGCCGGGCCGCAGGCGCTGGTCACGAACAAGGTGAAGGATCTGACCGGCCCCGGGCTGACCGACCGGTTCCGGATGGCGGCGACCGACCTGGGGATTCCGGCGCGGGCGCCGGACGGGCGGATGGTGTTCGTCTTCGGAGACACGTTCGAGGAACCCCGAGTCGGCGGTGGGTGGTGGCGGTCGCCGGTGGCGCTGTGGTCGAACACGACGAACCTGGCCGGGGGAGTGGAGTGGTCGGGTGCCGTGGGTGGTGCGGCGGCTCAGCAGTTGTGGGACTACCCGCACGACAACCCGACGTTCTCGACCGTGCTGCCGTCCGATGTGATCACGATCGGCGGGTCGATGTACCTGCACGTGATGGTGAACAAGGGCCTCGGCAACGTCGTCTGGACCGAGATCTGGCGCAGCGACAACTCGGGCGCGAACTGGTACCACACCGGCGCCAAGTTCGACCCGAACATCGACGGTGGCCTGTTCCAGTGCATCACCTGGGGCGAGGGCAACGACGGCTACGTCTACGTGTACTCAACCGGCTTCCAGCGCAACAAGCCGATCATCCTCAAGCGCGTCCGCAGCAACCAGATCGCGAACCCAGCGGCGTACGAGCCCTGGGGCTTCCGCAACAACGCCTGGGGCTGGGGCAACCCCGCCACCCCCATCCTGAACGGCAGCTTCGGCGAACTCTGCCTCCGCCCGCTCGGCGGCAAATGGATCCTCACCTGGTTCAACGCCGGCGACTACCGCATCGACGGCATGATCATGGACACCCCCACCTCGAACCTCTACACGGCGTACCGCCAAACCCTCATCTACGGCGGCGCCTGGGGCCAGGAGAACGACAACCACGTAGCCCAGCTCTACGGCGGCTACATCATCCCCGGCTCCACCCTGTCCGACCTACACCTCTCAGTCAGCCAATGGAACACCGACGCCGGCTGGCCCTACCGCTCCATGCAGTTCCGAATCCGAGGCTTCGGCTAGAGGTTCAGGACGAGGGTTTCTGAGGTGCCGTTGATTTCGACGAACTGGTAGAGGGACTTGTAGAGGGCGGCCGCGGGGTTGTTCGGGTCGACGCTCAAGGACAGCCGCTGGTACGACGCCGCTCGCGCGGTGTCGGCGAGCGTGTTGAGGAGCGCGCGTGCGACTCCGCGTCGGCGGTAAGCCGGGGCCACCCCGAGAGTCAGCTCAGGTACGTCATCGGCGACGTACCCGTATCCCGCGCGCGAGGCGGTGAGCAGGCGAGCCCACGTCGCTCCGGCCGGTACGCCGTCGATCTCGGCGATGACTCCGAAGTCGCGGGGGAGTGGCCAGTCGGCGAGGTAGCGCCAGACGTTGTCGTCGGCGCGGGCCTTCTCGAGGGTGAACCAGGTTTCGCCGGTCCAGTTGCAGGCCTCGAGCATCATCGCGGCCAGGAAGTCGAGGTCGTCGGCGGTCGCCGGTCGGAGCAGCATGCGGTCATCCTGCCGCCTGGGAGGTGGCGGGTGCCAGCAGTTATCGGGCAGCTCTTGAATTAGTAACACGCTTGGTTTAACTTACTCGAAATTCGGAAACCTGAGGAGTTCCGCATGACGAGAGTGAACAGGTTGGGCGCCGGACTGGGCGTGGCGGGACTGGCGCTCGGCCTGGTGGCGTGCGCCGATGGGACCACGCCGTCGGACGGTGCCGGAGCGATCGACGAGAAGGCGCCGGTGACGATCACGATCGGGGACCGCCCGACCCCGGACAAGCCGAACGACATCAAGGCGTTCGAGCAGAAGATCAAGGACTTCACGGCGAAGTACCCGAACATCACCGTGAAGTCGACCGAGACCGCCTGGCAGGCGCAGACGTTCCAGGCGCAGGTGGCCGGCGGGACGCTGCCGACGGTGATGAACATCAGCTTCACCGAGCCGGCCAACATGATCCCGAACAAGCAGCTGCCGGACATCACCGACGAGCTGAAGCTGGTCGACCTGACCAAGGACCTGAACCCGAACGTGCTGAAGATCGTCCAGGACGACAAGGGGCGGATCTACGGCGTACCGATCGATGTGTTCTCGGTCGGGCTGGCCTACAACCGGGCGCTGTTCACTCAGGCGGGACTCGACCCGGACAAGCCGCCGACGACCTGGGACGAGGTGCGGCAGTACGCCAAGCAGATCGCAGACAAGACCGGTAAGGCCGGTTACGCGCAGCTGACCACCAACAACACCGGTGGCTGGATGCTGACCACGATGACCTACAGCATGGGTGGGACGGTCCAGAGCCAGGACGGCAAGAAGAGCACGTTCAACGACGCGCCGACGAAGAAGGGGCTGCAGCTCCTCAAGGACATGCGCTGGACCGACAACTCGATGGGCAGCCGGTTCCTCTACAACCAGGAGGAGGTCCGCCAGGACTTCGCGGCCGGCAAGATCGGCATGGTCATGCAGGCGCCGGACGCGTTCGACATGAGCGTGAAGAACTTCGGCATGAAGCCGGCCGACTTCGGTGAGGCGGCGCTGCCGCAGGACGGCGGGCCGCACGGGACGCTGACCGGTGGTTCGCTGAAGATGATCAGCCCGAAGGCGACCAAGAACGAGATCGTCGCCGCGCTGAAGTGGATCAAGTTCGACCAGTTCGACAAGTTCACCGACGAGGCGGTCGCGGTCAAGGACGCCAAGACCACGATCGCGGACAAGGGCTTCGTCGGCCGGCCGGGGATCACGCCGCTGAGCCAGTCGACGTACGACCAGTACAACAAGTGGCGCGAGCCGTACGTGAACGTGCCGGTGAAGCAGTTCCAGGGCTACATCGACTCGACCACCTCGCTGAAGCTGCTGCCTGAGCCGGGCAACAAGGGCCAGGAGGTCTACTCCTTGCTCGACCCGGTCGTCCAGCAGGTGCTGACGAAGAAGGACGCGGACATCGACAAGCTGCTGAGCGAGACCGCCGCGAAGATCGACGCACGCCTCGCGCGGTAGCCCATGTTCCAGACAACTAAGCAGAGCCGTGGCGGTACCAGGTCCCTCCTGACCTGGTACCGCTCCGGCGGGCTCAGCGCGGTCATCTTCGCCGTACCGCTGGTGCTGACCTTCCTGTATTTCTCCTGGGGCCCGATCGTTCGCGGTCTGGTGCTCAGCTTCCAGAAGAACAACCTGGTCGCCGCCCCGGAGTGGGTCGGGATGGCGAACTTCAGCTACGTACTCACCGACCCGCAACTCCCGCAAGCCGCCCTCAACACCCTGTACTTCGCTGCCCTGGCACTCGTCTTCGGATTCCCGGTGCCGCTGTTCCTGGCCGTGTTCGTCAGCGAGCTGCGGACCACCGGCTGGCTCTACAACGTGCTGTCGTACCTGCCGGCCGTCGTACCGCCGGTAGCCGCGATCCTGCTCTGGACGTTCTTCTACGACCCGAGCGCGGCCGGTGTGTTCAACTCGATCCTCGGCTGGTTCGGGATCGGGCCGTTCGCCTGGCTGAACTCGCAGAGTCTGGCGATGCCGGCGATCGTGCTCGAGGCGACCTGGGCCGGCGCGGGCGCCACCTCGATCATCTACCTGGCCGCGCTGACCGGCGTACGGACAGAGTTGTACGAGGCGGCCGAGCTCGACGGGGCCGGGATCTGGAGCCGGATCTGGCACGTCACGCTGCCGCAGATCCGCGGAATCATCTTCATCATGATGCTGCTGCAGCTGATCGGGACGTTCCAGGTCTTCACCGAACCGTTCCTGTTCACCGGCGGCGGCCCGAACAACGCCACCACGACGATCCTGCTGCTCATCTACCGCTACGCGTTCGTCAACGGCGACTTCGGCGCCGCGACCGCACTCAGCGTCCTGCTCGCCGGAGTGCTCTGCCTGCTGTCGGTCGCCTACCACTTCGTCACCCGCCGCTGGAGCACGACATGACACATGAGCGCGGAATCATCTCGACCCAGGACCGACGCCGTACGGCGGTCCGCTTCGGCCTGCCCGCGATCCAGGTACTGATCTTCATCGGCGTACTGATCGCCGGCGTCGGCCCGCTGCTCTGGCTGCTCAAGTCCGGGGTCTCGACCAGCCAGGACATCCTCAGCGGCCCGATGCAGCTCTGGCCGTCGGGCATCCAGCTGAAGAACATCCCCGACGCGTGGAACCGAGTCCAGATCGGCGCCTACCTCGGCAACACCGCGTTCATCGCGATCGGCTCGATGGTCTCCACCCTGTTCGTCTGTACGACGGGAGCCTTCGTCCTGAGCGTGCTCCGCCCGAAATGGGGTCCGATCGTCACCGGCGCCGTACTCGCGACGCTCTTCCTGCCCGGCGTGATCTCGCTCGTGCCGCTCTACATGACGATCCTGAAGATGCCGGTGCTCGGAATCAGCCTGCAGAACACCTTCTGGGCGGTCTGGCTGCCGTCCGCGGCCGGCGCGTTCAACGTGCTGGTGATGAAGCGGTACTTCGACTCGATCCCGCGCGAGCTGATCGAGGCGGCCCGGATCGACGGCGCGAGCAACCTGCGGATGTTCACCGCACTGATCCTGCCGCTCTCGAAGCCGATCGTCGGAGTCGTCGCGTTGCTGACCGTGATCGGCTCCTGGAAGGACTACCTCTGGCCGCTGCTCGTGCTGCCGGACCCGAAACTGCAGCCGATCTCGGTCGCCCTGCCCCGGGTGGCCAAGACCACCGAGATCTCCCTGCAGATGAGCGCATTATTCCTGGCGGTGCTGATCCCGGTCGTGCTCTTCTTGGTCTTCCAGAAGCAGTTCCTGAGAGGTGTTGGTATGTCAGGCGGTATCAAGGAATGAGTTCTGCACTCAATGGCCGACGGGTGCTGGTTACGGGGGCCAGTGGCCGGATCGGTCTGGTCACCGTGCAACGGCTCAACGAGCTGGGCGCCGTGGTGACGACGCTGTCGCACGCTGAGCATCCCGATCTGAAGGCGGATCGGGTGCTCGTGGGTGACGCGCGGTCGGAGGCCGATGTGGCCGATGCGCTCGACGGTGTCGAGTTCGTCGTACATCTGGCCGCGTTGGCTCATCCAGGAGCCGGTACGCCGTACGACGTGTACTCGATCAATGTCGTGTCGACGTTCAACGTGCTGGCGCAGGCCGGTGAGCTCGGGATCAAGCGGGCGGTGATCGCGAGCAGTATCAACGCGACCGGCCTGATCTTCAACCCGCACGAGGTGCGCCCGGCGTACTACCCGCTGGACGAGCGGACCCCGGCCGACATCGCCGACCCGTACTCGCTGTCGAAGCAGAACGACGAGAACACTGCCCGGATGGCGTGGCGGCGCTGGGGGATCGATGTGGTCGCGCTGCGGTTCCCGCACACGAACGCGGCCGACATCCTGCAGGCGCAGGCCGATGGGATGCGCGACGATCCGGCCGGCGGATTGCGCGAGGCGTGGAGTTACCTCGACAACCGGGACGCGGCGTACGCGATCGAGCTGGGGCTGACCGTGCCGCTGACAGGTGCACACACCTTCTTGCTTGCGGCCGGTACGACGAATGCGCCGTACCCGACCGAGTCCCTGCTGGACGCGTTGGCGCCGGATGTTCCGCGGCTCCGGCGGTTCATCGGACGCGAGGTCCCGATCGACCTGACCGCCGTACGCACCGTCCTGGGCTTCCAGGCCCAGCACGAACTAGACCTTCCGACTCTGGAGCTGTGAATGCCTTCCAACTTCGACCAGCCGTGGCCGGTCCGCGACGACGTGCGGATCCGCGAGGTGAAGGCGATCGTCACCGCACCGCAGGGCATTCCGCTGGTGGTGGTGAAGGTCGACACCACCGAGCCGGGACTCTACGGACTCGGCTGTGCGACCTTCACTCAGCGCTGGAAAGCCGTGCAGACGTTCGTCGACGAGCACCTGGCTCGCCTGCTGATCGGCCGGTACCCCGGTGACATCGGCGACCTGACCCGGCTGGCCGGATTCACCGGCTACTGGCGTGGCGGGCCGGTGACGAACAACGCGATCTCCGGGATCGACCAGGCGCTGTGGGACATCGCCGGCAAGCGCGCCGGGATGCCGGTCTACGAATTGCTCGGCGGCAAGGTGCGGGCGGCCGCCGACACCTACCTGCATGCCAGTGGGCGCACGATCGAGGACGCGCTCGACCACGCGCAGAAGCTGGTGTCGGCCGGGCAGCGACACATCCGCCTGCAGATCTCGACACCTGGTGGTGGCGGCTACGGCGCTCCCGCCGTACCGACGCTTTACCCGGACGCGCCGTACCGCAACGGCTGGTCGGCGCGCGACTACCTGCGCGCGACGCCCGAGCTGTTCGCGGAGGCCCGGCACGTGCTGCCGGACAACATCGAGCTGCTGCACGACGTGCACTCGCGGCTGACGCCGAAGGAGGCTGTGCTGCTCGCGCGGTCGCTGGAGGAGTACGGGCTGTTCTTCCTCGAGGACGTGCTACCGCCGGAACACTGGGACCGGCTGCCCGAGGTGCGGGCAGCCTCGCCGGTACCGCTGGCCGTCGGTGAGCTCACGACCTCGATGAGCGACGCCGTACGGCTCGTCCGTGACGGCGGAGTCGACTTCATCCGCTCGCACGTCTCCGACATCGGCGGGCTCACACCGGCGCGCAAACTCGCCGACCTCGCCGAACTGTGCGGCGTACGGACTGCTTGGCACGGCCCCGGCGACACCTCGCCGATCGGTGCGGCCGCGAACGTCGCCCTCGACGTGAGTTCTGTTGCCTTCGGCATCCAAGAGGGCCATCTGTACGACGACGCCGTGCACGAGGTGTTCCCCGGAACCCTCCGGATCACCGACGGCTGGCTGACCCCGAACGACACGCCGGGCTGGGGGATCGACCTCGATCTCGAGGCCGCGGCCCGTTATCCGGCGGAGTTGTCCGGCCACGACGAGTGGGCGGCGGGAGTACGGCGCATCGACGGTGCACTAGAAGCACCGTGAGCGGGGTGTTCTCGCAGTACGATCACGGCTGATACGACGGGGAGGTGGACGATGGTGACGGCGGACGACGGATTCTCAGGCGCGAACCAGTTGGACCTGGGGTCCTTCAACGAGGCTGTGATCATCGAGACGATCCGGCTGGCCGGCATCATCAGCCGGACCGAGATCTCCCGGCGGACCGGGCTGACCCAGCAGTCGATCTCGCGCATCCTGCGGATCCTGCTGCAACAGGGACTGCTGGTCGAGGAGGCGCAGGAGCGCGCCGAGCGGCTAGGCAAACCGCGGACGCCGGTGCGGTTGCGGTCGAACGCCGCACACGCGGTCGGTATCCACCTCGATCCTGAGCTGCTGACCGTCGCCGTCGTCGACCTCGACGGCACGATCGTGCGCCGCGAGACGGTTGATCTGGCTGACGACCTGCCGACCGACAAGCTGATCGACCTGACCGCGGCGACCGTGACCGCGGCGCTCAGCATCAGCCAGGTCGATCCGAAGTCCATGCTGGGCGTGGGCGTCGCCGTACCGGGTCCGATCGATGCGGATGGGTCCCTGCTCGCGCTGCCGTTGCAGCCGGCGTGGCGCGGGCTGAAGATCCGGCATCTGTTGCAGGAGAAGCTGAACCATCCGGTTCTGGTCGAGAAGGACGGTACGGCGGCCGCCATCGGCGAGCGCTGGATCGGGCGCTCGGCCCGGGCACGTGATTTCGCCTACCTGTATCTCGGGACCGGTGTCGGGAGCGGGCTGATTCTGAACGGCTCGATCTATCGCGGTGGGACGGCCAACGCCGGTGAGTTCGGGCAGGTCGCCGCGCTGCGGATGGGGGAGTGGGACGTCTCGACCGGCCCGGAGATGGTGCCGGAGTGCAACCCGACCGCGTCGCTGCCGGTGATCGCGGCGTCGTACGGGTATGTCGAGACCGATCTCGACGCGACCGATGAGGCCAAGCGCTACAAGGCGGTCTGCCGGGCCGCGGCCGCAGGTGACGAAGCAGCGTTGCGCGCAGCCACCCGGGTCGGCCAGGTGATCGGGCAGGGCGCGGTCGGGTTGGTCGACCTGCTCGACATCGATCTTGTGGTGGTGGGCGGGCCGGCGTATGCGCCGGAGATCTCGCGGATCTTGCTGACCGAGATCGGTCGCGCGGTGAACCTGCATCCGGTGGCACGGGAGATCCGTCCGGTGGTCGTCGAGGAGTCGATGCTGCAGGCGGATGCGGCCGCGGTCGGAGCGGCGTCGACGATCTTCCACGACGCGTTCACCCCGCGAGTCAGCGGCTCAAGTCAGGCTCGTAGGCTGCCGAAGTGATCAAGCCCCGCCACCTCACGACCTCAGTTGAACTCCGCTTGGCTGCTCTTGATGACGCTGCCGCGCTGGCCGACGCGTACACCCGCAGCTGGGATCACCTGGAGCGTTGGGAGCCGGCCCGGCCGTCGAATTGGTTCACTGCCGACGGTCAGCGCGAGCGGCTGACGTCCGCTTTGGAGGGCTTGGCCGGCGGTCGGTCGGTGCCGTGGTTGCTCGCCTCGGGCGATCGGATCGTCGGCGCGGTCACCTTGAGCGACATCGTGCCGGGACCGTTCCGCAACGCGCACCTCGGTTACTGGCTTGCCGCCGAGGCTGTTGGTCGCGGGCTGATGACCTTGGCTGTCAACGCCGCCGCCGAGATCGCAGACACCGAGCTGAAGCTGCATCGCCTCCAAGCCAGTGTGTTCGTGCACAACGCCGCGTCGCACGCTGTGCTCGAACGCACTGGCTTCATCAAGATCGGCTTCGCCCCGAACTACCTCTACATCGGCGGCCGCTGGCAGGACTCCAACCTGTTCCAGCGAATCCTCAACAACCGAGCCCCCGGCACCTAACCCACCCCCTCACCCCCCACCGCCCCACCGACCCCGGCGCCCAACGCCCCAAAGGTGGGCCCGCTGCTCTTTGTGCACGAATACCCACTTTGAGAACCCACCGACCGTTTTTCGGGGCTCTGCGTGGTTGGTGGGTGCACAAAGACGTGGCGCGTGCACAAAGGTGGGCGGGCTGCTCTTTGGGCGGGAGGGGGTGGGAAGTTAGGCGGGAGGGGTGGGGGTTAGGTGGGTGGGAGGCCGATACCGCGGGAGACGTCGACGTCGTCGTACCGGCCCTCTAGCACGTCGATGAACTTCACCGGCCGCTGCAGGGTCGACGCGATGTAGACGGCCTTGACCGTGGCCAGGGCGTCGATCGCGTGCTGGACCGTGATGCCGGGCTGTTCGCCGTTCGCGATTGCGCCGAGGATGTCGTCGTACTGCGCCTTGTGGCCGCCGGGGGGACCGGCGTCGATCGACTGGTCGTCCTTGAGACCGTCGGCGTTGAAGCGGGCGAGCAGATCGTTCTCGATCTCGGCGCCACCCTGCGTGCCGTGGACGGCGACTCGCGTCCGGCCCCCGGGGAAGGCCGCGGTGGTCGCGTGCAGGGTGCCGACCGCGCCGTTCTCGAAGGTGATCGTGGCGACGACGGTGTCCTCGACCTCGATCGCCTGGTGCGTGGCGCGGATCGCCTGGGCGTAGATGCTGACTGGGCGGCCCATGAACCACAGCAGCAGGTCGACGGTATGCACGCCCTGGTTCATCAGCGCGCCGCCACCGTCCTGCGCCCAGGTACCCCGCCAGCCGGCGGACGCGTAGTACTCGTCGCTCCGCCACCAGGCGACCGTCGCGACGGCTGACGTCAGTTCACCGAACCGGCCGGCGTCGATCGCCTGCTTCACCTGCGCGCTTCCGGCATCGAAGCGGTGCTGGCTGATCACGGACGCGACCGCGCCGTGGTTGGCCGCCCGATCCGCCGCCGCGCCGAGCCGCCGGGCCCGGGTCAGGTCGACGTCGAGCGGCTTCTCGATCACCACGTGCTTCTTCTCGTCGAGTGCCTGCTCGGCCAGGGCAGCGTGCGTGCCGCTCGGGGTGCAGATCGCGACCAGCGTCACGTCGGACCCGGCGAGCGCTCCGGACAGGTCGTCGTACACCTGTGGTTCCGGCTGGCCGGACTCCTTCAGCCGGGCGGCCAGCGCGGCACGGGCGTCGGGGTCGTTGTCGACGAGCGCCGTGATGGTCGCATCCGGTCGTGCTGCGATGGTGTCCGCGTGGGTGCGGCCGATGATGCCGCATCCCACGATCGCGACGCGCTGGTCTGTGTCAGCCATCTCGCTCCTACTTGGCAGTGAAGTTCGCGGTCAGAACCTGGTCCGTGGTCACGGTGAAGCGGTACTCCGGATCGGTCGAGACGACCTCGCCGGCCACGGTCCAGTTCTGGAAAACGCTATCCGATGTTGGCGCTGCCGTCACGGTCACCTGCGCGCCCGGTTCGTACTTCCCAGGCTCGGACTCGTTGCCGGCGATCCGGACGAGACCGTTCCCGTTCGCCGCCACGCTCACACTCCGCTGCACCATGTTGATCGCCATCACGTTGCGCAAGACTGCCGGTCCGGACAGTGTCGAGCCGTTGTAGCGGGCGATGTTCGTGACCTCGACCGAACCTTGATCAACCTTGACGGTGAACCCGTCAACCCCGAGGTTGTCTGTACCCAGGTTGATTGCCTTGACTTGACCACTGTTGACGATCAACCCGTCGTGGAAGCCGTAGGCAAACACGTTGAGTAGTGTCACGTCCGTTGTGCCGTCAACGGTGACGATCTTGGCGGTCTTGCGCATGTACTTGTCGATGACGAGTTCGAAGATCCGCCCCTCGTTCATCCAGTACGGCTGCTGGTAGCCGGTGCGGGTGACCGCGTTTCCGTTCGACAGCACACCCTCGATCCGGGCGTCGCGGCCGGCGCCGAGGTGGATGGCGTGGTCGAAGAACGCTCCGGCGACCTTGCGGACGACGGTGTGGTCACCGCGCAGGTCGATACCGTTCCAGGTGTTCGGGAAGCCGGAGTTGATCACGTAGTTACCACCGGCATGACCGCGGATCGCGTACGGGTAGGGGACCACGCCGTCGGCGCTGCCCGGGTTGTTGTCGGGGTAGAAGACACGCAGGCCGCGGACTCCCGCACTCTTGCCCAGGGTGATGAGCGGGGTGCCGTCGGCGTTGTTGCGGCCCTCGAAGGCGTGCAGGACGGTTCCGTAGCTGGCGCCGCCTTGGTCGCGATTCGGTACGGCGGATGCGCCGCGCAGCTCGACATTCGCGGGAACGCGGAGGTGCGTGCTGATCCGGTACCAACCCGCGGGCAGATAGACGATCCCGCCGCCGGACCGCCCGGCCGTGTCGAGCACCTTCTGTACGGCGCTGGTCGCGTCGGCTGCCGGGAGATACCCGATCCCGTGGGGCGCGTCGACGACGTACAGGTGTTGGGTCGGCTTGGGGAGCGCTCTCTTGGTGTAGCTCGGCGCCTTGCCGCTCATCTGGTGGATGACGCCGGAGAGAGCGCCAGAGAGCGCTGTCTCGGTGAGTTTCACGTAGCCCTGCGAGTTGTTGACGATCGCGTGCTCGCTGCCCTCGATCCGCCCACCCGCGATCTGCCAGCCCCACCGGCTGTCCATCTCGTCCACGAGTACGCCGGTGTCGGTACGACGGATGTCCAGCTGCAGGAAGCTCCCGGTGAACTGTGCCCGCTGACCGGTCACCACGTGGATCCCGATCTTGTAGTCGGAGAGCGCGATCTTGTGGAACTGATCCCACTCGAGATCGCCGAGCGCGAGCCCGGTTCCGTGCGCCCGGGTCCAGGCGTCCAGCGCCGCGCGTGCTGGCGGCTTGTAGGCGGCTGGAGCGGTCGCCCAGTAGGAGTTGCTGAAGGCAACGTTCTCCCAGGTGCCGACATCGGCGCCGTTGTAGGCGCGAGCCCCTTCGAGGAGAGCGGTTCCCCGGATGCTCCGGACTGTTGTCGACTCGTGCACCTGGCCGGAGCTCGGCGCGTTGCCCCGGTCGTTCGGCATCGTGCTGATTCCGATGCCGCGGTAGGAGTTGAGCATCGTGATGTCAGCGATCGTCGACATCATGTAGTTCTCGTTGCCGATCCACGCACCGCCCGGCACCTCGAACGTGTAGTTGTACGGCACCGGGTTGGTCGCGGACTGGTTCGGGTAGTACGTCGTAACGCCGAGCACCCCAGCACTCCCGCCGACCCGGAACAAGCTCGGCCCGTCGTCACCAGACGCGAGGTCCGCGACAACAACCGTGCCGTAGTCGCCGCCGGAACGCGTGGGGGAGCCGGTGCCTGACTCGGAGCCGCTGCCCGTGCGCCGTCCCTTGTCTGGGTCTCGGCGGTCGCCGCGGAGGGTGCAGAAGGCGTGCACCTCGATGGTGTCGGTCACCTTGTAGCGGCCGGTCGGCAGCCAGACGGTGCCACCTCCGGCGTCCTGGCAGGCGTAGATCGCGGCCTGGATCGCCTTGGTCGAGTCCTTCCGTCCGCTGCGATCCGCACCGAATGCCGTGGCATCGAAGTCGGCGATCACACCGTCCTCGGTCGGGTTCACCGTCGGCACCAACCGCGGCTGCGGGGTGACGACCGGCGCGACCCGAAGCTGCAGTTCGCGAATGATGTACGACTCGGCACCGGTCATCGCGACCCGGACATAGCGTGCGCTGGTCGTGGCGAACCGGGTCCGGCTGAACTGGTTCCCACCCGGCGAACCGGTCCGGCCGGCAGTCGTGAACCTCTGCCCATCGTTCGAGACCTGGACCGTGTAGTCGGGGGAGTAGGCCTCCGCCCACTCGACCCGGACGTCGTTGACCGGTCGAGCCTTACCAAGATCGAGCTGTAACCACGAGTCGCCCGGTCCACTCGTCCACGCACTCAGATGGTCGCCGTCGTTGACGTTCGCGACCCCGGTCCCACCGCTGGCGGACGCCGTACCGGCGTCAGCGAAGTTCGTGTCCACAGCCGATGCAGTGAACGCGTCGAGCTTGGTCTGCAGCGTCTGGAGTGCCTGCTTGACCTGTACGTCGGTCGCACCCGGCGTGCTCGCCACCGCGCGCGCGTCCGAGATCGCCTGCCGCAGAGCCGCACGACTGCCGACCGGATACTGCCCGTCACGCGTCCCTTCGCGAGCCGCCTTCTCAACCCGAGTCGCCGACCCGATGAGATCAAGCAGCCCCTCAGTCACGTTCAACGTGGTCGCAACCTTGGCCACCCGAACCGCCGCAACCTTGAGATCAACCGCGCCATCACCGTTGTGAATGCGGAAGTCGCCACCGTTCGACCGGTTCGTCAGCACGGCGTCCGGCAACGCGAACGTGTAGGTCTTCCAGGTCTTGGTATCGCCATAGCGAACAACCTCGGAGTTCTTGAACATCTCCGGAATCGTCGAACCCGGCGAGTCATAGTGCAGTCCGAACTGCCCGTTGCCCGCGTCGAAGTAGTCGATGCTCACGAGCACGAGATTGCGGTTGTTGTAGAGGTAGGTGTCGGACACGTTCATGTAGAAGAAGTTCGTGCCCGGCGCCGGAGCAGTGCGGTCGGTCTGCCAGTACGGACGCCCGTCCTGTACGCCGGTCACCAGATTCTCAGCGCGGTCACCCGCCCGCGGGCTGATCCCCGACTGGATCGGCGACGCCCCGAGCTGAACCGAAGCACCCGCCGTACTGATCCGCAGACCAGCAACCGTGATATCCGCGCTGCCGAACAACCGGATATCGGCGTTCCCGAGACGGTTGGTGAAACCGATCCCGGTCAGCGAGAAGATGCCGGTCTTCCACTGGCCAGTGCCGGTCAGCTGAAGGTCGGTCGCATCGGCCGGCGGGTTGTCAGCGGCGTCGTACTGGAGCTCGAGGCTGCCGGTTCCACGGTCGAGATACGTCACCGTCACCAGGACGTCGTCGGTGCCGATCTCGTCCACGTAGTCGCGATCGACGTCGAACTCCAGGTACCCGGTCCCGGCCGCCTGGTCGGTCTGCCAGTAGCCGCGACCCTGCTCAGTCCCGGTACGCAACCCGGCCGGGTCGTCACCGGCAGCCGGTTTCACGCCAAGCGTCGTCGGCGCCGGACCGAGATCGGCACCGACCCCGCTCGGATACATGGTCGCCGCGTGAGCAGGCACCGCAATGGACCCGGCGAGCAGCAGAGCGGGCAGGAACCGGGCAAGCAGACGTCTGGTCATGCTGGTCTCCAGGTGGCGGTCCGGAAGCGCACAGGGGCAGGCGCCGATAAGTTAAACCAAGCGTGTTACTAATTCAAGACCTCGGAATCAGGCCGCCCTGATCCGCCTCGGCAAGGCCAGCGCCGGTACGGCGGCCAGGGCGGTGAAGGCGATCGCCCAAGCGAAACTGCCGGCATAGGCGCTCGCCGGACTGTGCCCGGAAAGCCACGTCTGCAGGATGACGGCCAGCGCGGCCGCGCCGACAGCACCGCCGAGCTGCTGGACGATGCGGGTCATGCTGCTGGCGTCCGGAATCTGCTCCGGTCGCAGATCGCCGAAGGCGCCGACCATGACCGACAGGTTGACCGCGCTCAGGCCGGCGCCTCGCACGACCAGGCCGATCGCCAGGACCCAGTACGCCGTACCGGGTATCGCGAACGGGAGTGTGCCGATCACGGTCAGGGTGACGCCGGCCAGGACGACCGGTCGGGGTCCGAGGCGGTCGGACAACCCGCCTGCGGCTCGCGCGAGCAGACTGCCCAGTCCCTGCGGCACCAGGAGCAGGCCGGCAGCAACGACGGACGCACCGCGCGCCTGCTGATAGAAGAGCGGCAGCAGGAACATCGCGCCGTACAGGGCAGCGCCGGTCAGGAAGAGCAGAGCTGTCGAGGCGGCGAACGAGCGGGTCCGGAACAGGTTCAGGTCGATCAGCGGATGCTGGGGGTTGCGTGCGACGTAGGCGATGAGCAAGGCCGCGCCTGTGATCATCGGGACGAGTACGTCGAGAAGCGCGAAGCCTCCGTCTGGTCCGGTCCGGGTGAGGCCGTAGATCAGGGCGGCGACGCCTGAAGACATCAGCAACAGGCCGGTCAGATCCAGTCGGCGGACGGCTGCTGGCTCGTCGGCCGGGAGTACACGGATAGCGAGGGCGATGGCGGCGAGGCAGATCGGGATGTTGATGTAGAAGATCGACCGCCAGCCAAGGTGGCCGACGAGGAGTCCGCCGACCGCGGGTCCCAGGATCGGCCCGACTAGTGCGGGCAGAGTGACGACGGCCATCAAGCGGCCGAGCTGTTCGCGGTCCGCCGCTCGCATCAGCAGGGTCTGCAGGGTTGGCAACATCAGTCCGGCGCCGACGCCTTGCACAATGCGGAACGCGATCAGTGCGCCGGCGTTCCAGGCCAGTCCGGACAGGACTGAGCCGAGCAGGAACAGTGCCAGTGCGACGATCCACAGTCGTTTGGCGCCGAAGCGGGTCGACGCCCACGCGGTCGCCGGGATGACGACGGCCAGGGCCAGCAGGTACGCCGTACTGACCCATTGGAGCGTGGCGACACCGGCCTGCAGTTGGGCGCCGAGGGTGTGGATGGCGACGTTCACGATCGTGCTGTCGAGCAGTGGTGCCAGGGCGCCGAGAACCAGGACGGCGGCGAGTTTCAGGACCGCCGGGTCGAGGCGATCGGTGGGTGTCATGAGTCCTCCTCAATAAGAGACGTGGCGTCTCTCATGGTCTTCACGGTAGGCTGCGTGAATAAGAGACGCAAGGTCTCTTGTGGAGGAGTGCTCATGGACCAGATGCAGCGGCGCCGCGGTGCCGCGCTGGAGAGCGCGTTGCTGGATGCCGCGTGGGACGAGCTGCTGGAGTCGGGCTATGCGCGGCTGACGATGGAGGCAGTCGCCGCGCGGGCGCAGACCGGTAAGCAGGTCCTGTATCGGCGTTGGCAGAACCGGGCGGAGCTGGTGGTGGCGGCGATGCGGTATCGGACCGGTTCGATCGTCGAGGACGTGCCGGACACCGGCGGTCTGCGCGGCGACGTCCTCGCCGTGCTGCAACGGATGGCAGACCGCTTCGCGGCACTCGGGCCGGAGGTGATCCACGGCTTGCTGGCGGAGGCTCCCGATGTGAGCCCGGAGATCATCGGCCGGATGAGCGGCGTGATGACGACGATCGTGGAGCGGGCGGCGGAGCGCGGTGAGCTCCCCTCGGCCGAGCTACCGCCCTCGGTGTTGCTGGCGCCAACCAACCTGCTGCGTCATCAAATGCTGCTGACCCGGGAACCGCTGGACCCCGCAACGCTCACGACGCTGGTCGACGACGTCTTCCTGCCGCTGGCCGGGGCTCGGACCCCACGGCCATCACAACTGCGCGAGTAGGACGACCGCACGCCTGAGTCGTCGCTGATCTGCCAATTGTGATGGCGTGCAGGTCCGGGGTCAGGCGACGCCGACGAGCTCGCGGGCCGGGGCCTGGAGGTCTTCGAGGAGAGTGAAGAAGTGGGTGGCGGCGTCGGCCAGGCGTAGAAGGCCGGCTTCGTGGTGCTGCCAGCCGAACTGGAGTTCGCCGTCGATGGTGCGCTCGTCGGTGGGTACGGCGTACCGGCTGAGGGTGACGCGGGCCGGGCCGGTCTGCGGGTGGTGGTCGCCGCAGCCGCATTCGGCGGCGATGGTGATCGCGGTCAGCGCTTCGGCGGGGTAGTGCTGCAGTTGCAGCGTGGTGCCGCGCGCGGTGAAGCGGGCGATCGTGGCGTCAGGCAGCTGGACGAGCAGTTCGACCGGCACGGCGTGGGAGCCGGGCAGCAGGCGAAGGCCGCGGGACGCGAGAAGATCGGCGAAGGCCGGGAGATTCATGGGTGCAGGATCCTGTGGGTGCTGGTGTCGGCGGGCGGGCCTCGGAAAGGGCAGGGCCTCGTGCGCCGGAGACGGCGCGCGTCAGCGACAACAACAGCAACAACACAGCAGGTTCTGCATGCGGACGATCATGGCAGAGCCTGCGCCGGACGACAACACCGTCCGCGATCTGGGACAACTGTCCGTAAGAACAACAAACCCGCACCCCTTGGAGGGTGCGGGTTCGTCGGGTGTTCGGGTCAGTCGGCCTTCTTGCCGAACATGATCTCGTCCCAGCTCGGCACGCTCGCACGCTTCGAACCGCGCCGGGCGGGCTTCTTCTTGGGCTCCTCCACAGGTGCCGCCTCGGCAGCTGGCTCCTCAGGCAGTTGCTCCTGAGCAGCAGGCTGGCTGGGCGCCGGGGCTGGCGGCTGCTCCTCAACCGGGCGCGCAGGCGGCCGCAGCTCGGTCGGCCGAGGCTCGGCGGGACGCGATTCGGTCGGACGCGTCGGCGCAGGTGCAGGTCGTGTGTCGGCTGGGCGTGCAGGAGCCGGACGCTCGTACGACGGCGGGGCCGACGGCTGCTCATTGCGGGGCAGCTCCGGCTCGAACTCGGGTACGTGCCGGGTCGGCGGGGGACCGGCGGGGCGCTCGGGTGCGTTGCGGGACTCCGGGAAAGCAGGAGGCGCATCTCGCCGTTCGGTGAACGGGTTCGACGGGGGTGCGGCGCGCTCCTCCGGAGGAGCAAAAGCCGCAGACTCCGCCGGCGGTTGCGCCGGCCGCTCGACCGCGCGAACCGTCGGGTGCAACGCCGGCGGCTGCTCGATCGGTACGTCGATCAATGTCGGCTCTTCATCCGGGTTCGGCACCGAGTGCACCCGCCGCGGACCACGCTCCGCCTCCCGCGAAACCGGCTGGTTTCCAGCGCGGCGCGGAAGACTGATCGTGTCCTCGAACCCGGCCTCGTAAGAATCCGCACCATGATCCGGCGCGACCGACAGATCGATGTCGGCGACAGCCGCCAGTCGTCGCTCACCAACCTGGTGAACAGGCTGCACCGGCGGCGGCAACACCTGCGCCTGCTCGCCGACCAGCCAGCGCGCCTCGTCGTCGTCCGGGACCGCGTAGCGACCCGGAGCGTCGTACGCGAAGAGCGCGATCTTCTCTTCCTTCTGCTCGGAATCCGGGTCCGAGAGGTCTTCGGCCTCGACGAAGTACGAGACGCGGACCTGCCAACGGCCGTCGTCGCGCCGCCAGGCATCCCAGTCGGCCGTGGCCGGGTCGACGTGCCGGGTGCGCAACCGCTCGGTCACCCACGCACCGAGATTGCGGGTCGGCGCGTCGGCTCCACCGCGACGTCGTACTGAGGCACGCTGGGCGAGGTTCGCGATGTGGTCGCGCTCGGCCAGGACCGGGCCGGCGAACGCCATCACCCGTTCCATCGGCATCTGGGCAACGGCCGCGACCGCCTCGGGACTCTCCCCGGCACGGATCCGAGCCTGGATGTCTCGTGGGCGCAGCGCGCTCTCCATTTGAATCTCCAGCTGGCCGAGTCGGGCACGGTCGCCGCGCAGGGCCGCACGCAACCGGTCGTCGACCGGGACGGCGAACTCCTCACCCGTCTCGGGCATTGCCAGGATCAGCTGTGTGCCGTCCTGGCTCAGACCGACGAGCCTCGCCTCGCGCATTGCCTTTGTTCTCCTGTGCGGTTCTCTAGAGTCTCTCCCGGGACGGGGGCCTGACCAAAGACCGGCACGCCGTACCGGTCGGTCATTGTGGAGATTACGTCACGAAATCACCTTCATGCTGCTCACCAGGGCCCTTATCGTCACATCAGTCACATTAGTCACAACCCGCCGTGACTGCGACGACACGGGACCCTGGTCAACATTACGAATCAGACGCCGTACGCCGATCGCACGGCCAGCGCGCGCTTCACATCGTCAGCGCGGTCGCCCACCGAACGCCGGATCCCCGCCGCAACCGAGTCGTCAGCGACCAGATCCGCGGACCGCGCGACGACCTGCTCGTCGATCTCGAACCGCGGGAAGCTCCGGCTCGCCGAGGAGGCCACGACCCAACCGGAGCGCAACTTCTCGGTACCGGCGATCTCGGCGAAGTAGCGATCGACGTACGACGCCGTGAGCTCGCGCTGCGCCGGGTGCCAGAACCCTTCGCAGGCCGCGTCGAGTTCGTAGTTCGTCAGGTCGCCGTCGGTCATGATCAGCGCCCACGCCTTCTCCTTCGCGGCCGGCGTCGGCAGCGACGCGCGGCAGCGGATCGCGTGCTCGCGACCTTCGGAGGACGCGTCGCGCTGAAGCTCCGCGTCGATCTCGGCGTCGCCGATCGCGCCGAGCCGGGCCAGTTGCAGCGTGACGAGCCAGCGCAGGTCCGCGTCCATCGTCACGCCCTCCGGTACGCCGTCACCCGCAAGCCAACCCTGGAGTCGCGCGACGTCTGCGCTCTGGCGGGCGTACGCACGGACGACTCCCAGCTGGAGGCTGGAACCGGCCGGCAGATCGGGCAGCCGGTCCGCGAGGACCTTCTCGAGGCGGGCGCGGTTCTCCTCGTACGGCAGGTAGCCGCCCAGGAGGTGCGAGCGGGCCCACTCGGTCATCGTGCCGACGCCGATGTCGCTGCTCTCGCCGGCCAGCATCCCGAGCAGGATGTCGAAAGCCAGCCGAGGGTCGAGCTCGCCGTCGGCGGCCGAGTCGCGGATGCTGTTCAGTACGACGGCCCGGGTGACGCCGTCGGTGATCTTCGGCAGTACCGCGGTGAGGTTCGCCAGGCTGTCGGCGTCGAGCCGGATCTTGGCCCAGGTGTCGTCGCCCGCGTCCGGGATGACCACGAGCGTCGACGGATCCAGCGGTACGTCGACCTCGTCCGCGTCGACCACGACATCGACGATCGTGGCGTTGCCATCCGCGTCGTACCCGCCGACCGTCAGCTTGTGCGGCCGCTGCGCCGGGAACTGCTCAGGCGCCGTACGGCGAAGTTTGATGCCGTCCGGCGTCCGAACCGCGCGGATGGTGTCGAGGCCCGGTGTCCGCAGCCAGTGCTGCGCCCAGGTCTCGATGTCAGTCGCGCCGGCCTCGGTCCACTTGGCGAGCAGGTCGCCGAAGGTCGCATTGCCGAACTCGTTGGCCCGGATGTGCGCGATGACGCCGGACAGGAAGACGTCATCACCGAGGTAGTTGGCCAGCTGCTTGAGCACGGCCGCGCCCTTGGCGTACGAGATGCCGTCGAAGTCGTCGAGTGAGGCGAGCGCGTCCTTGACCGGGTCGGCCGCGACCGGATGCGTCGACGAGCGCTGGTCGGCCTGCAGACCCCACCACTTGCGGATATAGGCGAAGTCGATCCAGTTGTCCTGGTAGTCGGTGGCCGTGGTCGAGACGCGGTGCGCCATGTACTCGGCGAACGACTCGTTCAGCCACAGGTCGTTCCACCACTTCATGGTGACCGTGTCGCCGAACCACTGGTGAGCCATCTCGTGCACGATCGTCCGGGCCCGGCCGCTGCGCTGCTGGTCGGTCGCGGCCGAGCGGAACACCATCGGGTCGCGGAACGTCACGCAGCCCGGGTTCTCCATCGCGCCGGCGTTGAACTCCGGCACGAACGCCTGGTGGTACTCACCGAACGGGTACCGGTAGCCGAACATCCGGTGGTACTCGTCGAAGGACTGCTTGGTGACCCGGAAGATATCCGCGGCCTCGCGGTCCAGCGCTTCCTTCAGCGACTGCCGCGCGACCACGCTCAGCGGGATCCCGTCGTGCTCGTCGGTGATCTGGTGGTACGGCCCGGCCACGATCGTGACGAAGTACGTCGACAGTGGCATCGTCTCGGCCAGCTCCCAGCGACCGGGGGAGACCTGCGTCGCCGCGCCGTTGCCCAGCACCAGCCACTCGGTCGGCGCGGTCACCTTCACCCGGTACGGCGCCTTGAGGTCGGGCTGGTCGAAACACGCGAAGACCCGCGGTGCCGCGTCCAGGAACGACATCCCGTAGGTGTAGACGAGACCGTCGGCGGCGTCGACCGCGCGGTGGATGCCCTCACCGTCGTGGGTGTAGGCCATCGTCGCGACGACGACCAGTTCGTTCGAGGCCTGCAGCCCGGTCAGCTCGAGCCGTCCGTCGTTCAGCCCGGCCACGTCGACCGGTACGCCGTTCAGCGTGACCGACAGCAGTTCGTCGGGTTTCACATCGACCCAACTGTCCGGTTCGGTCGCTGTGAACCGGACGGTGGTGGTGGAGCCGAACGTTCGCTCGCCCCGGGTGAGGTCGAGATCGACGTCGTACGACTGGACGGAGAGTGCGGCGGCCCGGGTACGGGCGCCGTCGACGGAGAGACTCGGCATGTCGGCAACTGTATGCGGTAGCTAGGCTCTGCACATGAGCACGATGGAGTACCGGCAACTGGGTGACTCCGGCCTCACGGTGAGTGTGGTCGGGTTGGGCTGCAACAACTTCGGGCGCAGGCTGGACGCGGAGCGCACCGACGCGGTGGTGAACGCCGCGATCGACGCCGGGATCACGCTGTTCGACACCGCCGACATCTACCGTGGCGAGCACGGCTTCAGTGAGGAGCTGCTCGGCAAGGCGCTCGGCTCGCGTCGTGACCAGGTGGTGCTGGCGACGAAGTTCGGCGGCGACATGCACGGCGAGAACGGCCCCGACTGGGGCGTGCGCGGTTCGCGGCGCTACATCCGGCGTGCGGTGGAGTCGAGCCTGCGGCGGCTGGGGACCGACTGGATCGATCTGTACCAGTTGCACTTCCCGGACCCGGTCACGCCGATCGAGGAGACGCTGGCCGCGCTCACCGAGCTCGTTGCCGAGGGCAAGGTCCGGTACGTCGGCAGCTCGCAGTTCGCCGGCTGGCAGGTAGTCGACGCCGACTGGGCCGCGCGGACCGGCGGTCACGCGCACTTCATCAGCGCCCAGAACCAGTACTCGCTGCTCGAACGCGATATCGAGGACGAACTCGTCCCCGCCTGTGAGCATCTCGGGATCGGCATCCTGCCGTTCTTCCCGCTCGCCTCCGGCCTGCTCACCGGTAAGTACAAGCGTGGCGAGGACGCTCCCGAAGGCGCCCGCCTGGCGACGCAGCCCGAGCGGCTGGCACGCGCCGACTTCGACAAGATCGAGGCGCTCGAGACCTTCGCGGCCGAGCGGGACCTGACCATGATCGACGTCGCGATCGGCGGCCTGGCCGCTCAGCCCGCGGTCGCCTCGGTGATCGCCGGTGCCACGACACCCGAGCAGATCGCTCAGAACGTCGCCGCCGGTACCTGGGACCCCACACTTGAGGACCTCGCCGTACTGGACGACCTGACGTGACCCTGATCCTCCTGCCACCGTCCGAAGGCAAGACCGGTCGGTCCCGCGGCCGTGCCGTCGACTTCGGCTCGCTGTCGTTCCCCGAGCTCAATCCGGTCCGCGAGCAGGTCCTGGAGACGCTGGCCAAAGTGTCCGCCTCCGAGGACGCGTACGGCGTGCTGGGTGTCGGCGCGTCGCTCCAGGCCGAGGTCGATCGCAATACGCGCTGGCGCACCGAGCCCGCCGTACCGGTCTCTGAGCTCTACTCCGGTGTCCTGTACGACGCTCTGGGCTACTCGACGTTGTCCGCCGGCACGAAGCGCCGCGCGGCGAACCGCCTGCTGGTCGTGTCCGCGGCATGGGGCGCACTGCGCCCGGCTGACCGCGTACCGCCGTACCGGCTCTCCATGGGTACGACGCTCCCCGGCCACGGACCGCTCGCCGGCGTCTGGCGCGGCCCGCTGTCGACGGCGCTCGGCCACGACGGCGTCATCGTGGACTGCCGTTCCTCCACCTATGTGGCAGCTTGGCGGCCCGCCGATGCCACGAAGTGGGTGTCGGTCAACGTGGTGCGCGAACGAGACGGCGTACGGACGGTTGTGTCGCACATGGCCAAGCACACACGCGGCCTGGTCGCCCGGCACCTGCTGGAGTCCGGCAAGGACCCCGGTACGCCGAAGGCTTTGCACAAGCTCGTGAGTGAGCGCTGGAACGCCGAGCTCGAGCCGGCGGCGTCGGGCTGGACGCTGACTGTGGTCGAGCGCGACTGAGCGTTCATTCGTCTTTCATCGCACGGTGGTTTCCGGTGCAGGCGCGCCGGGGAAGGCTTGAGGGCAGCACGTCAGGGGGGATCCGCCCTTCGGAAGGCCTGACTGATGCGACGTCCTACCGCCCTACTCATCTCCGCCATCGCGGTCTGGGTGCTCTCTTCGATCCCAGCCTTCGCCTCTCCGCCGACCCCACCGAGTGCCGGTACGGCGACCACCCAGTTGAACGGCCTGACCGTGAAAGCCGAGGGTTCGAGCTCCGGGTACTCGCGGGACAAGTTCCCGCACTGGCACACCGTGTCCGGCACCTGCGACACCCGCGACGAAGTCCTGAAACGCGACGGCACGAACGTCACCGTGGACAGCCAATGCGAACCGACCGGCGGCCGCTGGTACAGCGTGTACGACGCGGTTTGGGTGACCGATGACTCGTCCATCGACATCGACCACATCGTCCCGCTGTCCGAGGCCTGGAAGTCCGGAGCGAGCGGCTGGACCACAGCGAAGCGCGAGCAGTTCGCCAACGATCTGAGCATCGCGCAGCTCATCGCGGTCACGGCCTCGAGCAACCGCTCCAAGGGCGACAAGGATCCGGCCTCCTGGAAGCCGACCAACTCTTCGGTGCATTGCGTCTACGCCCGCGAATGGATCTGGGTGAAGCACACCTACGGCCTGTCGCTGCAGTCCACCGAGAAGACCGCACTGCAGAGCATGCTCGCCACCTGCTGACTGGCGTCTTCAGGCCATTACGCGCGTGCACGCCCACTTTGGCCTTCTTGATGGGAGCATGTCCTCTACGCTCCGATCTCAGGGAGGCACGATGAGTGAGACGACGGCGGTATCCGACCGTCCGGAACTGAAGCGGGTGATGGGCCCCGGGCTGTTGCTGCTGTTCGTGGTCGGCGACATCCTGGGCACCGGCGTGTACGCGCTGACCGGGAAGGTGGCCGGGCAGGTCGGCGGCGCGGTCTGGCTGCCGTTCCTGTGCGCGTTCGTCGTGGCGCTGCTGACCGCGACCGCCTACCTCGAGCTCGTCACGAAGTACCCGAAGGCCGGTGGTGCGGCGGTCTACACGCACAAGGCGTTCGGCATCCACATCCTGACCTTCCTGCTCACCTTCGCGGTGATGTGCTCCGGTCTGACCTCGGCCTCCAGCGCGTCGAAGGCGTTCTCGGCGAACTTCTTCGTCGCCGCCGGCATCGGCAAGGGGCACGGTACGGCGCTGATGATCACCGCGCTCGCGTTCATGACGCTGATCGCGCTGGTGAACCTGCGCGGTGTCGGCGAGAGCGTGAAGGCGAACGTCGTACTGACGTGTGTCGAGCTGACCGGTCTGCTGATCGTGATCGCGGTCGGCGCCTGGGCACTGCTCAACGGCGACGGCAACACCGCGCGGCTGACCGAGTTCAAGGTGCCGGAGGGGGAGACGGCGTTCGGTGCGGTGACGGCCGCGACCGCGCTGGCGTTCTTCGCGATGGTCGGCTTCGAGGACTCGGTGAACATGGCCGAGGAGACCAAGGACCCGGTCAAGATCTTCCCGAAGATGATGCTGATCGGCCTGAGCATCACCGGCGTCATCTACGTGGCCGTCGCCATCTCCGCGATCGCGCTGGTGCCGCCGGACAAGCTGAGCTCCGGCGACGCGCCGCTGCTCGAGGTGATCAAGGCCGGTGCGCCGGGCTTCCCGCTCGAGATCTTCGCCTGGATCACCATGTTCGCGGTGGCCAACTCGGCGCTGATCAACATGCTGATGGCCAGCCGCCTGCTCTACGGCATGTCCCACGAGAAGGTCCTGCCGGGCCCGCTCGGCCGCGTCCTGCCCAAGCGCCGGACGCCGTACATCGCGATCTTCTTCACCACCGCGCTGGCCTTCGTCCTGATCGGGTACGCCGACCTGACGGCTCTCGGCGGTACGACGGCGTTCCTGCTGCTGTGTGTGTTCGCGATCGTGAATGTCGCCGTACTGGTGCTGCGCCGGGACAAGGTCGAGCACAAGCACTTCAAGGCACCGACTGTGCTGCCGGTGATCGGCGCGGTCCTGTGCGTCTATCTGGCCAGCCCGCTGTCCGGGCGGGCGACGAAGGACTACAAGATCGCCGGCTGGCTGATGCTGCTCGGCATCGCGCTGTGGGCGGTCACCTGGTTGCTGAACAAGTACGTGTTCAAGCGGAAGGCTGACTTCGACCCGTCACACCTTGACCCGAGTGGTCCGGTGAACTGACCGGCAGATAGGCCGCCACCACGACCGTCGCGAGGGCCGTGAGCCCGGTGCCGACCGCGATCCAGCCGAGGGAGCGATACCCGGCCCCCGCGTTGATCGCGATCCCGCCGAGCCACGGCCCGAGCGTTATGCCGATGTTGAACGACGAGAAGTTCGTCGCGGTCGCCAGGGTCGGTGCGTTGCCGGCCAGGCTGAACACGCGGGCGTTGAGTGCCGGGTTCACCGCGAAGCCGAAGCCGCCGAGCAGGAAGATGGTCGCGACCGCCACGACCGGGCTGCCGGCGGTGAGCGCGAGCACGGCCGACAGCACGACCAGCCCGCTGATCCCGGTGAAGAGCGTGTGGAACGGCATCGCGTCTGCGGTCCGGCCGCCGAGCGCGATCCCGATGAACGACCCGAGCCCGTAGAGCGCGAGCACACCCGGTACGGCGCCTGGCGGCAGCCCGGTGGTCTGGATGAGCAGCGGTGCGAGGTAGCTGAACACGACGAGGATCGACGCCGTGACCAGTGCCGTCGTTGCGAACGCGAGCCACAACCGCGGGCTTCGTAGAGCTCTGAGCTCCTCTCGCAGCCGAGGCGCGGCGGCCGGATCCGGTCGGCCGGCGGGAATCGTCCGGACGATGCCGACCATCGCGAGCAGGCACAAGCCGGCGACCGTCCAGAACGCGGCCCGCCAACCGAGGTGCTGACCGAGCACGGTCCCGATCGGCAGACCGACGATGGTCGCGATCGTTAGACCACCCGTGACGATGCTCATCGCGCGCGCCCGGCGGTTGGTCGGAACCAGTGCCACGACTGTGACTGCGGCGACCGACCAGAACCCGGCGTACACGAAGGCACCGATGATGCGGGTGGCGAGCAGGACGGCGTAGTTCGGGGTGAGCGCGCCGGCGATGTGGGTCAGCGCGAAGATGCCGAGGAACAGCAAGAGCGCCGTACGGCGGGACCATTTGAGTGTCAGTACGGCGAGGATCGGTGCGCCGAGCAGCATGCCGAACGCGAACGCCGAGATCAGCAATCCCGCGGCTGGGATCGATACCCCGAGGTCCTTGGACAGCTCGGGTAACAGTCCGGCGAGCATCAGCTCGGACGTTCCCTGCGCGAAAATACTCAACCCAAGCACGTAGACAGCGACCGGCATCGCGTTTCCCCCAAGCCCCACTCGTCAGCCACCTTGAGTATCCCAGAGATCACGCTGCGCTGTCGCCGCGCCCGCCGAGTCCTGAGACTTGGTCCAGTACGGCATCGTGGTGACATGAGCTTTCAGACACCGGCGAAGCGGACCGGGCGGACGGTCGACACCTCCCGGATCGGGAGTGGACTGAAGCTGCTTGCCGCGCTGATCGGGCTGATGTGGCTCAGCGAGATCGTCGACACGGCATTGAACGGCCGCCTCGATCAGTACGGGATCATCGCCCGCGACCCCGAGGGACTCGTCGGCATCATTACCTCGCCGTTCCTGCACCTCGGATTCGGCCACCTGATCTCGAACACGCTTCCGCTCGTCACCCTCGGCGCCCTGATAGCTCTCAGCGGCGCCGCCCGCCTCGCCGCAGTCACCGCCGTCGTCGCAGTGATCGGCGGCTTCGGCACCTGGCTGATCTCACCACCCAACACGATCACCATCGGCGCCAGCGGCGTCGTCTTCGGCTACGCCGCCTACCTGGTCGCCCGCGGCATCTTCAACCGCCGCCTCACCCAGGTCCTCGTCGGCGTCCTGGTGATCGGCGTCTGGGGCAGCGCCCTGCTAGGCGGCCTCCTGCCCCAAGACGGCATCTCCTGGCAAGGCCACCTCTTCGGCGCCGTAGCCGGCATCCTCGCCGCCTGGCTCCTAGCCGACGACAAACCAAAGGTGGGGCGTTCAGCCTAGGGTTGCGGGGTCGGTGTTCGCGCCGCAGACCAGTACGACGACGCGTTCGCCGGCGGCGGGTTGGTAGACGCCTGAGTCGAGGGCGGCAAAGGCTGTGGCAGCACCATGCTCGACTGCCAGGTGGTAGTCGTGCCAGAGCTTGCGGCGGGCTGTGATGATCGCTTCCTCCTCGACCAGCAGGGACCCGATGCCTTCCCGCTGCGCAACCGCGAATGCGATATCCCCAAGCCGACGCGAGCCAAGCGAATCTGCCGCGACACCACCGACCGGCCCGTCGACCGGCTGACCAGCCTCCAGCGCGCGATGCAGATCGGGCGCGAGCACCGGCTCGACCCCGATCACCTTGGCCCGGTCGCCAACCCCGGTCGCGATCCCGGCGACGAGACCACCACCGCCGACCGCGACCAGCACGGTGTCGAAGGCGTCAACCTGCTCCAGCAGTTCGAGTCCGATCGTGCCCTGACCGGCGACGATCTCCGGCTGGTCGAAGGCATGGACGAGCAGCGCATCGGTCTCGTCGCGAGCAATCAACGCAGCCGCGTAAGCCTCGGCGTACTCGTTCCCGACCTGAACCACCTCCGCGCCGAGAGTGCGCAGCTTGGCGACCTTAGGCGCCGGCGCATTGACGGGGACGAAGATCCGCGCCGGTACGCCGAGCTCGCGCGCGGCGTACGCGGACGCCAGGCCCGCGTTCCCACCCGAGGCCGCGACAACGCCCTGCCCGGTCAGCTGCCCGTTCTCCTTCGCGAGCAGCAACCGGTTGAACGCACCCCGCGGCTTGAACGAACCGGTGTGCTGCAGCAACTCGAGCTTGAACACGACCCCCGGTGACACCTCGATCACCGGAGTACGCCGTACCCGTCCGCTGATCCGCTCTGCCGCCGCCCGCACGTCCTCGACATTTACCGTCATGCGTCAACCCTGCCACGATGCTGGCATGGGTGCGTATGACGAGAGTTACCGGCGGAGCCTGGACGACCCGGAAGCCTTCTGGCTGGAGGCGGCGGGGGCAATCACCTGGACGACGAAACCCACTCGCGCGCTCGACGACCGAGCCGCACCGCTCTACCGATGGTTCCCCGACGCGGCGCTCAACACGTCGTACAACTGCCTCGACAGGCACATCGAAGCCGGCCACGGCGACCGGGTAGCGCTCATCCACGACTCACCGGTCACCGACAGCTCGACCTCAGTCACGTACGCCGAACTTCGCGACAAGGTCGCCCGGTTCGCCGGAGTGCTCGCTGGGCTGGGGGTCGGCAAGGGTGATCGGGTAATCATCTACATGCCGATGGTCCCCGAGGCAGTCATCGCGATGCTCGCGTGCGCCCGGCTCGGCGCGATCCACTCAGTCGTCTTCGGCGGCTTCGCCCCGAAGGAACTCGCCGCCCGCATCGACGACGCGACACCGCGGGTGATCGTGTCCGCCTCCTGCGGTATCGAACCGACGCGCGTGGTCGAGTACAAGCCGATCATCGACGAGGCCCTGACACTCAGCACCCATCAGCCCGACCACACGATCATCCTGCAACGCCCCGCCGTACAGGCTGAGCTCGGTGAACGCGACCTCGACTGGGCCGCGCTAGACGCTTCGCAGGCCGATCCCGTCCCCGTCGCGGCGACCGACCCGCTGTACATCCTGTACACGTCCGGTACGACCGGGAAGCCGAAAGGCGTTGTCCGCGACAACGGCGGCCACGCGGTCGCCCTGGCCTGGTCGATGCGCGCGATCTACGACATCGGCCCGGGTGACGTGTGGTGGACCGCCTCCGATGTCGGCTGGGTGGTCGGCCACTCCTACATCGTCTACGCGCCACTCCTGGTCGGCGCGACGACTGTCCTGTACGAAGGCAAGCCCGTCGGTACGCCGGATGCGGGCGCGTTCTGGCGGGTCATCGCCGAGCACGGAGCCAGCGCTCTCTTCACCGCGCCGACCGCGATCCGCGCCATCAAGAAGGTCGACCCGGAAGCCAAGCTGGCTGCCGGCTACGACCTGAGTCGCCTGCGCACCCTCTTCCTCGCCGGGGAACGCCTCGACCCAGAGACCTACCGCTGGGCCCATGAGCACCTCAACGTCCCGGTCGTCGACCACTGGTGGCAGACCGAGACCGGCTGGCCGATCGCCGCGAACCCCCGAGGCCTCGAACCGCTACCCACCAAACCCGGTTCGGCCACCGTCCCGGTCCCCGGCTGGGACGTGCAGGTCCTGGACGGTGCCGGCGAGCGGCAGCCGGCGGGGGAGGAGGGCTCGATCGCGATCAAGCTGCCGCTGCCACCCGGCGCGCTCCCGACGCTGTGGGGTGACGATCAGCGTTATGTCGACAATTACCTCACCCGGTACGACGGCTACTACCTCACCGGCGACTCCGGCTACCTCGACGAGGACGGCTATGTCTTCGTGATGGGCCGCACCGACGACGTCATCAACGTCGCCGGCCACCGCCTCTCGACTGGAGCCATGGAGGCCGTCCTGGCTGCGCACCCCGCCGTCGCCGAGTGCGCGGTCATCGGAGTCCACGACGCCCTCAAGGGTCAGCTCCCACGAGGTCTCGTCGTCCTCAAAGCCGGCGCCGACATCGACCCCGACGTCCTCCAGGCCGAACTCGTCGCCGCGGTCCGCCGCGAGATCGGCCCGGTCGCCGCCTTCCGCGACGTCTCCATCGTCGACGGTCTCCCCAAGACCCGCTCCGGCAAGATCCTCCGCAAAACCATGCGCGGTATCGCCGACGGCCGCGACGAACCCGTCCCCTCCACCATCGAAGACCCCACCGTCCTCGACGCCCTCCGCCCCATCCTCCGGGGGTAGGCGGACACCAGGCCCATCACAACTGACCCTCACCGGCCGGCACCCGCGGGAGCACCCGCGCGGCAACCAATTGTGATGGCCTTTGGGGTCCGCTACCCAGCCTGCAGGAACGCCAGCGCGAGCGGACTAGCCACCGCTCGGTACTCGTGGAAGTACGCGTGGCGGGCGCCGTGGATGATCTCGGCGCGCGAGTTCGGGATGCGGTCGGCCAGGAGCTGGGCGTTGGCGACCGGGCTGAAGATGTCCTCGGAGCCGTGCAGGATCAGCGTCGGCGCGGTGATCTCCGGCAGCTGCTCCCAGGCTTCGTGCTTGTTGCTCGCGACCAAGTGCCGACCTTTCGCGTACGGCGGCATGTCGCGATCACCGAGAACCGGGTACGGACCGGGATTCGTTGCCCGCCACTGCGGCGTGTACATCAGGTCGACGAGCACCCGCCCACCCCGAACCGGGTCGGCGAGCGCCCGGCGAAGTTCCTGACTGCGCTCATACCCGTGCGCCGGACCAGGCGACGTACAGCCGAGGATCAGCCGGTCGAGCCGATCCGCGTGGTTGATCGCAACCCACTGCGCGACCCGCCCGCCCATCGAGGTCCCGTACACGTGCGCGCTCGGCAGACCGAGTTCGTCGAGGACCGCGATCACGTCCTCGGCGAAACCGGGGGTGCTGTAGACCTCATCGGGTTTGTCGCTGATCCCGGTACCGCGCCAGTCCAGTGTGATCGTCTGGTACGCCGCTTCGAAGTCGCCGCGAACCGGGTCCCACCAGGTGTGATTGTTCGACTGACCGGCCAGCAGGACCAGTGGTTGCCCTGCGCCACTGACCTGGTAGCCGATCCGGACACCATCAAGTGCTGTTGCATACGGCACCCGCCCAGTCTGCCCGATGCGAGCTAGGCTGCGGGCATGCGAGTCGTGATTGCAGGTGGACACGGGCAGATCGCTTTGCGGTTGACCAAGCTGCTGAGTGGCGACGGACACGAGGTGGTCGGGCTGGTCCGGAACCCCGATCACGAGGCCGATATCGCCGCGGCCGGCGGACAGGCCGCCGTACTGGATCTGGAGCAGGCCGAGACCGACGCAGTCGCCGCCGTACTGGCGCAGGCTGATGTCGCGATCTTCTCGGCGGGCGCGGGTCCGGGCAGCGGGAACGACCGGAAGGACACCGTGGATCGAGGCGCGGCCGCGTTGTTCGCGGATGCGTCCGAGCAGGCCGGTGTACGGCGGCACATCCAGGTCAGCTCGATGGGCGCCGACCGGGCGGACACGCTGACCGGTGACGAGTCGTTCACGATCTATTTGCGCGCGAAGAAGGCGGCCGAGGACGATCTGCGCGGCCGCGACCTGGACTGGACGATCCTCCGGCCGGGGCACCTGACCAACGACCCCGGGACCGGGCAGATTTTGATCGCCGACCAGACCGGTAACGGCAGCATCAGCCGGGACGACGTGGCGCTGACCCTGGCCGGGCTGTGTACGGCGACGGCCTCGATCGGCCGCATCCTCGAACTCGTGACCGGAGACACCCCGGTCGACGAAGCACTCGCGAACCTCTGACGTTGCCGCGGGCAACAGATTGTGATGGCTATGGGCGACTCTCTGCGTCAGGTCGGCTTCGAGCGCCTGGCGAACAGCAGCTACCGGGTGACCAACGACCGCGGCGGCAGCATCACCGTCGGTTCGGGCGGGGAGGACACGGACTTCACGCCGGTCGAGCTGCTGCTGGCCGCGATCGGGACGTGTTCGGCGATCGACGTCGACGTCGTGGTCAGCCGGCGGGCGGAGCCGACCGAGTTCAGCGCGGTGGTTCGCGGTGACAAGATCCGTGACGCCGAACAGGGCAACCGGATGGAGAACCTGGCGGTCGAGTTCACGATCCGGTTCCCCGAGGGTGAGGACGGCGACAAGGCCCGCGAGGCGCTGCCGCGCGCGGTGAAGATGTCGCACGACCGGCTCTGCACGGTCAGCCGCACCGTCGAGCTCGGCACGCCGGTCACGACCGAGGCGGTCTGAGGAATTCACTCACCGGACGCAGCCTGGTGCTGAGCACCTGCTGCGTCCGCGCGCTGTCGAGCCGGATGTGCGAGACCGCACCCGGCACCGCCGGAAGTGCTTCGGGGTTGAGGCCGTCCCGGATCGCGATCAATCGCCCGAGCTCCAGCCGGCTGACCGCTTCAGGCCCGGCCACGTGTACGACGCCCGTGCGCTCCGATGGCATCAGCTCGAGCAACGCGGTTGCGAGGTCGGTGACATGGACGGGGCAGCGGATGTTCTCGGCGAACAACGCTCCGGGCGCTCCACCGGCCAGCGCGTGAGTCAGCCGCTCCGATTCCGACTGCCCCTCGGAGCCGACAATCAACGACGTACGGGCGATCAGGGCATTCGGGTGGATCGCGCGGATCGCGGTCTCGGCTGCGGCCTTCGCGGCGCCGTACGGGTTGGTCGGGCAGGGCGCGGCATCTTCGTCGTACCGGTCGGGTCCGCTGCCGAACACCGCATCGGTTGAGACGAAGACGAGCCTGATGTCGCGCGCGGCGACCGCGAGGTTGGCGGGACCGTCTGCCGTCGTGACCCAGTCGTCCTGCTTGAACGCTGTGTGGATGATCGCGTCCGGCCGCACTCGCTGGATCACTGCCGCGACCTCGGCGCGGTCGCGGACGTCGAGGCGTACGCCGCCGTCGACCGGCGTCGAGTGATAGGTCGGTACGACGTCGTGGTCCGCCAGCTGGACGACTTCGCGTCCGAGCAGGCCGGCCGCGCCGGTGACCAGGAGCCTCATCAGCTCAGCTTATGGCGCTCCAACCGCCAGCCGACGGTTCGCATGGAGCGGCGGACTTCCGCGACAGTCCGGATCTTGCGCGGCCCCCACCACACCTGTGACGGCTTGTGGAAGATCCAGCCGTCGCCGATGGTGATCGCGGCGTGCTGGACGAGACCCTCGTGGGTTCGCCAGACGAAGACGGTTCCGGGATCGTTGTCGCGGCCGCCCCGGACCGTGTGGGCGGCGAGCCACTCCTCGAACGGTTCGCGCTGCATCCAGACCGACTCCGCACCTTCGACTCCGGTGGCGGCCATCACGGTGCCGAAGCAGTTCGGTCCGCTGCCGTCGGGGAAGGTGCCGGCGAGTTCCTTGACGCGGGGGAGCGAGGCGGGCCAGTTGGTCACCTCGGTGTGCCGGCTCGCGTCGTACTCCTCGTTGACGATCTTGAGCAGGACCTCGGCCTTGTGCTCGGCGAGCAGGGACTTCCACCAGACGAAGCGGTGACCGTCGGCCTGGGCCTTGAGCTCGGGACCGAGCAACCCCTGCCACTTGCGGACGGTCGGCACCGAGTTGCGACCGTGCCGTACCTGCGCCCGGACCAGCTGAGCGCGAATCGGCTTGTCGAGGGCGGCGAACTGCGGTTCGCTCAGCCACGCGATCACGGTCGCGGTCGAGTCGACGGCGTACGTCTGGAAGGTGTCGCGGTCCTCGCGGCTGGGCTCGCGGTCGTCGTTCTCGAACCCCCAGGCTTGCGCCTGCTCCGGGGTGAGGAAGAACGGTTGCTGGTCAGGGGCGAGCCAGCCGGCCCATTTGTCGAGGAGTGACGGCGGGACGTCGATACCGAGAGCTCTCACGCGGGTCACCCTGACACATCGGCGCCTTGGGGGCCCGGCCTTTTCAGCCGGGCCCGTCAGGTCACTTCGCGCCGAGACAGAGCGTGTAGCGGGTGTAGCGCTCCCGCACCGTGTACGACGCCTCGTAGCCGGGGAACTGCTCACATCGGCTGTCGTCGGTGGTGTTGTCCAGCTTGCCGACGATCCGGTACTGCGCCTTCGCGTCGCCGCAGTCGACGACATCCACGTCCGGGTCGGAGTCGGAGCCGCTGTTGACGACGCACTGGCCGACGGCGGCCTCGTTCGTCGACGTGGTGGTGATGTTGCCGATCACGATCGCCGCGATGATCGCGATCGGGACGAGCAGCACGAAGACCTGCGGTCGCTTGAACAGCGGCTTGCCCGGGTCCATCGGCGGGCGCTGACCGGGCTGCGGCTCGGGCAGCTGCTTGAACTTCTGCGCCGGGCCGAGGTTGGACAGCATCACGAACGGCGTCACGATCGCCGAGCCGATACCCCACCAGCCCTGGACCATGGTCTTCGCGGTCATGTCGCGCACAGTCGCCGTACCGCAGGTCTTGCAGAGCGGACCGGTCAGCTTGAGCCAGCGCATCACGATCAGCATGCCCTGGTGACCGCGCACGGTCGCGTCGACCGCCGGGAAGCCACCGCAGAACCGGCACGTGCCCGGCTGGTACTGCGCCTGCTGCGGGAACTGCTGCTGCGCTCCCGGCTGTGCGTACTGCTGCTGGTACGGACCCGGCTGCTGCTGTCCGTACGGCGCCTGTGGCTGTCCGTACTGACCGGGCTGGGGCTGACCGGGCTGTCCGTACTGGGGGAACTGCTCCGGCGGGGGGCCGTAGTTGCCGGGCTGACCCGGGTACGGGTTCTGGGGTGGTTGGGGAGGGGATGTGGTCACGAAAACTTCCTGGGACTAGAAGCTTGAAAACGAACTCCCGAACCTTACTCACTGCCGGAGTCCACTTACCTTCTCGGTTAGGCTTTTGCACCGGACGACCTCCTTCCGGAATGGCGGTCTGCTGTCGAAGGGACGCGATGGCACACGACGTGAGCCCCACGGCGCGGACACTGACCGTGCTCGAGCTGATCCAGAACCGCCCCGGCATCACCGCCGAGCAGTTGGGCGACAAACTCGGCGTCTCCGAACGTGCCGCCCGCCGGTACGTCGCGATCCTGCGCGAGGCCGAGATCCCGATCGAGTCCGTCCGCGGCCCGTACGGCGGCTATCGCGTCGGCCGCGGTCTGCGGCTACCGCCGCTGATGTTCAGCACCACCGAGGCTCTCGGCCTGGTGATGGCCGTCCTCGAAGGACCGCGCGGCGCCGATGATCCCGTGGAGAGCGCTCTCGGCAAGATCATCCGCGTTCTCCCCGAACCGATCGCCCGCTCCACCGACGCCGTCCGCAAGGTCAGTGCCCGCGCCGCCGACCCCGGCATCCGCACCCCCGAGCCGGCCATCACCGCAGCCCTGGTCGCCGCCAGCACCGAACGCCGCCGCGTCGTCGTTGACTACGCCCTCGCCCCCGACCGGGTCACCCCGATGGAGGTCGACCCGTGGGCAGTCGTCGTACGGCGAGGTCGTTGGTATCTGTTGTGCTGGTCCCACGCCAAGGATGCGCAGCGTGTCCTCCGCATAGACAAGGTCCAAGGTGTAGCGGAGACCGGCGCCGACTTCTGCGCCCCCGACGACCTGGATCCACTCGCCGTCGTCGAAGAACACCTGGCCAAGAACTGGAAATACCCGATCGAGGTCATCATCGACGCCCCGATCGACCAGGTCCGTCACCGCATCGCCCGCAGCATGGGCCGGCTGGAAGCGATCACCGAAACTCAAACCCGCCTACTGGCCAGCACCGACGAGCCGGCGTGGTACATCGGCAAACTCGCCGAAATAGACGCCCCCTTCCGAATCCTCGGCTCCCCGGAAATGCAGGAAGCCTCCCGGAACCTGGGCCAACGATTGCTGGAGGCAAGTAACAGTGCGTGAGCTCGAGTTCACCGGCGAGATCTGGTTCTGGCGCGGCCCGGCCCCCTGGTACTTCATCACCGTCCCCGACGAAGAATGCGCCTACCTCGAATCCGAGTCCGGCTACGTCAGCTACGGCTGGGGAATGATCCCAGTCACCGCCGAAATCGGCACCAGCACCTGGGACACCTCCCTCTTCCCCAAAGACGGCAACTACATAGTCCCCATCAAGGCAGCCATCCGCCGAGCCCAATCCCTCGACGACGGCGACACCCCCCTAGTCCGCCTCCGCATCCGCGCCTGAAAAACTGTCGGACCTCCCAGCTACCGTCTCCGACATGCACTACTTGCTCGAGTTTGAGGAGAGTTGAGATGACCACGCTGTCTGACCGGCCGAATGCGGCGCTGTTGGTGATTGATGTGCAGAACGGAGTTGTGGCCGGGGCGCATGAGCGGGATCAGGTTGTTGCGAACATCAACACGGCGATCGACGCGGCCCGCACGAACGGCGTACCGGTGGTTTGGATCCAGCACTCGAGTGAGCACTTGGTGAAGGAGAGCGAGGAGTGGGAGTTCGTGCCTGAGCTCAAGCGGGAGGCTTCCGAGGCACTCGTGCCGAAGACGTTCCCGGACTCCTTCGAGGAGACCGACCTTGAGTCCGTCCTGGCAGCCGGCGGGATCGGTCGGGTCTTCCTCACCGGCGCGCAGACCGACGAGTGCATCCGCTCAACGCTGCACGGCGCGATCACGCGCGGCTATGACGTCACCCTCATCTCCGACGCGCACACCACCGAGGACATGTCCGAGTACGGCGCTCCGACGCCGGACAAGGTCATCGCGCACACCAACCTGTACTGGCAGTACCACCGAGCACCAGGCCGCACGGCCGGCATCCAATCAGCCGCGGAACTGTCCTTCACCAGCTGAGCTCGTCCAGGCTGGCGATCCGCCGCACACCGACATCGGCGTGCTGACCGGACCTCGCCAGCAGGACAGCCCCCATACCGACAGCGAGTGCTCCGTCGATGTCGTTCGTCAGGGAGTCGCCGACCATCAGCGCCTGATCGGGCTCAACCCCGATCAGCGTCAACGCCTGCTGGAACGCCCGCGGGTCGGGCTTGCCGGCGGGCAACTCCTCCGACGAGATGAAACGGTCGATCTCCGCGGTCAGCCCGAAGCGATCGAGTTTCTGCTGCTGATGCGCCGTGTTCCCGTTGCTGAAGATCACCACCCGCAGCCCGGCGGCGCGAGCCCGTCGTACCGCCGGGATGGCATCGTCGAACAAGCGCCACCCAGCCTCATACCGCCACAGATACCCGTCGAAGATCGCATCGATCTCCGTGTCATCGGCGTGCAGACCGAGGAACTCCCGCACCCGAGCACGACGCTGCTCGTCGAACGTCAACTCCCGCCGCTGATACCTCCGATAGTGCCGCTCAGACACCGCAGCCCAGCGCTCAGCAACATCCGGCCCCTTGATCCCATACTGCGCAGCCCACTCGACGACCGCCCGGGCCGCCGCGCCCTCTTGCTCGACCAGGGTCCCGTCCAGATCGAACAACACAACCTTGAGCACGCGGCGACCTCCGGTTCGGTTAGCTAGACGGTACGGCGTCGAGCGTGGCGATGTCGGCGGGGGAGAGGTGGATGAATTCGGCGGTCAGGTTCTCCTTCAGGTGCGGGACACTGCTGGTACCGGGAATGGCGAGCATGTGCTCACCCCGGCTCAACGTCCACGCGAGACGGATCTGCGCCGGCGTCGCCTCATGCGCCTCGGCGATCTCCCGAACCACGTCAGGTGAGTCGACCCCACCCGTCTCCCGAGACGCACCGGCCAGTGCGAAGTACGGGACGTAGGCGACACCCTGCTCGCCACACAGCCGGACGAGCTCGTCATTCACCCGTCCGAACCCCACGCCGTACCGGTTCTGCACGGCGACCACCGGCGCAATCTCCTGCGCCTGGGCAAGATGGTGCACCTTGATATTCGACAGTCCGAGTCCACGGATCAGTCCCTTGTCCCGCAACTCAGCCAGTACGCCGAAGTGCTCGGCGACCGACTCCAGTCCCTGCTGGCGCAGGTAGACCACATCGAGCGTCTCCCGTCCGAGATCACGCAGCTCCCGCTCCACCAGTCCCGGCAACTCGTCCGGCCGAGCCAACGGCCCGTCCAGTGCCCTGACCTTCGTCGCGATCACCACGTCCCCGTCGTACGACGTCAACGCCTCCCGCACAACCTCGTTCGCCCACCGCAACGACTCCATCGCCCGCACGTCGTCGGACGGCGAAGTCGTCGGATAGAACGCCGCCGTGTCCAGATGATTCACCCCCAGCTCCACCGCCCGCCGGACCAGCGCGACCGCGCTCGCCCGGACCTCGCTCCCGGATCCCGACCCCGCCAGCCGCTTCGTACCGAACCCGACCCGCCGCACACCCTGCCAAAACTCCACGGACTTGCACCTCGCAATTTCAGCTGATATGTTTATTGATAGGAATGCATTTCCATTCCATTTGGGCATTCGCTCAGAATAAACCAAGAATTGATTCCGGTCCACCTTTGACAGGTGGATTTTTTCTTGCCCCAGCTCGGTCCCGGCCCGGTCCCTGGCCGGCGGATCCCCAGCCCACTTGTGACTTTTCGGCGCTTCGTCGCGTCTCTATAGGTAGAGGCGATCGCTGGGGAGGGCACTGTGAGGACCGAAGTCCGGACGCGTTCGGAAGTACTCGAAATCGGAGTTATCGCTCCGCCGGAATACCACGCGCTGGCCGATATCCACGGCGGCCGGAGCTATCTCCAAGTGGCATCCTGGGCGGCCGTGAAAGCGGAGTGGAGTTCTGAATTACTCGCGTGGCGCAACAGCGACGGCGAGGTCGTCGGCACCACGCTCGTCTTGTACCGCCGGCTCCCAGGCGTCTCCCGCTGGTACGCCTACCTCCCAGAAGGCCCGGACATCGACTGGGCAGATCCGCGACTCGAGCGGTGGCTGGACCCGCTCCTCGAGCACCTGGATCGCCGCCAGGTGTTCGCCGTCCGGCTGGGACCGCCCGCCGTACTGAAGCGCTGGCAGGCGACCACCCTCAAGACCTCCGTACGGCGTGGGTGTCGCGTCGACGACGTACTTCCGGACGTCGTCGAACCGGTCGGATCGTCGGTCGCCGAACGGCTACGCGACCTCGGCTGGAATCGCGGTGGGGAGGAGGGGACGGGTGGCGATGCGCAGCCGCGGTATCTGTTCCAGGTCCCGATCGGCGGCCGAACGCATGCCGAGTTGTGGAGCGGTCTGAGCAAGGAGTGGAAGCGCAACATCCAGAAGGCCGAGAAGTCCGGGATCGAGATCCTGCAAGGCTCAGAGAGCGATCTCCCGGCGTTCTTCGAGTTGCTGCAGACAACAGAGCGCCGCAACGGCTTCCGGCTCGGCCGGAGCCTGGCCTACTACCAGCGCCAGTACCGCGTGATGAACGCCGAGCGCCCCGGACGGATGCGCCTCTACCTGTCCACGTGGCACGGCGAGGTACTGGCCGCGCACACGATGAACGTGGTCGGCCGGCGAGTCTGGTACCAGTCCGGCGCCTCGGCCAACCACCGCCGCGACGTCCGCCCGAGCCACGTCCTGCAGTGGAAGATGATGACGGACGCGCAGCAACTGGGCGCCGATCGGTACGACATGCGCGGGGTGTCCGACTCACTCGATCCCGAAGATCGCGCTTTCGGCCTGCTGCGCTGGAAGCTGGGCACAGGCGGCGAGCTAGTCCAAACGGTCGGAGAATGGGAGCGCGCTCTCCCCGGCCCGATCAACCAGCTGCTTCTCCGAGCGATGACCCGCTACCGCGCCCGCGGCTGAGGAATCCGTAGGCTTCGGCAGCTGCGACGACGGCCGCGGCACGCTCCTCCGGCGTGAGCGCGGCCGAGTCCAGCCGCAGATCGAAGTGACCCTCCAGCCCCAGACCGAAGTGCCCGCGGGCATTGCCGAGATGCCGCCCGTGGTTGCGCTCCGGCTCGCGCGCCTCGATCACCTCAAGCGGCGCCTCGACCGAGATCCAATAGACCGCTCTCCCATGCAGCGCCCGCCGCCAGGCCGGCATGATCGATGCGTCCACCGGCATCTCGTCGAGAATGACGTGGTTCCCCGCATCCAGCAGCGCCAGTACGGCGGCCCGCATCCCCTCGAACATCCGCCGGCCGGCCTCGCCGTAGTGCGTCACGATCCGCGGCTTCCCGTCTGGATCGGTCAGCGTCTCCTGCCAGAACCCAGGCCCAGGCCCGCCCCGATGACCGCCCCAGTCCGACGGGAACATGTCGTAGAAGTGATCCAGCCCGACCAGCAGATACGGCTCAGGCAGCACGAGTTGCAGCTGCTTCGCGGTACTCGATTTCCCGGCACTCGACGTACCGATCAGGGCGATCAGCCGACCGCTCACCACGGAACCTCGCCGTTGTCATCGTGGAAAGATCCGGAGGGAGCGCTCTCTGGGAGCGTCGCAAAGCGGTGGATCAAGGCCGCCGCCAGAACCGGGGAGCGCGTTGCCTCGGGGGACATGTCGGTGGCGGTGTAGCCGGGATTGACGGCATTGATCTTGATCGCGGTGTCGCGGAGCTCGACAGCGAACGCCACCGTCAGCGCGTTGAGGGCCGACTTGGACGTGTTATAGGCGAGCCCGTTCCACTCCGGTCGCCAGTCAGGCTGGCTCACCGTGGCGAGCGAACCCGATCCCGACGACACGTTCACGATGCGACCGGCCTCGGCCTCGCGCAGCAGTGGCAGAAATGCCTTCGTCACGCTGAACACCCCGAACACATTCGTCTCGTAGGTCGCCCGCAACACGTCGAGCGCCAACTCACTCGGCGCCGGCTCGGCCGGCGCAACAGCCGCGTTGTTGATCAGTACGTCGAGTCGCCCGAACCGCTGCTGAATCTCCGCAGCCGCCGCACCAACGCTGATCGGATCACTCACGTCGAGCACGACGAACTCCACCTGCAGCTCAGCGGCCGCCCGCTGTCCGCGAACCGCATCCCGCGCACCGATCACCACCAGATGCCCCGACTGCGCGAGCTGCCGCGCAACCTCGAACCCGATACCGCGCGCACCCCCGGTGACCAGCGCGACCTTGCCGTCGTACGTCGTCATGCAGTTGCCCTCTCGGAAATGCGTTGCCGCCGTACCGGCGTCCTGTCATCTTCTAACAGATGCCACCAACCACCTCGCAACAACTTCAGGCAGCGCTCACGAGAGAGCGCTATCCCCGTAGCTCCGGCTACGACCCAGCCTGGATCGTCGACGTACCGATGGGTCCACACCCGCTGTGGTGCGTCGAGTCCCTGATGGAACTCATGACCCTCGAACCGGGCATGCGCGTTCTCGACCTGGGCTGCGGTGCAGCGGTCTCGTCGATCTTCCTAGCCCGCGAGTACGGCGTCGAAGTCTGGGCCGCCGACCTGTGGACCGACCCGACCGAGAACTGGGAGCGGATCCGTACCTGGGACATCGCCGACCGCGTACACCCGATCCGCGCCGAAGCGCGCGAACTGCCATTCGCCCACGGATTCTTCGACGCGGTGGTCAGCATCGGCGCCTACCACTACTTCGGCACCGAGGCCCGGTACCTCGCCTACCTCCTCGAGTACCTGAAACCACAAGGCGCGGTCGGCTTCGTCGCTCCCGGCCTCGCCTACGACCCCGGCTCGACGCTCCCGCCGTACCTGGCCGAACGCTGGACCCCGGACTTCTTCACCTGGCAGACCCCCGACTGGTGGCGCAACCACTGGCAACGCACCGAACTCGTCAACATCGCCGCCGCGGAGATGGTCCCCGGCGGCTGGGACGACTGGCTGCAATGGCTCCGCGCCTGCGACCTTGTCGACCGCGGCTACGCCCCCGACGCCACCATGCTCGAGGCCGATCAAGGCGAACTCCTAGGCCTGGTCCGCGTCGTCGCCCACTGCCGGTGATCACCCTCCAGTTCCACCCGGACTGGCCCTACCAAGCCGGCACCGAGATCGAGTCAATGGTTGCCGACGGCACCTACCGCTCCCAGTTCAGTACCGGCATCTCCAACGGCGGCCTGACCGCCCACCCCGGCGGCGACCGCTGGCACTGGGAATCCCGCCTCTTCGCCGGCCGGTACGACGACGCTCCCGCCACAGCCCGCCCCGTCTACGGCGCCTGGAACCGCCGGGCCGACCCGTACGGGGGAGCGGTCCGCTTCGGCTCCTCCTACGTGCGCCTACGTCCCGAACTCGTCGACCGCGCCACCTTCTGCTTCCCCGACTCGGTCTACGAACCAACCGACTTCGGCGACCAGAGAGCGCTCTCCGCTCTCTGCGCACTAGCCGACGCGTCCGACCTAGGCGACCTGGACGACGCCGTCGAGGCCCACATCCACGGCCCAGTCCGCTTCACCACCGACGTAGAGGCCGTAGTACTAGACCCCTCCTTCGCCGACACCCCAACCGCAACCGCCGCCAACCAACTCGGCTGCCCCGTCGAATACCACCCCGGCTTCCAGGTCCACGCCGACGCAATCGACCCCACCTACCGAGGCCCCCACATCGTCGCCCTAGCCAAGTCCCTAGGCCCACTGATCACCCCAGCCCTAATCGGCCAAGCAGCCCGAACCACGCACATCCCCACCCAACACCTAAAACACCTCTGGCACTGCCTAGCCCACTTCGGCCGCACCCCACCCGTGGGCAGATTGAGTGCGCAACCAGCCCCCAAACAGCCCACACATCCCTTGTAAATAAGGGGTTCTGGCCTCGAAAACTGTCGGTGCCCATGTCTAAGCTCTTAGGTATGGAGATGTTGGCGTTGCCCCCGGTGTGGTCGCTGAGCGGCAGTGAACTGCTGTCCACTCTCGACACCCTGCAGGCCGCCGCTACCCTCCTCAAAACCTACGAACTCCAAATCCTGGGCCGCCTGAACGAAATGGGCACAGCCAAGGAACTCGGTGCCCGTGACACTGTCGAACTGGTCGCGGAACGCTACCTTCGTGACCCGGTCGAGGTCCGCAAAGACCTCGCCTTCACCACCGCCCTGCACAAGTACCCGGCCGTGACCGCCGCCCTGCCCGACCCCGCAGACCCCGCGCGGCCCGCGGTCGTGTCTCCGGACCAGGCCAAGGTCATCGTGAAGACCTTGGAGAAGGCCCCTTCGACAGTGCCGGTCGAGCACTTGACGGTCGCCGAGGAGCAGCTGGTCGAGGCAGCCCGGCTCGCGAATCCCCGCGAACTGACCAGGTTCGGTCACAAGGTCCTGTCCACCTTGGACACCGACGGCCCCGAACCGGCCGAGGACCAGGCTCACGCGAATAGGTCACTGCGGCTGCGACGCACTGACGGTGGTGTGAAGTTCTCGGGGTTCCTGCCTGGTGCCGACGGCGAACAGCTCGAAACCCAGATCCACACCCTGTCCAAACCGCACAAGACCATCGACGGGGAACGCGACCCCCGCACTCGCGACCAGCGCCAAGCCGACGCGTTGACGATCGTCATGAACTCGGCCGCCGGCAACCCCGACCATCCCGGCGTCCCGCACCTGACCGTCACCATCGACTTCAACGACCTCGCCGCCGCCACCCACGCCGCCTTCGGCGGCACGGCCGACGCAGACGCGAGCCGAGCCGGTGCGGTCGGCGCCGCTGGCGCGGCCGGCACCGACGCGAGCGGGGCCGATGCGAGCGGGGCAGATGCAGTCGCGGGCGACACGAGCCGAGCCGGAGTGGTCGGGGCCGGTGCCGTCGAGGACGGTGCGACCGGTCTCGATGCGGGAGGTCGGGGTGGTGGAGTAGGTGAGTTGGTGTTCGGCGGCAACCTGTCCGCCGGCGCCGTCCGCCTCCTAGCCTGTGACGCCGCGGTCCTGCCGATCGTGCTGGGCGGCGATTCGCAACCGTTGGATGTGGGCCGCGAGCAGCGGTTCGTCAACCGCTACATCCGCCGCGCATTGAACAAACGCGACAAAGGCTGCGTCGTCTGCAAAGCACCACCCTGGATGTGTCACGCCCACCACCTCATCCACTGGGCCGCCGGCGGTCCGACCAGCCTGCAAAATCTCGCGTTGCTGTGCGCCTTCCACCACCGCGCCGTCCACGACGGCCAATGGAGCATCACGATCGTCGACGGCATCGCCCAAGTCACCCGCCCGACCTGGGCAGACCCACCCCGCACCGATCCCGCCGCACTCGCCGAGCTAGTCGGCTGGGTCACCCCTGCCCACACCCACAACACCACCGACGACAGCACCAACCCGGCCGGTGCCAGCAGTACCAGTGCCGACTGGAGTGGCCCCCGCGGCGTCACCAGCAACCCAACCCACGAACAACCAGAACGGCTCCCCGCCGCCAGCACCCTCCCCAACCCGACACTGGCCGCCGCCCGCGAAGCCCTCCGGACTTGGCTCACCGCAGTGGCACCCAACTACACCGACCCCTGGGGCACCAACACCACCCCCACAGCCGGCCCATAAACCCCACCACCCGGTCCATCGCCCCCAACGCTCCACCACCCATCACCCCACCGCGGCAGCCGGTCCCCAGACCGGCCCGCGGACTACCCACGCCCACCGCACAACCACCGCCACGAACCACACCCCCCGGTCAGCCAACAACCGCCAGCCACACGATCCCCAAGCACCGACCACCCCACCGAGTCAGCCGCCAACCACCTGATACCAAGCAGCACCTACACCAATGCTCCTGCTGCAAAGCAAATCCACCGATCCCGCGACAGCAACTAGAGAGCGGCGGGTCAACTGCAAGTCACGTGATCTCGGAGCAGGAACCACAGCCCGTCAGCCCCAGACGACGCAGGCACCGGTCACCTGCAGCAACCATCCCCCTCAACCATCGCACCGCCCAGCCACGCTGCTTTTGGTCGGCCGCAGCGGTGATCAACCACCGCGAACGTCACCGGCCGAGCCCACGCCCAGCACTACCGGCACGACGGCAACCGCCGCCCGTCACCCCCAGACGAGGCCCCATCCCGGAGCGATACCCCCATCCCGAAGCGACACTCGCATCCCGGCCGGCACACCCGGGTGCCCGGGTGCTCCCAGCCCGAGGCGACACTCTCAGGCACCGGATTGCCCAGCGCCACGACGGTCTCCGGTCGGCTGCCGCGGCAACCGGGTCAACCTCAATCACCGTGCGGACGAACCGCCCCCAGCGTGCCCCGTTGCAGGTTGCTGCAACGGGCAGTCTGCGCCGAGCGTCGCGGCCTAGGTTCCTTCAATGGTTCGCACCGCGAAGGTCTGCTGGACGCTGGCACCCCTGCTGTACTTCAGCCTCCAGGTGTTCGTCGCCAGTGCCTGGCCGGTGCCGTACGAGCTCCTGCATCACACCATCAGCGATCTCGGCTGGACGACCTGCACAGTTGAGCAACGCCTCAGCGGAACCCTCGCCTCCTGTTCGCCACGACACGCCTGGTTCAACCTCGGCGGCATCGCGGTCCGGATCCTGCTCGCCGCCGGCGGCATCCTCCTCAAACCTCTGTACGCCGCAGCCACCCGCCGGGTCATCGCCGGATGGCTGGTCATCGCGGGGTTCGGCATCGCCACCTGTCTCGTTCCAGGTGACGTGAATCCAGCCCTCCACGCGCTGCTCGCGATCCCGGTCTTCCTGGGTACCGTCGCCGTACTGTTCGCCAGCGCCCGCGCACTGAGCCAAACCGCACGATTCGCCGCCCGCGCGGCCACAGTCACCGCCGTCGTGTCCCTGGTAGGCGTACTGGGCCTCATCGCCGCTCTGACCGGCCACGGGCCCGTCGGTCTCACCGAGCGGTTGGCTGCGGAGACCATCTACCTCTGGGTCTTCCTCACCGCGGTGTGGCCGGATCGTGCCGGTGTTCGTGCGGGCGAGCGGCAGGTGTGAGACTGAGCGGCATGGCCGCTTTCACCGAGTCCGACGATCTGCAGGCAGCGACGTTCACCGATGTGAATCTGACTGGTGCGCGTTTCGTCCGCTCCAACCTGTCCGGAGTGATCCTGCGCGCCGCCGAGGTCGCCGGCGCCGATATCGACGCTCCCTGGTTGCTCGCGGGCGACAACACCCTCCTCGTGAACGGCGTGAACGTAGCCCCCTTCGTCGACGCCGAACTGAACCGCCGCTTCCCCGGCCGCGAACTCCGCCGCGCCGACACACCCGACGACCTCCGTACGGCGTGGGCCGCAGTCGAACGCGCTTGGTCTGACACCACCGCCCGGGTCGCCGCCATGTCGCCCGGAACCGAGGACATCTCGGTCGACGGCGAGTGGTCCTTCGCCCAAACCCTCCGGCATCTCGTGCTGGCCACCAACACCTGGCTCGGCCGAGCGATCCTCGGCATCGCCGACCCGTTCCATCCCATCGGCCAGCCGCACGCGGAATACGAGACCGACGGCCTCGACATGTCGGTCTTCGCGCCGACCAAACCGACGTACGACGAGGTGTTGGCCGTGCGCGCCGACCACGTGGCCCAGGTCCGCGACTACCTAGCGACCGTCACCTCGGCCGAACTGAGCGCCGCTCGCAAGAACCCGTGGTCCCCGGAGTATCCCGAGACTGTGCTGTCTTGTCTGCACACCATCCTCGAAGAGGAGTGGGAACACCTCCGCTACGCCACCCGAGACCTGGCCACCCTCAGCTGACCGGTCCGACGTGACAGAGTGCTGGCTGTGCTGACACTGGGACCACTACAGCCGTCCGATCGTGATGCCTGGGAACAACTGTTCGCCGGGTACAACGCGTTCTACGGCCGGCCGACCATGCCGGACGGCTTCTACGACCAGGCCTGGGCCAGGTTCGAGCGCAACGTGGAGCTGCACGCGCTCGGCGCTCACCTGGACGACCGCCTGGTCGGGATCGCCCACTTCCTGACCCACGCCAGCACGACGTCAGCCGACGCCTGCTACCTGCAGGACCTGTTCACCGCACCTGAAGCACGCGGCAAAGGCGTCGCCCGTGCACTCATCGCGGCCGTCGCCGAGGCGGCCACGGAACGCGGTTGCGGCCGTCTCTACTGGTCGACCCACGAGTCCAACGCGACGGCCCGCCGCCTCTACGACCAGGTCGCCGAGAACCGCGGCTTCATCATCTACAGCCACCCGCTCACCAGCTAGCTCCGCACGGGCGGCCGGACGTAGGTGACGCCGTACGGGGTGCCGTGAATGACGAACGGGAGCGTGCCGCCGTTGTCCTCGGCGAACGCATTGACCCGCCACGTCCCGCAACCGCCCGCGGGTTGCGTGACGGTCAGCTGCCCGAGGATGCGCAGATGGTGCACCCGGTTCGAGACCGGCGTGGTCGTGGACGGGCTCGCTTGCGCTACACAGCCGGGCGCGGTGGAGCTGGGGGTGGCGACGGTGCGGAAGCGTACCCGGGCGGTGCCGCTCGCCGGGTACGAACCGGGGCCGCATGCGTTGCCGCCGGTGCCGTAGCAGCTCGTCACGTAGACGTCAGTGGTGGCGAGGAAGGACGTGGCTCCAGGCAACGGCTGGTAGGTCACCGGGTGCAGCTGCTTGCCTGGCGCGTCGAGGGCGAAGTGGGTGTTCGAGTTCGCACCGAACGTCTGCACGACGGGCGCGACCGGGCCGTCGATGTCCGCGATGAAACCGCTGACCAGCTTCGCGGTCTCGCGGCCGCTCGCGAGGCCGTCGTTGAGGTACACGCGCAGCAGGCACTGGTAGTTGCCCGTGGTGGCGGGCGTGAACACCATCCGTACGACGAGTTTGACGTTCTGCTGGTTCTCGAGCAGGTTCTGCCCGCTCCAGATCTGCCCGCCCGCCAGCGTCGTCCCGCCGACAGCCTGACAAGTGATCTTGTGCCCGACGGCCACCCGCGAGACCGCTCCATCGTTGCGCCCGTCGCCGACCACGACCTCACTACGCAGGTTGTGCGACGTACCCGCAGCAACGGTGCCGAGCGCGAGTGTCGCGCGCACCGATCCCTCAGAGCCCTTCGGCGACTCGACCATCGTTGTCGGCGTCGCGTAGGCGACCCGGTCGTAAGCATGAGCGGTGCCCGGCACGAGCGGCATCAGCACCAGGACGCCCACCAGAACACAAAGTCGTCTCATCTAACTCAGTGTGGTGCGCGGCGCTCGCCCGGTACTAGCCCGTTGCACCAACCTGCAATCCGAGACCACAGATAATGGCCTGATGCGACGGGTCACCGCGAGAATGCGGTACGGCGCAACCGCGGTCCTGCGCTCAGACGGTACGGCGGAGGTGGCGGGGGACGGCTCGCATGACGCGGCCTAGGTCGTCGGTGATCGCGGACACGCGTTCGCTGCGGCCGTCGTCGTCGATGTAGATCATCACGGTGCGGACGTCGGCGTGGCCGGACAGTTCCTGGATGTCTTCGGCGTTGAGACCGCGACGTTTCTGGTCGGTGATGGCGGTCGCGCGCAGGGAGTGTGGGGTGACTTTCTCGGGTCGGGGGATGCCGGCGGTCCTGGCGAGGCGGCGGAGCAGGCGGGTGACGTCGTGCCGGTCGAGGCGGTTGCCGGCGGCGTCTGCAACGAGAGGTGCTGGGCCGGCGCCGGTCCACGGTGGACGGATGGCGACGTACAGGTCGAGGAGCTCGGCGACAGTGGTCTCGAGGGGGACGCGGACGGTTGCGCCGCCTTTGCGGGTGATGACGAGCCAGGTACGGCGACCTTCGTCCTGCCGGTCGTTGTCGTCGGCCGCGCACAGCTCGGAGACTCGCAGCGCGCCGGTGAAGAGCAGGCCGACGACGAGAGCGTCGCGGACGTCGGTCGCGGCGGCGAGAATCGCTGAGATGTCATCGGCCTGCAGCACACGGGCCGAGGTGGCGCGGCGGCCGCGGTGGAACTTGGGCCGGTGGTCGTCGTCGGAGATGGGGGAGACCACCTGCAGGCCCCAGCTCGCGGCGTACCGGTAGAGGCTCGACAGGGTTGAGAGCCGGCGGGCGATCGAGGACTCGGTCGCGCCCGCGTCTTGTTGCTGCGACAACCACATGGTCACTTCCGCCCGATGCAGGTCGAGCGCGAACCGTTCGCAGCCGAGGGCGTGGCGCGCCCACTCCGCCCAGAGCAGCAGATCGTCGGCGTACGCGATCCGCGTCTGCGGGCTCGACCGACGAGTCCCGCCGAGCCACAGGACGGCCAGCGCAGCCAGCTCGGGGGACAGCGCTTCGGTCAGCAGATCCAGCCGGTCGACAGCCTCGGCAGCGCGGGGTGCTCCGACTGGGCGGCGGGCTCCCAGCGAGCGCCGTACGGCGGCCTCCGTCGAGGCATCTGGTCTCGGCTGTTCGACGACCGTTGCTTCGTAATGCCGTTCCAGACCGTCCGAGCGCTCATCGTCCACAGCAGAAAGAGTAGCGCATAACGGGGATTATGCGCTCCTTCCACGTTCAGTTTAGTTCTCATAGTTCAGTCAGATCTGACGTAACTAAATTAACGTAACCAAGAACTTAATGACGAAAATAGGGTAGGGTGACGACTATGACCGCGACCGAAACTGAAGCGATCTCGCCGGCCCGCGACGGGCTCTGCGAGTTCCCTGGCGTGAACTGCCCGAACCCGAAGCTGCAGGACGCCGGCGCATCGGGCCGGCCGCCGAAGTACTGCGGCCTGGAGGGCCCTGGGATCGACGGGAAGCTGGTCATCCACAACAAGGCGACCGCGTGGTCGGCTAAGAAGGCCGCTGAGAGACGTCCCGTGCGCGCATCCGGGGGACCGGAGTCTGTGCCTGCAGGCCCGGTGACGACCGCCAGGACAACCCTGGAGAACCAGATGCTCGAGCTGCCGCGGCGGCTCGACCAGCTACAGGAGTTCCTGACCGGGATCACTGCCGCAGTCCGCGCGTACGGCGATGCCGAAGCCGTGGCCGCTGAAGTTGAGCAGCTCCAAGCCTCGTCGCGCGCACAGGTGGCCGAGGTCGAGCGCCAGCGTGGTGAAGAGGAACACCGCCGGCGCCAAGCCGAGCAGCAGGCCGCCGACGCCGAAGACGCCCGCGAGGAGGCCGACGCCGCAGCCCAAGACGCGTTCGAGGAGCTCGAGTCGGCCCGCGCCGAAGCACTGGCTGCCCTAACAGCAGCAGAGAAGGCCCGACAAGACGCTGTCAGCGCCCGCGAGAGCGCCGCCGCCGAGATCGACCAGGCCCGCCAGGAAGCCCAGGCCGCTCAGGAAGCCGCCACAGCACAAGCAGAAGAGCTACGCCTGGAGACCGAGCGCCGAATCGCCGAGATCCAGTCCGCCGCCGAGGCGCAGCTCCAGCAGGCGCGCACCGACGCCGAGGTCTCCCGGATCGCTCAAGCCACCGCCGAGTCCGAGCGCCAGACCGCCCAGCAGACCGCCGACCAGCTTCGTACCGAACTCCGCGAACTACGCGACCAGCACCGCGCGGAGCTCGAGACCCTCCGTTCCGAACACCGCGCCGACCGCGACCAGCTGCGCACCGACCACCAGGCCCAACTGGCCGACATCCGGCAGGCGGCCGCCGACCGAGTGGCCGCAGCGACGACCGCTCAGCGAGCCGCCGAGCAGACGACCGATGCGCTCCGCGACCAACTCGCGGCCGCCCAAGCAGTACCCACCCCCGAAGAACCTGCAACCGCCTAGAATCGACATGGTGATGGTAAAACTCGACACGGTGTAGACTTTCTGCTGCGAGGAGCAGTCCGGCTCCTCGCAAGACCTCTCTCTGGAGGAGCAGTGCAAAAGCAGAACTGGCTCATCACCGGTGTCAGCTCGGGCCTCGGTCGTGCTGCCGCCGAGGCCGCCCTGGCCGCAGGCCATACCGTTGTCGGCACAGTCCGCTCCGAGCAGGACCTGCGGGCCTTCGAAGAACTCAGCCCCGGTAGCGCTCACGGTCGCCTGCTGGACGTGACCGACGATGCCGCTGTGCCCGGTGTGGTCGCGGAGGTGGAGCAGAACGTCGGTCCTTTGGATGTCGTCGTCGCCAGTGCCGGCTACGGCCTGGAGGGAACCTTCGAGGAGACCCCGCTGTCCGACGTACGTCGGCAGTTCGAGGTCAATGTGTTCGGGACCATGGCCGTGCTGCAGGCGGCGCTGCCCCACATGCGCCGTCGCCGCCGCGGGCACCTGATGGCCGTCACCTCCATGGGCGGGCTCAGGGCCTTTCCCGGTATGTCGGCGTACTGCGGCAGCAAGTTCGCCATGGAAGGCGTCCTGGAGTCGCTGGGCCAGGAAGTCGCGCAGTTCGGCATCCACGTGACGGCGATCGCGCCCGGCTCCTTCCGCACCGACTGGGCCGGACGGTCCATGACACGCGCCGTACGGACCGTCGACGACTACGACGAGTTGTTCACCCCCATCCGCGAAGCGCGGCAGAAGGCCAGCGGCAACCAGCTGGGCAATCCAGCCAGAGCGGGGGATGCCCTCGTGCACATCGCTTCGGTTGAGCGCCCGCCGGCCCACCTCGTCCTGGGCTCGGACGCGCTGCGACTGGTGACCGCCGCCCGCACGGCCGTTGACGAGGACATCCGCGCGTGGGAGGCACTGTCCCGTACGACGGACTTCGCCGAAGGCGCGCAGCTCTGATGCCCGGCCGGCATCCCGCGCGGAGTCGTCGCGCCGGCGAACGCAAGGGCGACGTCCGGGAGCGGGCCATTCTCGACACCTGTGAGGCACTGCTGGCGGACAAGGGTTACGACGCGATGACCGTCAACGACATCGCCCAGGGTGCCGGCATCACCCGCGGCGCGCTGTACTTCTACTACGGTTCCAAGCAAGAAGTGGTCACGGCACTCGTGGCCCGGACCGTCGAGCACCTGTGGGAGCGGTCGAGGGCCACCGCGGAGGCCGAAGAGCCGCGCCTGGCCATCGCGGCAGCCATGCAGCGCACGGTCGAGCTGTGGAACGAGCACGGCCTGGTCATGCGTACGGCGATCGATCTGTCGTTGACCGTGCCGGAGATCGGCGAGCTGTGGAACCACACGGCTGACCTGTTCATCGCGGCGATCACCGCCGTACTGGAACGCGCCGACGTACCGGCCGGCGCCGCGCCGGACCAGGCCTCGGCGATGGCGCGCGCCCTGTGCTGGATGATCGAACGGAACTTTTACCACGCCTCACAGGAATCCCGCGAGAAGCTCCAAGACACGTCGGCGACCTGCGAACACATCTGGCTGACGAGCGCCGGTCTGACCACCTGAGGTTCAGCCCTCCAACGTCTTGGCCTCGTCGTCGGCCGCTTGCGCTTCAGTCTGATGACCTGCTGACCGCAGGCGCTCGGCCAGCTTGCGCAGCGACCAGGCCAACCGACTGCGGTAGCCGCTGTTCGTCGGTGCGGCCGCGTAGAGCTCCCGGTAGACCCCGACCGTCCCCTGTGCGGCCCGCACACCTTCCTCGCCGGCGACGAGGTATCCGGCGACATGAGCCAGGTTGAAGGCAGCCTCGGACCGGACCTCCGGCGGAGCTGCGGCAAGACGCTGCAGTACGGCGACGCCCTCGTCACCCAGCCCTGCCGAGTCGCCCTGGCGTGCGGCGTTGTACAGGCGACCAGCCAGTCCGTGCAGTGCCCAAATGAGACGAGCCGCCTCGAAGCTGCTGGCCGGATCAGCCGCCGACAGCTCCCGATAGACAGCGAGCGAGTGCTGCGCTGCCCGCACCGCCTCATCGCCCGGCGGTACATACCCCGAAACGTGCATCAAGTTGTAGGCAGCATCGGAGCGGGTGGCGGCTGCAGCCCCGGCGAGGCGTGGCAGTACGGCGATTCCCTCGTCACCCAACCCGGCGGATTCAGCTTGCCGGTTGGCGGTGTAGAGGCGTGAGGACACCACATGCAGCACCCAGACCAGTCGCTGCGCCGACAAGTGGTTGGCAGGGTCCGCCGCCGACAACTCGCGGTACACAGCGAGCGCCTGTTGCGCTGCCCGCACCGCCTCATCACCGGGCGGTACGTAGCCCGAGACGTGCGCCAAGTTGTACGCAGCATCGGAACGGATCTCCGGCGGCGCCGTGGCGAGACGCGGCAGTACGGCGATTCCCTCGTCACCCAACCCGGCGGATTCAGCCTGGCGCTTGGCGGTGTACAGGCGTGAGGACACCACATGCAGCACCCACATCAGTCGCTGCGCCGACAGGTTGTCTGCCGGATCAGCGGCGGACAACTCGCGGTAGGTCGCCAGCGCATGCTGCGCCGCTCGCACCGCCTCGGCACCAGCCGGCACATACCCCGAGACGTGTGCCAGGTTGTAGGCAGCATCGGAGCGGAGGTCTGGAGTCGCAGTCGCCAACCGACGGGCGACCTTGATCCCCTCATCGCCCAACCCAGCAGCCTCGGCGGCACGGCCCGCCGAATGCAGTCGCCCACTGAGGACGTGAAGCCCCCAGACGAGCCGCGCCTGATGCGCGTGGACGCTGTGATCGTCGTCGGCCACCTCGCGCAGCAGTTCCACGGCGTACTCAGCAGTCCGGACAGCCTCGTCGCCAGGTGTGACATATCCGGAGATGTGCGCCAGGTCCACGGCAACGCCGGTCTGTACGCCGGGATCCGTGCCGGACGCATCGACCGCCTGCTCGGAGACCCCGATCGCCTCGTCACCGAGCCCGGCGCTGTCGGCCGCCCGCCCGGTCCCGTGGTACCGGCTCGACAGGAAGTGGATCGTCCACACCAGCCGGGTCAGCTTCTCCGTCTTGGCCTGGTCCGCGGCCACGATCGCCCGCGAGATGACGACCGCCTCCTCCGCGCACGCGACCGACTCGGCGCTGTCGGAACCGGCCAGTTTCTGGGACCGCTCCACGAGGGAGTCGGCGATCGCCCGGGACCGGATGATGTCCATCGGCAGGCTCCAGCGCCGCCATACCGGGTTCGGATCCAGCGCCAGGGTGACCGGACCGTCATCGGTGACCCAGCGATCCGGCCGGCTCCGCAGTACCGTGGCCGAGGCAGCCCGAGCGGGCGCCCGGTTGAAGGCCTGCAGCTCGACCGACTCCATCTTCCAGCCGGACCACAGCGACGCGCCGACGGTCTCGATGAAGCGATCGGACCAGGACTGGGTGTCGCCGTCGCCCTTGCCCGCATAGGCGTCGAGCAGTTCGTCCCGGGCGTCGGAGGTTTCGTCATCGCTCTCGAAGACGGTCAGCGGCAGCGCGATGCCACCTGCGCCCTTCGGCACCCGGATCCTGTTGAAGGTGTGCCGCAACCACACCTTGTCGCCGCGGTCGTCGACGCTACCCGGCTCACAGCGCCACTTCTGGGTCCTGGTCTCGGGCTGGTCGTCGGACAGGTTGATGAGCAGCGCAAGAACGAACGGCTCGTCCTCATCGCTGCCCCGGTCCCAGGTGCTCTCCTCCCAGCACTCCAGCCGGTCGAGGTAGACCTCGAACTCCCGCCATTCGTACGGAACCCCCGGGCCGCTCGCCTCGTCGGTCCGCCGGATGTGTCCGTGGATATGGTGCTGGCCCTCGTCGTCACCGTCAATGAACTGGCTGAACGCGACCGGCTCGTACCCGATGTTCTCGAGATCTGCCGCGTTCCAGACGAGCTGCCGCGAACCGACCAGGTCCGCGTGCCCGCCGAAGATCGAGAGCAGGAAGTCCCCGATGGAGTCGATCAGGCTCTCCAGTGCGCCGATGAAACCGTCCCAGATCACCTCGGCGATGTCACCGATGTCCTTCGACTCGACCCGGAAGGTCACTTCCCGCGGCAGTTGTTTCAACGGGCCGATCGTGTACGTCGCGAGGTCGCCGGACTCGAAGTCGTTGTACTCGAGGATCGCGGGCGAGGTCTTCATGTAGTCCAGCGGGAACTCCTTGTCCCCGAACCGGACGTGCACGGTACCGTCCGTACCCGCCTCGCCGTCGTCGCTCGTCTTGATCAGCAGCCGGACGTACCAGTCCCACGGCTCGTCCGCGGCGGTCGGCGGGTAGTTCCCGGCTGAGACGAAGGTGTACGGGAAGCGCGCGAAGTCCTCGAACTGCTCGTGCCGGCGCTCGTACGCGTCGCTCGTCTGCTTGACCCGGTCCCAGAACGCCTTGGTGACCGGGTCGGCCGCCATCAGGTTGCCGAGCTCGCGCAACCACCAGACCGACGAGTCGACGGCTAGCTGCCGGGCTGCGCCGAACAGTGCCTCCGGAGTGACCGCCGTACGGTCTGGAAGCTCTCTGATCTGGTGCGCGATCTTCGCCTGCCAGGTGCTGTCGAGCGCGATCCCCGGCGGGTTGACGTAGACCATGCCCTTCGGGAGGGGAATGCCCAGTACCTCGATACTGACCGGCTCGGCGTTCTTGCACCGGTCGTAGATCTGGCAGGGCGTCATCTTGTTCAGCGGTGAGATCGCGGAGCAGGCGATGCTCATCACGTCGGCGACGTTGACCGCCTCGATGATCGCGCACTCGAATGACACCTTGCCGTGCGGCTTCTGGCTGTGGTGCTCGTCCACCTCGTACGACCCCGAGTACAAGTACATCGACCGCCGTACGTCGGCATCGATGCCGGGGTGGAAGTAGTGCTTCATCCGGCGCGACGGGTCGTCGACCCAGTTCGAGTGCGCGTAGAAGTCCTGGATGGCGTGCAGGGTGACGCCGATGATGTTCTGCGCAGCCTCGACATCGCCGCGGTCGGCCGCCCAGAGCACGCCGGCGACCGAGCCGGACAGGTAGCGATGCCACATCTTCTCGATCTGTCCCACCGAGGTCAGGTCGTCGAAGTGCACCTGGACGAGGTCGTCATGCATGCTCGCGGCGGCCTTGATCCGGCGGATCGACTTGTCACTGAAGACGCCACCCACCCAGAACAACGGGTTGTAGAGGTAGCTGTCCACGTAGTCGACGTGCCACTTGATCACCCGCGCGGCGTCGGCGTTCCACTGCCCGCCGGGTTCCACCGCCAGGTTCCTGAACGCGTCGCCGGTGATGGCCTGGTGGACGTAGAGACTCTCGTCCTCTTCTTCGGTCGGGCTGCCGACCCCTTCCAGCCCGAACCGCAGCGAGCTCAGTGACCAGAGCTTGAACAACGAGCCGATGAACATGGTCCCCCCAGGAATCGACGATTCCTGGCACTGTCGCGCGCCCGCCGCCGACGATCAATCGCGAGCCCGCGCGGTCTGCCCGCGCAGAGCCCGACTCTGCCCGATGGGGCGATCAGGGCTCGAGGTCGGTGACGCCCTTGCCGGACAGGATGTCCAGTGGAACCGAGACCTGGTCGTGGGCGATCAGCCAGGTCCCGTCGATCTTGCGCAGGCCGTAGGTGACTCGGACCCACATGCCGGCCATGGCAGCGCCGTTCCGGCCGGTTCCGCTGAGGCGGGCGAAGGCGTAGCCGAAGGCAACGTCGTCGCCGACGGTGAGGGTCAGGTCCCGGATCTCGTAGCTCACGGTCTCGAAGAACGCGAACGCATTCGCCCAGTTGCGGGCCTTCGCCGCGGTCCCGAGATGCTGCAACGGCGGCTCGACGTCGTACGACACGACGTCCGTCGTGTAGACCGCCATCAGTGCCTCGAGATCCTTGGCCCGGATCGACTCGACGATCACGTCGATCTGCTGCCTGATCCGGGCTTCGTCCGCCGCACGCTCGCTGGGCATCGCAGTCTTCCTTTCGTGGTGGTGTGCCGTCCACTGAAAGCTATGCGCCGCGAGCTATCTTGTCCAAGATCAGTATTGCTATCCAGTTATGTTGCAGTGGGCATGATCGCGGACAGCCCTCTCGCCGATGACGGCGAGAGGGCTGTGGCGTGGCTGACGGATCAGCCGAGGGTGAGGGTGACGCCGTAGTACTGGGCTGCGTCGACGACCGGCTGGTAGAAGGAGTACGAGCCGGTGGCGTTGCCGCCCTGGTTCCAGCCGCAGTCGTGGCCGTCGCTCGGGCCGCCGGAGGTCATGCCCTGGGCGGTGGTGCCGGAGATGTAGGCACCGCCCGAGTCGCCGCCCTCGGTGCAGACGGTCGAACGGGCCAGGCCGCTGGTGCGGGTGACGCTGCCGCCTGCGCCGCCGTAGTTGACGGTCAGGTTGTACTGCGTGATCGAGCCGCAGGTCCAGCCCGTCGTGTTACCGGCCTTGCAGATGGTCGAGCCGACCGGAGCCTTCGACGACCCGGTGACCCGAGTGGTCTGACCGTTGCGGTTGTCGATGTACCCGCGGCCGACGTTGTTGCTGTCGATGTCCATCAGACCCATGTCGACGCTCGGCGAGCCGGTACGGAACCGGCTGGCGACACCCGCGCCGAGGCGGACACCCGAGCGGTTCTGCACCATCGGGTTGCCCTCGACACAGTGGCCGGCGCTCAGCATGACGTTGTCGCCGCCGTTGCGCGTACCGGAGAAGCCGAGCGAGCAGTTCGTGCCCGGGACCAGGTCCATGATCTGGCCGCCGATCACGTCAGCGGTCATCGCCAGCGTCGTGTTGTTGGTGCTGACATCGACACCCGGGATCGCCTTCAACTGCTTGACCAGGGCAACAGTCTTCGCGGACTGCTTCCCGGGCTGGAGAACAACCTGCAAGCGGTCGGTCGGCAGATCGGCGCCGATCGACTGAACCTGCAGCGAGCCTGACTTGTCAGCCAGCGCCTGGACCTGCGTCTGCAGCTTGGCCAGGGCCTTCTCACCACGAGCAACGGACCGCGGGGCCAGTCCGTGCTCGCGGGCTACCTGAGCAGCCTTGGCCGAGTGCACGTTCACGACAAGCTGACGGTCGGCGTTGAAGAACGCTCCGTCGAGACTGGCCTTCGCCGTCTCGAACGCAGCAGCCTTGGTGTGCTCACCATCGAGCCGCACCTTCGCCTCGGCCGGGCTGACACCCCAGCTCTTGCCGAGTACGTCGTACACACCGTCGGCCGGGGCGGGAACGGGCGCGCTCGTCGCAGTCTGCATCGGTGCCAGGGCGGCGGCACCGAGTCCAAGCGCGAGAACAGCACCAGCGAGGGATTTACGGGGGCGGGGCGGGAAGCGCATAGGTCACATCCGATTCCTCTGGGGCGGCCTGCCTCAAGGCCGCGATTTTGGGAATCGTTGTCGGTAAGCCCATGACCTAACAAGCCCGCACCCCAACCCGCAGGGTCGCACAAGGGAAAGCCTTCGGGTCACCCTCCGTCTACCACTGGTCGACTGAGGGTGAACAATCGTTGAACACCAAACCCGAAGGGTCCCCACACAGGGGAGCCTCCGCCGGGATGCGGCGGCCCAGGAATGCGGCGACTCGATCGAGGTCGGAAGCGTCATCGGGAGCGGCTTGCGCCGCGGCGATGGATCCGCCGGCGGTTCGAGGGAGGTCGCCATAGATTTCTCGTACGACGGGGAGCGCGGCGCGGGCGAGGTCGGGAACCAGGTCGCGGTCGTGGCCGAGGGCGGTGGCGAGGTCCCAGCCGTGGACTAGCAGCTCGATGAGCAACTGTTCGACGAGGCGACGGCCGGGGGCGGGACCGAAGGAGCGATCAAGGAGGCCCGGCTGCTGGAAAGACTCGCGGGCCTCGGCGACGGCAGTTTCGAAGGCGGTGATGTGGTTGTCACCGAGGTGGTCGTCGGTGTGGGCGGTTGAGGGAGGAGTGCCCTGAGCTAGACCGCCCCAGATGAGGTTCTCCCACACCAGATGGTCGAGCAGCTCCCGCACGGTCCAGTCGTCGCAGGGGGTCGGCAGGCCGAACTGGTCCGGCGTTGCGGCGCGCACGAGTACGCCGACGCTGTCCTGCACACGCGTGAATGCCTCCAGGACGCCGCCCGGCCACGGGTCGGTGTCGTTCGTGTAGAGCGCTTCGAGCTGAGCATCGCGCGCGCCGGGAGACGGATTGGCGTGCAGGGCGGTGGTGAGCCACTGGCCCTCCGAGGCGATGCCGGCCGGTGCGGGCTGGCTGGCGAGGACACACAGCAACTGCCAGAAGCGTTCGACGGACGGCTCGGACGCTGCGCTGAGCTGCTCGTGCAAGAGCTTGCGTGCCGAGGTGCCGTCGGAAGTCACCGAAGGGTCGGTGTTCGCACGGCTCGGCAGCCAGGCGGCCATGACATCGGCAACGACCTGATCGGCAGCGGGGGAGTCCGCCGCCGTACCGTCCTGGATCGCTGCACGGACGCGGCCGACCCAGACGTCGGTGAGCTCGCGCATCTCCGCTGCCGCGGCGTCGTCCTGCGCTCCTTGACCGTGACGGGCGGTGTACTCCGCGATCCGCCGCATGGCGGGACCCAGTTCGCCGTCGGCGACGAGTTCGCCCAGCGCCAGCCACGCTTCGACCTGCTCGTCGGTGGGATCGTCCGGCAGCTCAGCTCCGGCCGCCAGCAGGCCGTCACGGAAGTAAGGGACATCCACATCGCTGAGAGTGTCGGCGAGGAAGTCATGGACCAGTTCGCGACGCTCGGCCGGGGACATCTGCGCGGTACGGGTCATCAGAGCAAGCCCTTCGTGAGTCGTGCGACGGGTGACCGTGCGCAGGACGGCCTGATGGGTCCGCAGGCGCCGGATCTGCGCCTCGAGAGCCTCGACGTGTGCGGCCGCGACCTCGGTGAGCCCGTCCTCGCGATCCAAGGCAGCCCGGATTTCGCCGAGCCCCATCCCCAGATCCCGCAACGTGCGGGCAAGCCGCAGACGAGCGACCCCAGCGGTGTCGTAGCGGCGATAACCGCCGGTCGACCGCCCCACCGGTGCCACCACGCCCACATCCGACCAGTGCCTGACCACCTTCACCGGCAGCCCGGTCTGCCGCGCCACAGCGCCGATACTCCACGTAGGTCGCATGTGCTCCAGTCTTGACTCTCCCTTCGTAGGAGAGTCAAGCGAAGGTGGTGGAAGTTCCACCACGGCTGAGGTGCCAGCACGCCTGCGTCGCGGGATTGCCGCCACTTGACTTGGCGCATGAGCCAACAGCCTGGCACGCTGCGGACCCGGATCCATGACATCGATGCGCTGCGCGGGTTCGCCCTGCTCGGCATCCTGATCGCGAACATCACCTACGCCGCCTCCGGATTCCCGATCCACATCGCGGAGGACCCGTCGTACAGCTCGGGTCTTGATCACGCCGTGAACTGGCTGGGGCATGCGTTGGTGGATCTGAAGTTCTACCTGCTGTTCTCGTTCCTGTTCGGGTACAGCTTTCAGTTGCAGATCGAGGCTGCGCAGCGGGCCGGCGCACAGTTCAGGCCGCGGATGCTGCGGCGGCTCGGCGGGCTGTTCATCATCGGCGCGCTGCATGCGATCTTCCTGATCACGGGCGACATCCTCACCGTGTACGCGCTGATCGGGCTGGTCCTGCTGGCGATGCGGGGTGTGCGGGACAAGACAGCGCTGATCGTGGCCGCCGGAATCTACGGGTACCTGTTCGTCACGTTGGGATCGACGGTGTTGTTCCTCGACACCTCCGCACTTCTCGATCCGGCCGGGGCCGTGGCTGCCGCTCAGCAGACCACGATGAACCTGGGCGGCTCGTTCGGAGACGTGATCGGCGAGCACCTCCGGGCGCTGCCGACATTCGGGCTTGCGCAGGTCACCGTGCAGGGACCGACCACCTTGGCCGTGATGCTGCTTGGGATGGTTGCCGGGCGGCGCCGACTGCTCGCCGGCGTGACCGGGCAGGAGCCGGTACTGCGGAAGCTTCAGCTCGTCGGATTCCCCATCGGACTCCTGGGCAGTGTCGTCTACGCGGCGGGTGGCAACGGCAGCACCATCAGCGTCCTGGTCGGCGTCATGACCGCCCCGCTGCTATCAGCCGCGTACGCCGCCACTCTGCTCCGACTGATGCATTCGGACGCCGGTCGCTCGCTGGGCAGTCTCCTGGCGCCGGCGGGGCGCATGGCGCTGTCGAACTACCTGGGCCAATCACTGGCGACTCTGCTGATCTTCACCGGCGTCGGTCTCGGCATGGTCGGGCAGGTCTCTCCGCTGGAGACGTTCACCTTCGCGATCGCCATCTACGCAGCCCAGGTCGCGATCAGCCACTGGTGGATGGCACGCTGCACCTACGGACCGGTCGAAGGCGTCCTCCGAGCTGTCACCAACGCCACTCCACCGACCTGGGGGTACGGCGCCCCGCGCTAGTCCGCGTTCCAGGTCCGCCACAGCGTGCCGTAGACGCCGCCCGCTTCAACGAGCTCGTCGTGCGTACCCAGCTCGACGAGCTGACCTGCTTCCATCACAGCGATGCGGTCGGCGTCATGAGCGGTCTGGAGACGGTGCGCAATCGCGATCACTGTCCGACCCCGCAGTACGGCGGCCAAGGACTGCTCGGTCTGCCGCGCTGTCTTGGGATCCAGGAGTGACGTGGCCTCGTCCAGAATCAGCGTGTGCGGATCAGCCAGCACGACCCGGGCGAGCGAGAGCTGTTGTGCACTCGCATCGGCCAGATCGGTATCGACTCCGATCTCCGTGTCCAGACCGTCCGGCAGGTCCTCCAGCCACTCCGCACCGACTGCGGCCAAGGCGTCGTACAACTCCTCATCGGTAGCGTCCGGTTTCGCGATCAGTAGGTTGTCGCGCAGTGAGTCATGGAAGACATGATGATCTTGAGTGATCAGTACGACGTGTTCGCGCAGCTCGTCCGGTGGCAGATCCGCAACCGGCCTACCGCCGATCGTGACCGAACCCGCGCGCGGTCGATCGAGCCCGGCGAGCAGTCGCGCGAGCGTCGACTTCCCAGCTCCTGACGTACCGACAATCGCCAGTCGTTCGCCGGGCTGCACGAGCAGGTCGATCCCACGCAGTACGTCGCGAGCTCCGGTGTAGCTGAAGTGAGCATCGGTCACCCGGATCCGGTCACCGTGATCGCCAATGGTCGGCGCCGGCGCGCGTTCCGCGGTCGGGATGTCCGCGAGTCCTTCGACGCGAGCGTATGACGCGCCGGCGCCCTGCAGTTGCTCGATCCAGAGCATGAGGGTGTCGAGTGGGCCGACGAGCTGACGGAGATAGACAGTCGCCGTCACCACGACCCCGAGGCTGATCAGGTCATTCGCATACAGCGCGCCACCGATCAGCAGCACTCCCACCACCGGAACGCCGAGGGCGATCTCCGACCAGGGGAACAGCACCGACCGCAACCACAGCGCTCCCAACCGCGCGGACCGGGACTCGGCAATCGCAGCCTCGGATACCTGGTGCCGACGCTCCTCCAAACCGAGCAGCTCGATGGTACGAGCGCCCTTGGCCGTGCTGGCCACGACATCGGCCACCTCCGCACCAGTCGCGGCGACCGCCAAGTACACCGGCCGCGCACGACGCATGTACCAGCGCAGAGCCGCGCCGACCCCGAGCAGACAGACGAGCCCGCACACGCCCAGCCGCAGGTCGAGGATTAGCACCGCGACTACCAGGAACAGCGCATGGACGGTCGCCACCAGAACCTCGGGCACCGCCGACCGCAACGTCGTTGCCACGAGTGACGCGTCGGTACTTCCGCGCGCGATGAGATCACCGGCCGGCAGATGATCCGCCACTCGCGGCGGTAGCGCCAGTGTCCGCTGGAGAAAGCGCTCTCTGACGCGAGCCGCGGTCCGTTCCCCGAACCGGTAGCCGATCTTGAGCGCCCACCACGCCAGTACGGTCTGTACGACGGTGAACAGCAGCGCGCCGAACGCCAGTCGGTCCACCGCGCTGAGCACATCGCCAGTACCGGTCTGGATCGTGTCGATGATGCGGCCGAGCAACCAAGGACCGACCAACCCGGCCGCTGCGGCGAGCCCGTTGACCACGACGACCGCGACCACGGCCCAACGGTCCGCGCTCAGGTCGCGGAGTGCCGCCGTACGGACCTCGGCCTTGCTTGCCACCGGCAACTGTCTGTTCATCGGCCCTCCTGAGCGCGCGACACGAGCTCGCGATAGGAGGAGTCGGTGTGCAGGAGCTCCGCGTGTTTCCCGACTGCTGAGACCTTGCCGTCGATCAGAACGATGACCTCGTCGGCGCGGTCGAGGACGAGCGGCGACATCGTGGTGATCACCGTCGTTGTGTCGCGCCTGGCCTCGCGGATGCGGTCGACCATGGCCGCTTCGGTGTTGGCGTCGACGGCGGAGGTCGGATCGACGGCGAGCAGGATGTCGGGGGCGGCGTAGACGGCCCGCGCGAGCCGGATCCGCTGCCGCTGCCCGCCGGACAGATCGGTTCCGCCGGCCGCGATCGCCGTATCCAGACCGTCGGGCAGTGCCTCGACGATGTCCTCGGCCACCGCTACTTGGAGAGCCTGGTGGATGCGGCTGTCGTCGGGCTCGAGGCGACCCGCGACGATCTCCCGGACAGTGCCGGCGAACACCTCAGCATCGTTGTCGGCGACAACCAATCGGCTCCGCAACTCGGCGCTGGTCACCTCATCGATCCGAATGCCCGCCCAGGTCACCGCCGTATCAGCAGATCCCGTCCGGGTGCCGCCGACGCGCCCGAGTCGTTCGATCACCTCGATTGCCTCCGCCGTGCGGGCCGCGACCAGCGCTGTCAGCAGGCCGGGGCGAACGACGACTCCTGAGGCGGGGTCGGTGAGCGGACCGGAGCCGTGGGGGAGTGGGCCGCCATCGCGCTCGTCGTCGCGAGCGACCGGCAGGTTGAGCAGGTCGATGATCCGTTGGCCGGCGACGCGGGCCCGCGCGATGTCGCCACCGCCCTCGATGAAGTTCGACACGGGGACGACCAGGACGGCGACGTACCCGTAGACGGCGACCACCTCGCCGATCGTGATCACCCCGGTTGCCGCCATCCGCGCCGACAACCACACGACCGCGGCCAGGAACAACGCAGGCAGTCCCGTCGACAACGCCCCGACCCAACTAGCCGGTACGGCGACCTTGTACCCACGTCTCACCAGCCGCTGCGACTGTTCGTCGTACCGGTCGGCCACGAACTGCTTGCCGCCCAACCCGTTGAGAACCCGCAGCCCAGCCAGTACGTCGACCAGTCGGGTTGTCAGCCGTCCTTGGTGAACGCGGTACTCGCCGCCGGTGCGTTCGATCCGGTGCAAGAACGGGCCGACGGCAACAACCAGGAGTGGAACGCCCGCCAGGACCACCGCGGCCAGCAACGGTGACGTCGTGAAGAGGATGACCGCGACCACGGCGTACGCGATGATCGCGCCGACGCCGGGCCCGGTAACGGTCAGCGCCATCGCGACGGTGTGCACATCGGCGATGCCAACCGTCACGATCTCGCCGGCGCTCACCCGCCTGGCCAGCGACGCGCCGAGTCGCGAGGTGTGCCAGACCGTCGCCCGCACCGAACGGAACGAGGCGTCCATCCGGATCTTGGTCATCGTGCGATGCCGCGCGATCGCCAGCAACGCGATCAACACGCTGACGCCGAGCAGGACAAGCGCCCACTTGATGAGCGCGGCTGAATCTCGCCCAACGAGACCTTCATCAACCGCTCGCGACAGCACCCACGGCGGAACCGCCAGGCCGACCATCCAGACCGTCCCGAGGAACGCGCCCTGGGCAACCCGTCGCGCTTGCGATCGAGTTAACCAGAACAGGAACCGGAACGGTCCGGCGAGATCCTTGGCCGTCGGCGGCGCCCACGTATCGGTCGTCCTGTCCAACCACTCGCGCATGCCCGCCATCCTCGCAGCCTCACCTCGGGGACAGCAGATCGCGGTGCTCGCGGACCCACTCGATCTCCTCCCGCTCCCGGTCAAGGGCTCCATCGAGAACCCACGTCCGCTGCGGCTCCTGCCCGCTCTCCGCAAGCTCGTTCACAAGGTCACACACTGCCTCCAACCGCGCGATCACTGCGTCGACCACATCGAACGCCGGCAGATCGCCGTACGCCTCGAGGAAGACCGCGACGCGATGCCGGCGATCGGGCACCTCGGGGAAGTGGTGCCACTGCAGCGCGAACTCGTCACAGCGCAGCGGCACAAACCAGTGCAACGCGTACGCGATGTCGTCGATGCGCGGACCGGGATGGAGGTAGTCCCAGTCGATGAGGCCGATCGCGGTGCTGTCGTCCCAGACGAAGTTCCACGGGCCGGGATCGCCGTGGCAGTAGACAAGGTCGTCGGCCGCGATCGGACGAGCCGTCCAGACAGCGTCGTACGGCGGGATCCAGGCCTGACTGGCGTCATGGATCTTGCGCAGCAGGCGCGCGGCCGACGCCAACCCTTCGTCGGTGTGCTGGTGGTACCACGCCTCGCCGCCACTGGCTCCCGGGATGTACCGCAGAGTCTCGACCTCGCCGTCCAGGGAGACCGGCTCAGCGACGCAATCGAGGCCCTGCGAACGCAGGAAGCGCAGAAAATGCTGGACCGTCGCGGCCGCCGTACCGGCTGGACGCGTCACTAGACCATCTGCAATGACAACCGGTCTCGCTTCGGTGTTGGCTGCCTCGGCCCGCGCCGCCGCCTCGAATGCATCTGCGTTGCTCACGGCCGGACCTTATAGGATCGAGAGCGTGAAGAAGTACATACTTTTCGACCATGACGGTGTTCTGGTGGATACCGAATTCTGGTATTTCAAAGCTGGCGAACGCGCGCTGGCGGAGATCGGTGTGACGCTGGATCTGGATCAATATCTTCGGGACATGAGCCAGGCAGTAGGCACCTGGGCACAGGCCAGGGTCGCTGGGGTCGACGAACCAACCATCGACAGGCAACGCAAAGTCCGTGACGCCTACTACCAGGAGTATCTGCGAACCGAGGCCATCGAGATCGACGGTGTCGTCGACACGCTGGCCGAGTTGTCACAACACGTCCGGATGGCGATCGTGACGACTGCGAAGCGGACTGATTTCGAGCTGATTCATGAAAAGCGCAACATCACGAAATTCATGGAATTCGTACTGGTTCGCGACGATTACACATTGTCCAAGCCGCATCCCGAGCCTTATCTGACCGGATTGGAGCGCTTCGGAGCCGGCAAGGCAGAAACTCTCGTTGTCGAGGACTCGGCCAGGGGCTTGAAGTCAGTGGTGGCAGCCGGCATCGACTGCGCAGTGGTCCACAACGCCTTCACCCAAACCCAGGACTTCAGCCAGGCCACCTACCGAATCAAGACCTTGGCAGAACTGAAGAACCTCATCCTCAACTGAAGCGCTCGATGGGCTCCGCGGGATACCGTGCGATATGGCTAACGAGTCGTCGTACACGGTCGAGCCGCTCAGCCCTGAGACTTGGCCGGCTTTCGATGCAATGGTGCAGCGGCACAACGGCATCTTCGGGGGTTGCTGGTGCATTTGGTTTCACCCGGACGGGCCTGAGCGTGGTCAGGGCGCGGAGGCCAATCGCGCGCTGAAGAAGGCTTATGTCGAGCAGGGTAAGGCGCACGCCGCGCTGGTGATGGACGGCGACGAGGCCATTGCGTGGGCTGAATACGGGACTCCGGTTGAGTTGCCGACGCTGCAGCACCTCAAGCAATACAACGCCACGAAGACTGCGGATCCTGATTATCGAATCACCTGCGTCTTCGTCGACAAGCGCCATCGGCGCCAAGGCGTGACGGAACTGGCGATCACCGGTGCACTCGATCAGATTGCGAAGGCCGGCGGCGGGGTGGTCGAGAGCTATCCGCACGACCTGACCAACGAGACCAAGAAGATGTCGTCGTCGTTCCTCTACAACGGCACCCGTCGACTCTACGAGCGACTCGGCTTCACGTACGACCGACCCAAAGGCCTCAAGAACTGCGTCATGGTGAAGACAGTGGATCCGGCTTGAACCTTTCACATCTTGGTACGCCGGTCGGGCCGATCACCCGCGTTCATGGCGGGTACGCCAACAGGATGTATCGGCTCGACACAGACCAGGGGTCGTTCGCGGTGAAGGAATTGAACCTCGCCGACCGGCGGTCGCCGTACCACGTCGAGGACGTGTTCCGGTTCGAGCGCGCGGCCTTCGCGGCCGGCATCCCGATGGCCGAGCCGATCTCGGCCGACCGGAACACACTCGTCCACCGGTGGGTCGAGGGGGAGAAGGTGCCTGAGGCACCGGTGTCGGCGGCGTACGCGTTCGAGATCGGCGAGATCCTCGCGCGGCTGCACGCGCTAAACGTCGAGTGGCCGCACGGGCCGGTTGAGGAGCCGACGCCGGGGGACTGGCGCGAGCTCGCGGAGCGGGCGGTGACGAGCGGACAGCCGTGGGCCGACGAGCTCGCGTGCCGTGTCGAGACGTTCCTCGCGATTGCCCAGTTCGTCGACACCTGCCCGCGCCCGGGCCCCGTCGTACTGACGCACAAGGACATCCAGCCGTGGAACCTGCTCGCTCAAGACGGCCGCCCGGTCGTGCTCGACTGGGAGCTCTCGGGGATGCTCGACCTGTCCGGCGAACTCGGCTCGACCGCGCTGAGTATCGCGAAGGGACCTGGTCTCGACACCATCGAGCCCGCGATCTTTCGGGCGGTGCTCGACGGGTACGTCGCAGCTGGGGGAGTGCTGCCATCGTCGGGCCCGAGCTGGTTCGCGTTCATGATCGGCGGCTGGCTGGGCCACACGAGATGGAACATCCTCCGCTGCCTCGCCGGCGTCGAGGCGAACACCGGCCCAGATCTCGCACTGTCGCACGAGTCCGCACGCGACGGCATCCACGGCCTGCCCGACCTGTTCGCCCGACTTCCAGACCTCCAGCTGCTTCTTCCTTGATGCCGCTCCGGGTTGTCGTTGCGAAAACCATTGGTGCCCGGCTTGCTCCGCTGATGGACTGACGTCCCACCGGATGGAGGTAGTGGTTGTGACGGAGTATGACGTGCTTGCCGAGGTGTACGAATGGCTCATCTCGGATGCAAAGTTGCCGCCGGCCGAGTTCGCTGCGTCGTTCGATGACGTCCTCGGTAGCCTGCCGTCGAACGCTCACGTCCTCGACTGTTCGTGTGGAACCGGACAGTTGGCGGTTGGCCTCGCCGGTCGTGGCATGCGGGTTGTCGCAACTGACGCCAGCGAAGCGATGGTTCGTCGTACTGCAGAGTTGGCTGCGGAGTTCGGGGCGTCCGTCCAGACCATGCGGGCGAACTGGGAAGAGTTACCCGAGCATTTCGAGGACGGCACGTTCGACCTGGTGTTCTGCGTCGGAAACTCGCTTCACCACGCCCGGGGCGCAACAGGCAGGGGAGCTGCCCTGGAGTCGATGTCACGGCTTCTGCGGCCTGGCGGGCGCCTGGTACTCACATCCCGCACCTGGGAACTCGTGCGGGCCAGAGGTTCCAGGCTCGACATCAGGGACCGACTCGTCCGCCGGAACGGTCGCGATGCCGTCGTGGTCTACCGCTGGGACATTGCGCCGCAGTGGGACGACGAGCACCACATCGAGATTGCGATCGCGCAAGTTGATGCGACCGGGTCGGTTCGTGTCCGCTCGGAACTGCTGTCCTGCTGGCCCTACCGATACGAGGAACTCGAAGTCGGCCTACAGCGAGTCGGACTCCGGACGGAAACAAGCACGTTCGATCGTGTGTCCGAGAACTACACGGTGGTCGCGAGCAAGGAGCAAGCAGCCACTAGTTGACATAATGTCGCTTATCGGCGCTTGAATCACGAAGGTAGAAGTAGAGGAGTGTGCGTCTCATGAGCGACCAGTTCTACTCCGACGCGAGGTTGTACGACCGGTTGTTCCCCGGAGGCGAACAGGCCGTCGACTTCTACAGGACCGAGACCGATCGGCAAGGCGGGTCCGTCTTGGAACTCGGCAGCGGCACCGGACAGAAGCTGATCCCGATCGCATCCGACGGGCATCCGTGCATCGGCCTGGAGCTCTCGCCGGACATGCTTGCCGAGGCACAGCGCAAGGCAGACGAGCGCGGCGTCGAGGTCCAGTGGGTGCAGGGCGACATGCGCGAGTTCGACCTGGGAAGAACATTCGATCTCGTGTTCATCACTGCGAATTCACTGCTCCATCTGCATAACGCCGAGGACTTGGTGGACTGCTTCCGGTCGGTGCGAAAGCACCTGGCGCCCGGGGCGCGGCTCATCTTCGACGTGTTCAACCCGAGCGTGCGCATGCTTGCCCAGGCTGACGGCGTTCGACGCAGGCGCGATGCCTTGTCGTTCGTGGATCCCGATCGTGGCGTAGTCCAGGTCGATGTCGCGGAGACCTACGACGCGGCCGCGCAGGTGACTCGTGGCAGGTGGTACTTCTCGACCGATTCCGAGGCCGACTTCAGTGTCGCGCCGCTCGAGATCAGGAACATCTTCCCCCAGGAGTTGCCGCTGCTGCTTTCGCTCGGCGGTCTTCGGGTCGTTGAACGCTTCGGCGACTGGTCCCGTGCGCCGCTCACCGCAGATGCGACGCTCCAACTCTACGTCTGCGCACCGGACTGAACCGCGACATACTTAGAAGGGTGGCGGTCCGACAATGGTGATGCCCCCGTTTTGCTCAGCGCTCAGCGCGATCCTGGCGAAGTCCACGACGCACGCCGATCCTTCGAATGGCTCGCTGGCGCCGCGGTAGAAGGGCTCGCACTCGCAGGTTGGCTGGATGCCGAGCACCTTGGCCGTTGCACTCTTGACGATGAAGGCGTGCGGCACGCCTGCGGGCACCATGACGAAGTCGCCGGCGCCGAGCTCGTGTTCATCGTCGTTGATGCGGTACAGGATGTGGCCGTCGAGAACCCACAGCGACTCCGAGACCGGGTGGGTGTGGATCGGGGTCCACTTGCCTTCCACCATGTCGACCTCCCACAGGCCGATGTCCTCGTTAACGCTGCTGAGCTTCCAGGTGAAGACGCCACCGCCGAAGAACCATCGCTTCTCCCCCTCGCCTGCCCGTCGGATCACCGGCGCGAGCGTCGTCCTTTCAGTCATCTGACACTCCGATCAGTTTATGAGACTTGAGTCTCTTCATGAGATTTGCATATCATGAAGGACATGTCAACGGACTACCTCGAGTCGGGTCGCAGGCGGCAGAAGCAACGCACCCGCGACCAACTGATCGCAGCGGCGCGCGACCTGATCACCTCGGGCGACACGCCCAGCGTCGAGGAGGTCGCCGCGGCCGCCGGGATCTCTCGCCCCACCGCCTACCGCTACTTCGCGTCACAGGCCGAACTTCTCGCCGCGGCATACCCGGAGACAGGAGCCGCGTCGGTCCTTCCCGACCCGCCTCCGACAGCCCTGGACGAACGCGTGGCCGCCGTCGCCGGTTTCGTCATCGACCATGTGCAGGAGAATGAGCCGCAGCAGCGTGCGATGCTGCGCCTCTCGCTGGGCGAGGTGCCGCACGAACTGCCGCTGCGCCAGGGCCGTGCCATCCCGTGGTTCCTCGAGGCGCTCGCGCCCATCGCGGAGTCGATCGGCGAAGAAGGCGTCCACCGGCTCGCGCTGGCACTGCGCGCCGCTTGTGGCATCGAGACCCGCGTCTGGCTGAGCGATGTCGCCGGACTACCACCTGCAGAAGTCAGCGCCCTCCAGCAATGGATGGTCGACGCCCTGGTCAAGCAGGCCCTCGAAACACCGCCGACGTGACATCCGTCGCTTCGCCAGCTGCGGTAAGGCTGATTTGAGGGGTCATGACTGCGGTTAGCATCGTCGGCATGGCGACGCGGCTGGTGCAGATCAACATGAAAGCTCGGGACGATTCCGCGCTGGGACGTTTCTGGGCGGAGGCGCTCGGCTGGAACATCTCGAGCGAAGGACCCGGCGTGACGAACCTCGAACCTGAGGGTTTCGTCTATCCCGATCCTGTCGCTGTCGTCGTCGACCTGGTCGCCTCCGAAGAACCCAAGACGGTGAAGAACCGGGTGCACCTCGACCTCGCCACCAAGTCGGCGGCTCATCAGGCCGAGCTGGTCACGCGCCTCGAAGGTCTCGGCGCAACGCTCGCCGATGTCGGCCAGGGCGATGACGTGTCGTGGACGGTCATGGCCGATCCCGAAGGCAACGAGTTCTGTGTGCTGGATTCACTCTATGAAGTCACCGGACCGATCGCGACGGTGGTCGTCGACTGTGCGGATCCGCGAGTGCTGGCCGACTTCTGGGGTGCGGCCATGGACTGGACACTGCTCAAGGTGACCGACCAGAACGCCGTACTGCGTTCTGCCAAGGACGTCGGTCCTTATCTGCAGTTCCTGCGCACGCCTGACGTGAAGACCGTGTGGAACCGAGTCCATCTCGACGTCCGCCCGTACCCAGGCGACGACCTGGAGGCAGAGGCCGCCAGACTGCAAACCCTCGGTGCCTCCCCCATCGATGTCGATGTTCCTTGGAAGGTTCTCGCCGACCCCGAAGGCAACGAGTTCTGCCTCCTCGCTCCAGGCTGACTACAGATCCAGCAAGTAGAGGCTGAAGGTCGTCGGCGTCCCGTCCGGCTGGGTGTCTCGATTGGACGGGAAGTCCCGGACGTATCTGAACCCGGCCTTCTGAGCTACGCGGACCGACGCCACGTTGTCCGGTTCGACACGGATGGCCGCGCGCGTTCCGATGTTGTCGGTTCGAAGGATGTCGCAGAGGAGCCCGAGAGCCTCAACTGCAACGCCTTGGCCGCGAGCCCACGGGTGCACCGCGTAAGCCAGTGCCACGTCATCGGGCTCGAGGCCGTCGTCGAGATCCGGGGTGTAGTCGATGTATCCGGCAAGTCGCCCGGACTTCCAGATGCCGAACCCGCGCTTGCCGACTCCCCTGTCGGCGTTCCCCGCGAGCAACTCGAAGTACCCGATGGTCCCGTCGACGTCGCCGTATCCCCCGGTCAGCCACCGAACGGTGAGCTCGTCCTCCCCCGCACAGTGGGCTTCCGCGTCCGCCCCCGTCAGCGGCCTGAGTTCGATCGTCACGTACCGACCGTAGCCCGCCGGCATGTCGAGGCGGGCGAGTTACCCCAGGATGCGGTACGGCGGGAGTGCCTCGAGGAACTCGGGATTCGCGTCCACGACGCCACGCCCTTCCCGATGACGGTCGCCGACCCGACCCTCGACGTCCGAGAAGCCCTCCACCAACAAACATCACCCGGATTCAGCTAAACCCCCACCGCCGCAGCCAGCTGATGTGGGAAGCGGACCTGAGCCACTCACCAACCCCCAAATCACCCCTACCAACACCCCCCGCTGAGCGTGAACCGTCCGCCCACCGCGAGGTTGGTGAGTGGGGGCGGTCCGCCTACAACTAGCTCCGGGAGCCGCGGGAGCTCAGGAATCTGATGGGGCGAATCAAGCTGCGGTAGATCGGGCGGACCACTCGGCCGGGGAGGAAACCGTGGCGTTCCTCTTCCCAGACCCGACCTCTGGGATGGCTCCGGATCAGTGGGCCTTCGGTGGTGGCCGGTGCGGCCGTCAGGACGTCGATGCGGCAGAGGTGTTTGATGTTGATGTAGCCGTACTGGCTCGGACTGACCAAGCGCACCGGTGCCCCGTGATCGCTGTCGAGTGGTCGGTCGTTGAGATTTTGAGCGAGGAGTACGTCGGCAGCCAGAACGTCCTCGATGGTCACGGCTGCCTTCCATCCGTCGAGGCCGCGACAGAGCAGATGCGTGATCGTTGCTCCCGGCAACAGTGCCGGTTCGATGAGCGCGCGGTAGAACGTCTCGAACGAGACACCCTCCCAGCGAAGCCCGGTCGCTGACCAGCCGGCCACGCAGTGGAAGTCGGCCGTGATCTCGGTTCGCGGCAGGTCGGAGAGTACGGCGAGAGGAAGGTCGACGTGGGCGGTCACAGCTCCGCGGACCTCGATCACCGGAGCGAGCGGAACCGCCGGCGCGGGCCGGGAGAGGTGCGTACCGAACCGGGGGAACCCCTCGACCCGGCGCTGTCCTGGTGGAAGACCGTTGCCTGTCATCACCTGATCAGTTTCTCGCCCTCCGCCCACCACCAGCTCACCCGTGAGAGTGAGATCCCTGGAGGGCTGTGTCACACGTGCCAACCTTCTTGTACGGCGTTGTCGAATTCTGCGTGGCGAGTTCGTAGACAGGGCAACGGGACCGAAGTGGGCCCCAGACTCGAGGAGAACCACAATGAACGACCGGACCAGGCCATTCCGCTTCGGAGTCGTTGCGCCGATCCGTTCTGATCTGCCGACGTGGCGCGATCGCGTACGCCGTATTGCCGACAGCGGATATTCGACATTACTGATGCCCGATGTACCTACGTGGCAGCCGACACTCGGCCCGACGCTGGCGACCGCGGCGGCGCTCACTGACCTGCGGATCGGCTCGTGGGTCTATGCCGCCGCGCTGCGCGACCCGTTGAGCACCGCCTGGGAGGCTCACTCACTCTCAGTACTCTCGGAAGGCCGCTTCGAAATGGGCATCGGCGCCGGCCGGCCCGGGATCGAGGTCGAGCTGGGACTACCCGCGGTCTCCCCCGCTGAGCGTCGTACCAGAATGCGCGACACCGTGGCCAACCTGCGGAAGTTCGACGGTCCTGAGCTGCACACGCCGGTGGTGATGGCAGTGAGCGGACCGAAGTCGCAGGCACTGGCGCTCGAGGTCGCTGACGCGGCCACGTTCGTACTCCCACCCGACGACGATCGGGTCGAGACCACGCAACGGGTACGCGACTTCGCGGCCGGACGGGATCTCGAACTCGCCCAGCACATCGCCGTCATCGGTGACAGTGTCGCTCCGTTCATGGCACCGCCCGACCTCGACACCGCGGCGCTCCACGCAGCCGACTCGCTCGTCGTCCTGCCGAGTGACCCAGCAGCAGCCGCCGAAGAGATCCAGCGCCGGCGCGAGGAGATCGGCTTCTCCTACTTCGTCATCGGCGCCGACTTCGCCGACACCTTCGCACCCGTCGTGGCGCAGCTGGCCGGGTGAGGCTCAACGAGTGCCGTCTTGTACCGGGTAGTTGAGGATGACTACGCCGCCGGTGGCGTAGTTGGGGACATCGGCGCCGGCTCGCTGGCCTTCTGGTGACTCTCGGCCGGCGGTCATAGCGGCGGCGTCGGCGAAGTCGGCTTCGAAGACTGCGAAGTACGGCGCTTCGTCGCCGGTCGCCGCAATATCGAAGCTGTAGCGCCACGCGAGCAGGCCGGGCATCTGGATGGCCAGGGGAAGGTGCTTGGTCACGTAGTAGTCGCGGAAGTGGTCAGGGTCGGCGGGCTGGGGATAGAGGACCAACAACTTGTGCATAGGTGGAGGCTATGGCTCGACGTGCGGCCGGGGGAAAGACCGGTTCGGGCTAGACTCAGAACGGATGGTTATCAATCGGCAGGAGGGAACGTGGCACCGGATACGGTCAGCCTGCGGTACTTCCTGGTGCTCGCGCAGGAGTTGAACTTCACCCGGGCGGCCGCCCGCATCGGCATCGCGCAGCCTGCGCTCAGCGCCCGGATGCGCCGATTGGAAAGACAACTCGGTACGGCGCTGCTCGTACGAGACACGCGGAACGTCGTACTGACTCCGGCCGGTACGGCGTTAACGGAGTCCGCGCCGCCGGCGTTGGCGGCGCTGGATCGGGCTTGGGACACCGCTCGGCGGGCGGGAGCGGGTGAGTTGGGCACGCTGAGCATCGGGTACAGCCTCAGTGCCGGGGCCGAGACGGCTCCGGCGCTGGTGGACGAGCTGGTTCGTAGCAGTCCTGGACTCGAGGTGAGCGCGGTTCCGATGGCGACTCCGGAGATCTCGCCGGCGGTCGCGGACGGCCGCATCGATGCCGGGATCACCCGCGGTGAACAGCCGGGTCGTGGCGTGCGCCGGTACCTGCTGCGGCGTGCACGCATCGGGGTCCAGTTGGCTGAGAACCATCCGCTGGCCGAACACGCGGAGATCGAGATCGCCGCCGCGGCCGCCTATCCGTTGCGACTCCCGGATCGTGCGGCCAACCCGGTGATCCACGACCAGCTGGCTGCGTTGTTCCGCGACACACATCCGCGATTTCTCACGCCCACAGTCTCTTTCGACATGGCACAGCGCGACCTGCGCGACGGGCTCACTCTCGCCCCGGTCGGCGAGGCCGCCGTCGCGACAGCACCACCCGGCATCACCTGGCGACCACTGCAGGGCGCACCCAGCCTGACGCTCCACCTGGTCCTTCCGCGCGAACAGTCGCCACTACATCGACGCGTCCGTGCCATCGCCAAAACCCTGGCGCATGAGCTGCAGTGGCTGTCGGACTGACGAATACCCCGTTGCGAGCAACAGAGAACACGCGGTTGGATGACCGGCATGTCGCTGCCGACTCCAACGCTGCACACCGACCGCCTTCGACTGCGTCCTTTCGACGACTCGGATGCGAAGGATCTGTTCGCGCTGCACAGCAATGCCGACGTACTGCGTTATTGGGATTCGCCGCCGTGGACCGAGCCGGCGAGGGCCGACCGTTTCATCGCGGCATGCCGGCAGATGGCCGACGAAGGTACCGGCGCGCGGCTGGCTGTGGAGCGCGACGGAGTGTTCCTCGGCTGGTGCGGCCTGACCCAGTGGAATCCGGAGTTCCGGAGCGCGTCACTCGGCTACTGCTACAACGAGTCGGCCTGGGGTCACGGCTACGGGACCGAGGCCGCGCGTGCTGCGCTGGGATGGGCGTTCGACACGCTGGACCTGAACCGCGTCCAGGCCGAGGCCGACACCCGCAACGCGGCGTCTGCACGCATCCTCGAGAAGCTCGGGTTCGTTCACGAGGGCACATTGCGCGAAGACTGCATCGTCAACGGCGACGTCTCCGACTCGTGGGTCTACGGCCTGCTCAGGCGGGAATGGAAACCCTGAAGTGGACATCGAGGTCGTCCGCACGGATCGCTGGACTCGCTCGAATGCTGCAAGGCCGGGCCTAAGGCTGCGGTTGACGGTGACCACTCCCCTGGGCTGATCGCGCACGTCGACGGTCGGCCCGCCGGCTGGGTTGCCGCGGCGCCGCGGGAGGATCACGTCCGGCTTGAGCAGTCGCGGAAGTATGGACCTCAACCTGAGGACGAGGGTGTCTTCGCCGTCACGTGCTTCTACGTCGACCGCGACTTCCGCGGAACCGGCGTGGCCAGCGCTCTGCTGGACGCGGCGATCGAGCACGCACGAGCATCCGGCGCCAAAGCACTCGACGCGTTCCCGAAGACGAACCTCGCCCCACACACTCTGAGCAACCCGCGAGCCGAGGAGAACGACAGCTGGATGGGGCGGCGCGCGTCGTACGAGGCTCGCGGCTTTGTCAGCATCCGCTCCCCCGGTGCCAGAGCGGTCATGCGACTGCATCTAGCGGGCGATGAGCAGCAGTACGGCGAGGGCGGTTTCGATCAGGAAGAAGATGCCGGGCCAGCCGAGTAGCGGCCGTGGTTCGACGAGTGCGCCGAGCAGTCGGCCGACGGCCATCCCGGCTAGCGCGACCGCCACCGCGACCAGTACGCCGTCGCGGAAGCCGGCGGATTGTGAGTCGGCCACGAAGAGCAGTGCGGCGAGCGCGAGTCCGAACCCGCCGTACACGGCACGAACCTCATTGCGCGCCGCTGGTGTCGTCGGTGCCACGCCGAAAGGTGCCCAGATGAACGCGGGCTTCACCAGCGCCGCGATACCCATGCCGGCGAAGAAGACCGCGACGACAATGACAGCGAGGTTCATCCGCGGCCTCGTACGCGGGCGAACGCGATCGCGGAGAGTGGGTGCGCCAGCAGCATCCGCAGGTTCTGCACCGGGCTGGTCTCGGGGCGCGCGTCCAGGAAGCCGTAGAGGTGCTGGTCGACGACCAGCCCTGCGTCATCGAGCTTCCAGACCTCGATACCGCGGGCGGACTGCTTGCCGGCGACGGTACCGATCCACTCGTTGACGATCGTGGTCTCGTCGGCGGTCGCGAGCGTCTTGGTCACGAACATCTGCCGCTTCGCCATGAACGCGCACATCGTCCGCCAGGCTCGGTGGATCTCGTCGATGCCGTTCGCCTCGATGATCAGGCCGTCGAGGGTTGCCGTCTGGTGGCCGTTGGCGGCGAAGACGGTGCGGATGCCGTCGACATCGCGTTCGTTGGTCATCCGCTCGGCTTCGGCCACGAAGGCGGTCGCGCGGGTAACAAGCTGGGTCACTGGATTCCTTCCGAGAGCGTTGACGGGAACCCGGCCCGGCGGATCGAGCGCTCCATCCCGAGCCGGTGCAGCAGCGCCGCACGAGAGCGCGGATGCAGTCGCCGCTCCTCCCGCATCGCGCCGACGATGCAGTCGTCGAACCCGGTTCGAGGCGCGCGACGCAGTACGTCGGCCACCGTCGCCGGAGCGATCTCGCCGAGGCGTCGGCCGACCACGTCGAGGTATGCGCCGCCGTTCAGCAGGTGCGCTTCCGCGCCCCACGACAACGGCACCGACGTGTTGAAGTGTGCCGCGATCGCCTCGAAGACCTTGCGGGCGAACGCGTCGTCCGCACCGGCCTCGAGGACCGCCGTGCGCGCTTGGCCAGCTCCGTGTACGGCGAAACAGACGCCGCTGCGATGAGCCTCGCCGAGACCGAGGTCGTGTAAAAGCGCCGCCACGTAAAGCAGTTCGTCGTCGTACTGGATGCCGTCGAGCTCGGCGAGCATCGACCCCCATAGCCAGGTGCGGATGCTGTGCTGCAGCAGCGGTCCCGGGAGCTCGGCGGCGAGTGAGGTCATGCGGGTGGCCAGCAGGGTGTCCGGCGGGGTGCGACCAGCGTCCAGCGAGCGGGCCGAAGGAGCACGCAGGCGTGCGACCAGTACGGCGATCTCCCGCGCGGCCGCGGTCACGGCGAACCGCACGGAGTCGACCGCGCTCAGGGCTCCGTCGGTCCGGGCGACCCAGGCGGGCGATCCGACCGCATCCATGCGGTGTCCTCTCTTGCAACAGTTGCACGAAGTTCTTGGCTAAGGTAGCTGTCGTCCGTACTTCTTGCAATCATTAGAAGAGAGGTCGCGCGCCGAGTGGATCCCCGGGCAGAACGCACGATCGAAGCGTTGTTGCGAGCAGCCGAGCAGCTGTTCAACCGACGGCCGTTCGCCGAGGTGACGCTGGAGGAGATCGCCGCCGCCGCAGGTGTCGCGGTCGGCTCGGTGTACAACCACTTCGGCTCCAAGGCTGGGCTGCACGCCGCCCTGGTCGATCGAGCCCTCGACACCGACCGGTACTTCATGGACCTCGCCTATGCCCCCGGCCGGTCCCCGATCGATCAGCTCTACGCGGCCGCTGCGGAGTACCTGGCCTTCTATCTCGCCAACCCCGAGTTCTTCCGGATGCTGGCCTTCCCGGCCGACCCGGGCAGCTATCCGGCCGGCCGCGAACTCGCCGAGCGGCTGGCGGAATCGGTGCGCGAGCAGAACGCCCGGATGGTCGAGGCGATCAAGCTCGGCATCGAGACCGGCGTACTGCGCAAGGTTGACCCCGAGGAGACCGCGACTGTTCTCTGGGCGGCGTGGAACGGGATCATCAGCCTGGGTTGGCGGTCCGACGGCCTGTCGCGCAGTGATGAGGAACTGGCCGAGCTGCTCCGGGTCGCGACCGATCTCGTCGCCCACGGTTTGTTGGTCAACTGAAACTGTCGGCGGGACCTGACAGGGTGATCGTCATCCGAACTCCTGGAGGACTCCAATGCCCGTGTCGTACCAACTGGTGATCGACTGCAAGTCACCCGATCTGCTGGCGAATTTTTGGGCTGCCGCCCTGCGCTATGTCATCGAGCCACCGCCGGCCGGGTTCGACACCTGGGACGACTTCTATCGGTCGATCGGTGTGCCCGAGGACGAGCTCGGTGGCGGCGCCGACAGCATCAACGACCCGAACGGCGAGGGCCCACGGATCTGGTTCCAGGTCGTCGATGAGACCAAGTCGATCAAGAACCGGATCCACATCGACGTGAATGCCAGCGGCGGCCGCGGATCATCCCTCGAGGTACGGCGTGAGCGGGTCGAGGCGGAGGCGAAGCGGCTCGAGGAGCTCGGCGCCACCCGGCTACGGACGCTGGCTGAGCCGGGGCTGGATCACTACGCGGTCGGGATGGCTGACCCGGAGGGGAACGAATTCGACATCAACTAGTGATTACCTGAGGCGATCGTGTTCATCGCGAAGCATCGTTATACATGATGGCTGTCCGTCGATAGCGTCGAGGAATGAGCACCTTCGCGTTGATCCACGGGGCCGGTGTCGGTGGCGGCTGGTTCTGGCACCTGGTCGAAGCCGAGCTGCAGGCGCTTGGTCACACGACTGTCGCGCCGACCCTGTGGGCCGGCGACGAGAGCGAGACCTTGTCGAGCTATGCGGACACCGTGGTCGACCTGGTCGGTACGCCGGAAGAACTGGTCGTGGTTGCCCATTCTTTCGGCGGGTTCACCGCTCCCCTGGTTGCCGCGCGGACCCCGACGGCCGGGCTGGTCTATGTCACCGCGATGGTTCCTCAGCCTGGCGAATCACCGGACGAGTGGTGGACCAACACCGGGTATTCGGAGGCCGTGCGGATCCAGGCTGCCCGGGACGGCGGACTGACCGGTTCCGACGATCCATCCGTTTGCTACTTCCACGACGTACCGAAGCATCTCGCCGACCAGGTGCCGGCGAGAGAGCCGAGCCCGCCATCCAACACCGCGTACTACGAACCTTGGCCGCTCGACGCGCATCCGGCGACACCGACGCGGTACATCCTGTGTACTGAGGACCGGCTCTTCCCCGCCGAGTTTCAGCGGGAGTTCGTGCGGGAGCGGCTTGGGATCACTCCGGACGAGATCGCGAGTGGGCATGCTCCGGCTCTGAGTCGGCCGGCTGAGCTCGCGGCGATGCTCGACGGGTTCAGGTTCCTGCCAGAGTCCAGATCTGGCCGTTGAGGAATCGGCCTGGGTTCATCTCCGGTCGGTAGCGTCGCTGGCGGATCCCCCCGCCCTGAGGAGCAGACGCATGACCCCGCCCGTCAGCCGTCGCGCATTCACCGCCGGACTCATCACCGCCGCCTTGCCCGTCTCTGTCCAACCCGCCTTGGCGGCCACGCCGGCTGAGGTCGCGGCACCTTCCTTCTTCGAGAACATCCTGTGGGACAACACCGTTGACCCGCTGGCGAACTACCACGTGCACGCGCTCGCCGTACTGCCGGATGACACGATCATCGCGTGCACCGAAGGCCGGCATGAGGTGTGTGACGCGGGTCCGCATGACCTGCTCATCCGGCGCAGTACCGACAAGGGCCGGACCTGGACGCCGACCGTTGCGGTCGTGCCGTCGGTCAACGGCCAGAGCTGGGCCAACCCGGCCTTTGTCATCGACAACACGACTGGTGAGGTCTTCCTCTTCCACGGTCTGTGTGTGCGGCTGCCTGAGAACACGAGTTGCTCGTCGGACTCGAGCACGGTTCACGTCATCTCCAGTACGGACGGCGGGGTGACCTGGGGACAGTCGCGCAACATCACGTCGCTGTTCGACCATTTCCCGCACAACTGGGCGATGCATGGACCTGGCCCCGGGCACGGCATCCAGCTCGCCTCCGGCCGGCTCCTGCTGACGGTCGGCCACCGCACGATCATTACCGGCGTACCGACTGCTGACCGGCACTATGGCGTCTCGACGATCTACAGCGACGACCATGGGCGGACCTGGCGTTCGGGTGGCGAGGTTCCGATGGGTCCGGGGCTGCCGGGGTTCGGCGAGGCGCGGTTGGTTCAGCGTGCGGACGGCAGCGTGATCCTGAACAGCCGGCCTGGTTCCGGCAACGACTGGACGCGCGGGGTGGCGGTCAGTACTGATGACGGGCTGAGCTGGTCGCGGCCTGCGCTCGACTTCGGTGCTGGTCTGTTCAACGGCGTGGACACGGGCTTCCTCCGCTACCCCGGCGATCGGGTGCTCTTCAGTCGGCCGGACGCTCCGATGCGCCGGAACATGACGGTGTCGGTCAGCTACGACGAGGGCAACTCGTTCCGCTACAGCCGCGTGGTCAGCCCGGGCCGCAGCTACTACTCGGACCTGGGCCGGTTGTCCGACGGCACGATCGTTCTGCTGTACGGGCGGGACGGCGATCTGGACGGATTCCCGCGGAGTGTGGCTGTCGCCTGCTTCAACCTGGAGTGGCTGACTCAAGGCCGCGACTCCATCGCGACTGGACCCGGGCTCACCACGCAGACCTTCCCGCTGGGTCCTCCGCAGTCGGGGTCTATCGAGTACCCGTTCATGGTCAACCGCGACGGCCAGTACGAGCTCTGGCTCCGCTACTACCGCACACCCGACGGTGCTCTGGTCAACCTCGCAGTCGACGGTCAAACGCCGCGCAACTCGGCCATCGACCTCACCTCATTCAGAGGTGACGGGTACGACGTCGTACTGGTCGACACGCGTCAGCTCACCGCCGGCCGGCATACGCTACGCGTCACCCTCGTCGGTCCCGGTCGAGGTGGTGGCAACAGCATCTTCCTCGACCAGCTGACTCTGATCACCGCACCGGCCAAACCCGACGTCCGCGAAGAGATCACCGTGGACAACGACGGCCTCGGCTTCGAGCTGGTCGGCACCTGGAACGACGCGCGCAGCATCCCGGGCTACTACGGCTTCAACTACCTCACGCACCCGAAGGGCACCGGAACCAACTACGCAAGATTCCGTCCCGCCATCCCAGGCGACGGCCGCTACGAGGTCCTGGTCTCCTACACCGCCGACCCCAACCGAGCCAGCAACGCGAAATACGCCATCCACCACGCCACCGGCACAGCCACAATCACCGTCAACCAACGCACCCGCGCCACCCCCGACGACCGCACCGGCGAATGGAAGTCCCTAGGCACCTACACCTTCAAAGCCGGCCTCACCAACTACGTCCAACTAACCGACGCCGCCGACGGCTTCGTGATCGCAGACGCGGTCCGATTCCGTCGGCAGCCGTAGTCGACTAATGGACGACGCGGTAGTCGACCAGAAGGTGGCCGCTGGCTGACGTCGTGCAGGTGATCGTCTCGAGCCGGATGCCGGGCAGGCCGTCGAGTAGGCGGCGGCCGGTGGTGACGATTGTGGGCACGATGACGAGGCTGAGTTCGTCGACGAGCCCGGCGGCGAGCAGTGTCTGGGTGACCGAGATGCTGCCGTGGACGCCGATGTCACCGCCGGGCTGTTCCTTCAGGTGCCGGACGAACTCGGCGAGGTCGCTGTCGATGACCTGCGCGTTGGACCAGGCGGATTCGAGCGGCTTCGAGGTCGCGACGTACTTCGGGACGGCGTTGATGAACGCGGTGAACGGCTGGATGTCGCTGGTGGGCCAGAACCCGGCCCATTCGTCGTACGTCCGCCGGCCGAGAACGACCGCGTCCTGGGTTTCGATGAGGCGGGCGCCGACAGCGTCTGTCTCATCGTCCCAGCCGGTGAGGAACTTGTCGGCGTCCTCGGCGACTCCGTCGAGTGACAGGAAGTACGAGGCAACTACTTTGCGTGGCATCCGGGAGCTCCCTTGCTGTGTGGTTATCCCTGCGTCGAAGCAGCCGCTCGATTCTCGACACGGTCACGCCACGGCGGTTGCCTCTAGTTCGACCAGCAGGATCGGGATCGCCAGCCGGCTCACTCCGAGCATGGTGGTGGGTGGGGCTACCTGGGCGGCGCCGAGGCGGGAGGCCAGTACGCCGTAGTGCTGGAACAGGAGGTCGACGTCGGTCGTGTAGACGTTCAGCCGGATCACGTTGGCCAGCGACATTCCGGCCTCGGCGAGGACGGACTCCAGGTTGGTGAGACTCAGTTCTAGCTGCCCTGCCATGTCGCCAGCGTGCTCGGGTTTGCCGTCGGCGTTCATGGCGGTCTGGCCGGCGCAGTACAGGGTGCGGCTGTTGCCGGTGACGATCTCGCCCTGGTGGTAGCCCAGCTGCTGCGACCAGGTCCAGGGGTTGACCGCCGTTCGTTCCACTGCCACTTCGTTTCCCTTCGCTTGAGGTTGTAGGGAAAGCCTCTCAGCGAATCACGACATCCTGTGTCGTGTATTCCGGTAGGGTTTTCCGCATGCGTGCCGACCGGTTGGTCTCGCTGGTTCTGCTGCTGCGCCAGCACGGTCAGCTGTCCGCGGTCACGCTGGCGCGCGAGCTGGAAGTGTCCACGCGCACCGTGCTGCGCGACATCGAGGCGCTGTCCGCCGCGGGCGTCCCCGTGTACGCCGAACGCGGCCGGCTCGGTGGATTCGCGCTGCTCCCCGGTTTCCAGACCGAGCTCACCGGGCTCAACCATGACGAAGCGCTCGCCCTGGTTGTCGCCGGATCGCGTCGCGGCGCGCAAGTCTTCGGGCTCGGCTCGGCCCTCGCCTCAGCCATGCTGAAGGTCGTCGACGCCCTCCCCGAGAGCTACCGGAACACCGCAGCCGGCGCGTCCCAACGCCTCCTCATCGACCCCGAAACCGACCTGCTCTCCCGACGCCTCGTCACCGAAGAGTCGCCCGACACCACGACCGCCGAGGTCCTGCGCGCCGTACTGGCCGGCCACAAGCTCCGCATCCACTACGCCGCAACCGACCAGCCCGCGAAGTGGCGCACGATCGATCCGATCGGCGTCGTGACAGTGCGCGAACAGGGCTACCTCCTCGCCACCAGATCAGGCGAGGACCGCACCTACCGTCTCGACCGCATCCTCGCCACCGAAGAACTCCCCGAACCAGCCGAGCGACCCGACCGCGTCGACCTCGACCAAGCCTGGCAAGACCGCAGCACCCGCTTCCGCACCAGCGGCGACCAGGTCACAGTCCTCGCCCGCGTCCACCCCGTCCGCCGCGAAGACCTGGCCCGCACCGCCCTGGCCATCCTCACCGAGACCACCGACAAAGACGGCTGGCTCCGCCTCGAAGTCACCTTCCAAGACCGCCGCCACGCCGAGTGGGCCCTCTGGCAACTCTCCACCAACGCCGAAGCCCTCTCCCCACCCTGGCTCCGCGCCGCCCTCCACACCCGAGCCACCACCCTTACCACCCGCTACGCCGAGCCGCCTGGATAGCCGAGTAGCGCCAGGAGGCCGGAGTGGAGGTTGGCGTTGGAGTAGAGACCGCCACCTTGGTCGCCGGTGTTGGTGCCGATCGGGTTGGTGAAGCGGCCGCCGGCTTCTTCGACGAGCAGGATCCAGGGCGCGTGGTCCCACTTGTAATAGCGCTCGACGTGGAACGCATCGATCTCGCCGCGGACGAGTTCGACCAGCGGGAGGGGGCTGCCGGGTGGACCTGCGGTGGGAAGCCGGGGATCATTGCCTAGGGCATCGATCGTGGCGTCTTCGACAGTTGTACTGACCTGAAGCCGCCGGGGTTCAGCACCCGGCCACGGTGACTCGAAGGCGCCACCCCCGCGGGTTGCCCACCAGCGGATCCCGAGCGCGGGCGCGGTGACGGCCGCGAGCTCGGTGATCCCGTTGATCTCCAGAGCGAGCTGGATCCGCCAGTTCGGGTCGCCGCGGCTGAAGAAGTTGGTGCCGTCGATGGGGTCGAGGATCCAGACGCGCTCGGACTCGCCCAGCTCACCGAGCTCCTCGCCGAAGAACGCATCGCCCGGCCGCGCCTCCGACAGCGCGTCCCGCAGCAATCGCTCGACGGCCCGGTCTGCCTCGGTGACCGGTGAGCCGTCAGCTTTCACCGAGACGGTGACCCCGGCCTCGTAGTGGGCAAGCGCGAGCTGCGCGGCCAGGTCCGACGTACCGAGGGCAAGTTCAAGGTCATCCATCGCTGCACAAGTTAGCAGCCGCCACGACCGGGAGGTGGTACGTCCGCAGAACCCAGTCCTCGAGCGCAGCAAACGTCCGCGTCCGCGCGTTGTAGGCAGTCGGCCGGAAGCCAGGCAGTACGCCGACGCGCGCGCCCTCGGCGGGGTCCCAGAACTCGAGGCCGTGCTCGGCCGCGACCGCGAGTTGGCCGTCGACTGCCCACATCTGCCCTTTTGGGCCGAAGAGGGTGCCGACGCGCTCGCCGCTCGGAGCGTCGTACAGCTGGACGCCGTCGACCATCGCGGCGTCGTCTTCGCCGATTCGCTGGATGGCGACGACGTTGTCGGTGAGCCAGGCGACTGGCTGGTTCCAGGCGTAGTCGCGGTAGGTGAGGCGGCGGCCTTGTTCGGCGGCGTAGGTGGTGCCGTTCTGCCAGGCGGCTACGTCGATGAGCAGGGGGATGCCGACCGGCGCCCAGACCCAGCCGTCGTCGACCAGCCAGGCTCCGGTCGGGCTGACGGTCAGGCGGCCGTGGAAGTAGTCGAGGTAGTTCTCCGGCCGCTCGTCGCCCTTGCGCCACTTGGTGTCGCGTGGCGTCAGCAGGCTGCCGGAGGCTGAGTTGACGCGGTCGAGGCGGTTCCAGCTCGTCGCCGTGATGAAGGTGCCGTCGGCAAGGAACGCGAACGGGAACGGCGTCGTGTAGTTGCGGTAGTCGCCGCGGTCGAGCGTCACGGTCATCTGCCCCTTGGCGAGATCCACGACCTCGCCGTACCGGCCGTGATCCCAGACGACCGCCGCGAACCGTCCGTCCGACGACGCGTGCACGGTCGGGCCCGGCGTACCGAAGGCGTTGTCGTCCTCCTGGTCCTTGCGCATCTTCAGCCGGTACGACGCTCCGCCCAGCTGCACGAGGTATTTCCCGGTGTACACCAGCCACCCGTCGCCCGACGGCGCGAGGCAGCGGTCGTTGACCGGTTGCGCGTACGCCGGTTCTTCGTGGAAGGTCCCGGCGAGCGGGCGATCGTCGTACCGGATCTCGGGCCGACCGCTGATGTGGGTGACCTTCTCGTCGTCGGCCCGTTCGGTGCAGCCGAGGCAGACGACCGCGAGCTGCGACCACGGATCGTCGAGTTTGCCGCAGGTCTCGCAGACCAGGTGGTACTCGCCGCCGACACCGGTGTAGAGCCGCGAGATGTCCTCCGGCTCCTCGACGCACAGGTGAAGGCAGGTCCGGAACGGACCCTCGTTCGCCAGGTGACCGCAGGCCAGCAACTCCATCTCACGACGATATTCGAGCCCCGCGAGTCGACCGAACCAGTTTGACCATGCGGTCGGCTAGGTTGCCGGGGTGCACGCTCTCGACGTACCGACCTGGCTCGATGCCCTCGTCGGGATGCAGATGGGCGCGGCCGTGTTCATCGGCTTCGTCGCCCTGGTCGGCTGGGTGTTCGCCAAGCTGGTCTCACCCTCGCTCGACCGCGAAGCAGCCAAGCTCGCCCGCCTCCAGGCCGGAGCCGAACGCTACGGATGGCAGCCCGGCGAAGACATCGGCGGCCGGCTCGCTGCCGCCGGGGCCCGCTGCTTCGAGGACGACGGCGAGTTGCGCCGCCTGCTCGTCGGCGAGTACGAGGGCCGCCGGATCGAGATGGCTGAGTTCGTCACCGTCGAAGGAGGCAAGCTCCCGACGACGGTCGTGAACAATCTCGTCGCCATCGAGCTCCCGGCCGGTCTCCCCGAACTCCGCATCAGCCACGACCAGGTCACTCCCCCTTCATTGCCGCCGCTCGAACCCGTCCTGCAGACCAGCGACACCGAGAGCGATGCGTTCAATCAGCGCTACTTCGCGGCCAGCCTCGATCCTCGCTATACCTCGGCGATGCTGCATCCCCGCATGATCGAGTGGATCCTGGCCCATCCACCGCAGGACCTCCGCCTGGTCGGCAACCTCCTCGTCGCCTACACGCCCAAGCCATGGACCGTCCCGCACACGCTGGCCACGGTTCCACTGCTCAGCGGCATCGTGGATCGAATTCCGCCGTTCGTGCTGAAGGACTTCGGTGTCGGATCGGTGAGTTAACGTTCGCGCATGAACGTTCAGGTCATCCAGGGCCGGTTTGCCGAGGTACCGACCGCGGATGCACGCGGGATGGATCGCCGCGCGTTCGGCGAGTTCATCGGCGGCCCGCATCTGACCGCTCAGCAAGCCCGCGCCCACGAAGACCTCCCCTTCATGTGGTGGGTCGCCGACAATGCCCTCGCCACCGACCGGCGCGCCTGGTGGCTGCTCCACTGGCTCCTGCAGACGAACTGCATCCAGACCGCCGAGGTCTTCGACATGCGCGAACCGGTCCTCCTCGTCGGCCACGACGAAGACGACGGCATCTGGCAACTCATCGGTACGTCGGACGCCGGCCCCGACGGCAAACTCGGCCACCTCAGCCACGCCATCGACGAGGACCCGACTCTCATCGACGTACTGGACCTGCCTCGCGGCCAATCCGCCGTACGGTCTGCTGTCGGCGGGCCGTGGACCCGCCAACTCGGCTACCCGGACTAGCGGCGTACGTAGAGCTTGCTTCTCGCACCTGGGCGGAAGCCGATGGATTGGTAGAGCGCCCGAGCTGTCGGGTACGCGTCGTCGCCGCGCGGGCAGACCATCGCGGCTTTGGCGCCGGCGTCGCGGAGGGCGTGCAGGGCAGCGAGGTTGACGGCTGCGGCCAGACCTTGACGCCGGTACGCCGGTGCACAGCCGACCGGTTCGACCAGACCGATCCCATGGACCTTGTCATGCCAGATCAAGGCGGTCGCCGCGAACTCGCCGTTCGGAGCTTCGACAACCCAGTCGAGCTCGGACTCGTACGGCCAGGTCGACATCACTGCGGCCATGTCCTCGTCGGTCACCTTCGACGGCCCCAAGTCGGACCACGCAGCCCGGTGAGCCGCGGCCCGCTTCTGCACCTCGTCAGGCTTTGCGTGCCGCAGCATGAACCCGTCCGGGACGACCGGTGTCCCGAGGTCGCTCAGCTCGATGCGGTGATGAGTGAAGAAGGGAGCCTCGTCGTCCGCTTGGTAGCCGGCTTTCTCGAGCGCATCCACGAGTTGGGTCTCGTCCTCCAGCACACTGCAGGCGCCGTCCGGGTGGAGGTCCTGAAACCAGTTGATTACGTCGCCCGCGACCTCCGCCCGCCCCGGATCCACCACCAGCGACAGATGATCAGGTTCCGCCCAGCCCCACGCAACCACCTGCCCGCCGTCCTCCCAGAACGCCGTACGCCACGTGTCCCCACGCCGACCGGAGTTCACCGCCCGCTCCCACGCCACATCCCCGACATGCAGCCGCGACCGCGGACTCCACGTCCGCTGCACCAACTCCTGCATCGCCCGAACCGCGTCCGCCCCGGCCAGCTCATATCTCTGCACCTGTTGGAGGCTAGTTGAAGGGCTGCGGGGCGACCACTTGTTTGTCGCGGTCGGACCCGGTCGGCGAGATCTGAAATGATCGAATCGCGGGCTACCTCTTGGAAAGCCTTCTCCTAGACTCTAGGGTGCGTATTCCCGGACCACTGGGACCGGGAATCGAGGACGGCGCCCCCCGCCACGATCGCAAGGAGAAAAACCATGGTCGAAAACACTGCCCGGGAAGAGTGGATCGCCCCGGATTTCACCGAGTTCGAGACCCCTACCGAGGTCACCGGATACGCCGGACGAGTGAACTGATCACCTAACTGATCACTCCCGTATCCCCTGTACAGCAAAGTGATCATCGGACTTCCGCCCCCGTCCGGTGAACAGCCCTGTCCGGGCCTGCGGCAACGGTCGCGGGCCGGGCAGGTGCGGTTGTACTGAGACTGCAATTCCCCTGAGTTCCATCCTGTGGGCGACATCTGGAAAATGTTCCATGAATCGCTTCGATGACTCGGGAGGTTCAATGCAGCCGATGAGCGTGGACGAATTCACCGGTGCACTCCGCGGTCTTTCCCATCGGTACTGGGGAACGCACCCGTTCCACCACCGCATGCATGCCGGCGAGCTCTCGCAGCCGGAACTGCAGGTCTGGGCCGCGAACCGCTGGTACTACCAGAGCGCGATCCCGCGCAAGGACGCCGCGATCATCAGCAACTGCCCACTTCCCGAGGTACGCCGCCAATGGCTGCCACGGATCGTCTACCACGACGGCACCGAGCCCGGGACCGGCGGCATGGAACGCTGGCTCCGCCTCTGTGAAGCGGTCGGCCTCAGCCGCGACGAGGTCGTCGACGAACGCCACGTCGCGCCCGGCGCTCGCTTCGCCGTTGACGCGTACGTCGGGTTCGCGCGCGCCAAACCGTGGATCGAGGCAGTGGCCTCCGGGCTGACCGAGATGTTCTCCGGCCACCTGATGAAGGCACGAGTCGCCGACATGCTCGCGCAGTACGACTGGATCCGCCCCGACGACCTCGCCTATTTCACGAACCGGATCGACACGGTCGCCGGCGAAGGCCAAGCCACCCTCGACCTGGTCGTCGAACACTGCCGCACCCGAGCCGAGCAGGACGCCGCGATCTCCGCGCTCTCCTTCAAGTGCGACGTGCTGTGGTCGTTGCTCGACGCAATCGATCACGCAGCGAGCAAGAAATGACCACCCACCCCGAGAAAGCGCTCTCTGACGCAGCGACTCCCGATCCGCGGCCGCGGATCCGTCGCGGCGTGCGGCTGAGTCACGACGCGGTCCGCAACACCCCGGTGATCCTGCATCCCGAGGGCGTCCTGATCCCGAACGCGACGGCGACCGCGGTTCTCGAACTGTGCGACGGAGAGCGCTCTCTATCCGAGATCACGCGTCTCCTGAACGAGAAGTACGCCGCCGTCCGGCCGGAGCAGATTCGCAGCCTGCTGGACCGGCTCGTCGACAAACAGGTGGTGGAGTGGACGTGACGAATCCCAAGAACGCGGTCCCGCCACTGAGCCTGACCGCCGAGCTCACCCACCGATGCCCTCTGCATTGCCCGTACTGCTCCAACCCCCTGGAACTCCTCGGCCGCGACAGCGAACTCGACACCGCCGCCTGGCGCGACATCCTCACCCAGGCGCGCGAGATCGGCGTTCTCCAGGTGCACTTCTCCGGCGGGGAACCACTCGGCCGACGGGATCTCGCCGAGCTGATCGAGCACACCGCCGGCCTCGGCGCCTACGTCAACCTCGTCACCAGCGGCCTCGGTCTCACCGAAGCAAGGCTCCAGAGGCTGGTCGGTGCCGGACTCAACCATGTGCAGCTGTCCGTTCAGGGAGCCGACGCGGCAACCGCCGACCGGATCGCCGGGACCCGCGCCCATCACCACAAGACGATCGCCGCCGACCTGGTTCGCCGTACCGGCCTGCCGCTGAGCGTCAACGTCGTACTGCATCGCGAGAACCATGATCAGCTGGCCGAGATCATCGCGTTCGCCGAGGAACTTGGCGCGGATCGGCTCGAGCTTGCGAACACGCAGTACTACGGCTGGGCACTGAGAAACCGCTCTCAGCTGATGCCGACCGCGGAGCAGCTCGCTTCGGCCGAGCCGATCGTCCAGGACGCGCTGGTTCGACTCAAGGGCAAGATGCAGATCGTCTATGTGATCGCGGACTACCCAGAGAAGTACCCCAAGCCTTGTACCTACGGCTGGGGCGCGCGTCAGATCACGATCGCTCCGGACGGCACGGTGCTGCCGTGTCCCGCCGCCGGCGCGATCACCACGCTGCAGCTCGAGAACGCCAGGGAGCGCTCTCTGGCCGAGATCTGGTACGACTCCAGCGCCTTCAACGCCTACCGCGGTGACGACTGGATGAGCGACACCTGCCGCACCTGCGACCGGCGCGAACTCGACTTCGGCGGTTGCCGCTGCCAGGCGTTCCTCCTCACGGGCGACGCCGCGGCCACCGACCCGGTCTGCCACAAGTCGCCCGATCGCGGTGTCGTCGACCTGATCCTGGCCGAACCCCGGCGTACCGGCTTCGTGATGCGGAGCCCGAGCCGATGAAGGTGATCGTGCTCGGTACGGCGGCCGGTGGCGGCTTCCCACAGTGGAACTGCGCCTGCCCGACCTGCCGCAACCCCGATCTCGAGCCGCGCACTCAGGACGGCCTCGCGATCAGTGCCGACGGCAACAATTGGTACCTGGTGAACGCTTCCCCGGATCTTCGCGCGCAGATCCTCGCGACCCCCGAGCTACGCGCCGGCCCCGGCCTGCGCGACACACCGATCCGCGGCGTACTCCTCACCGACGCGGAACTCGACCACACCCTCGGACTGCTCCTCCTCCGCGAGGCGGAGACACTTGCGATCCACGCTCCACCAGCGGTACTGAACGCGCTCTCCCGTTTCCGCGACATCACCGATCGCTACCACGCGTGGACCTGGTCCCCCGTCCCGGACGAGCTCGACGGAATCACCATCAAGACACTGGCCGTCAGCGACAAACGACCCCGGTACGCCGATAATCCCGCGCCCGGACCGTGGGTGGTCGCGTACCGCTTCGAGCACCACGGCGGTTCGTTCGTCTACGCCCCGTGCGTCGCCCAACTCCCCGACGGCTTCGAGCAGTTCGCCGCCGGAGCGACGTACGTCTTACTGGACGGCACCTTCCACAGCGCCGACGAGATGCCCGGGCAAACCGTGATGGGTCACCTGCCGATCGCCACGACGGTCGAGCACCTCGATCTGCCACTCGCGTTCACGCACCTGAACAACACCAACCCGGTGATCGACCCGAACTCACCCGAGCGCGCGGCCGTCGAGAAGCATGGGCATGTCATCCCCGACGACGGCACCCGGTGGGAGATCTAACGCGCCGACACTCCGTGCTTCGCCAAGAGCTCGTGCAGCACCTCATGTCCCTGCGTCAGATCCCACTGCTCAACCAACCTGCCTTCGGCCCTTTGGGTTAGGGCCTGAGTCGTGCAGTCGGTGGCAGCGTTCAAGTCGCATTCCCGCAGTTCAGCGCGCGGCGGATCAGCCGGTCGGGGTCAGCGGGCCGGGTGACCAGGCCCGCCGGGTGGCTCTTGGCCCCGGTGTGGTCGGCGAGTGCGGGCAGTGGGCGGTCGAGTGTGACCTCCGTGCCGTTCTCCATCGTTTACCGGCGGCAATCTCCTCACAGTCGAGGCGGGCTACTGGTGGCGCGTCGACCGAAGCCACCGTGCCGAACAGTGGACCGGGGAATGAGACGGGACAGGGGGTGGGAGGGCATGGGCGGACCGCCCCCACTCACCAACTCTGCGGAGCCTGCTCGGTCCACGCTCAGCGCAACCTGCCCGGACCGCCCAGAAGCGGGTTGGTGAGTGGGGCAGGTCCGCACGCCACACCCACCCGGACCTGATGAGGCGGTTCACCAGGCGAATCCGACCTCGTTAGAGCCTCAGTTGGTCCGCACGGACACGCATCGTCGAACGCCAGCACCGCGCACCGTTGCGAACGCGACAAAGGCGACCGAAGTCAGGAGCCGTCGAGAAGCACGGGCACGTCATCCCCGACGACGGCACCCGCTGGGAGATCTAGCGCGCCGACACTCCGTGCTTCGCCAAGAGCTCGTGCAGCACGTCGTGTCCCTGCGTCAGATCCCATTGCTCAGCTAGCATCCCGGCCGCCCGCGCTCCATCCACGTTGCGCGCGACATCGTCGATGAACAACACGCTCCCCAATTCAGCACCGATCCGCCGACCGGCTTCCACGAAGAACCCGGGATCAGGCTTGGCCACGCCCAGCTCGTGCGAATAGCAGCTCACGTCGAACAACTCGTCGTACCCGAGACTCGTCCGCATGTAGCCGCCGCGGTACTGCTCCTGGTTCGTGCCCAGGTGGACGCCGTACCCGTTCCGCCGTAGTCGCCGTACCACCTCGAGCGATTCCTCGACGACCACGATGTTCTTCCACACCGCGTCGTACACCTCACCCACCGGAACGCCGACCCCGAACTCCTGCAAGGTTGCCGCGAGGAGAGGCAGGTAGTCACCCTGCCCGGCGAGCATCGGCAACTCGTCCTTCCAGGTCCGATGCAGAAACTCCCGAGAGCGCTCTCCGAGATAGGGCTCCATCGCCGAGTACCACCCACCAGGCAACTCCTGCAGCACCCCATCCGCGTCCAGCAACACATGCCGAACGGGAGACGCTGCCACCGCACGCTTCGAGCCCGGAGCCGACGGCGTGAGCGTGACGCCCTCGGGCATCGGTGTCGGCAAACCGCGCTCGTACGGCACGACTCCGACCTGGAACTCGTCCTCGTAGACGATCGTGCCCGGGTCGTCGGACGTCACGCGGTGGTGCGCAACGCCGGACGTGGTCAGGATTCTGCACACCTCGTCGACGAGCGCGTGCATGTCGGGGCGGAGCGGCGCCTTGAACCAGGTGACCGCGCCGATGCTGTTGCCGTCGGCATAGAAGTCCGGGTTCGGCAGGTGCTCGATGAACCAGTCGTCGATATCGAGCCAGCGCGCTTCGTCGGCGGCAGACAGCCGGCCCGCTCGACGCAGATGGTCCACCGCGACGAGGGCTCCGACTTCGACGCCGAGGCGTCCGCGGTACTCCACCTGGATCCGAACGTACGGTCTGTCGTTCACGACGCCGATGATTCCGCACCCGGGCAGTGCCGTGCAGCCGGATTAAAAGTGAGGAATCGTCACAAACACGCCCATCGGCCTGTCTTGAGGGTGTAGGAGTCAACGAGTGAGAGGACGGGCATGAGCGCAGGACAGTTGCCGCCTGGGGTCGAGATCATCGAGACGCGGGCCGATGTCACACACTGGATTCCGGCTGGGGCGGAGGCCCGGAGTGTTCGGGTGACGTTGGGTCCGGGTGATCCGGGGGCACCGCCGCATCGGCACCCGGGGCCCTTGTTCGGGTATGTGACCGAGGGCGAGATTCTGTTCGAGCTGGAGGGACAGGCACCGCGGATACTCAAGGCCGGCGATGCTCTGTTCGAGCCGGGCGGGGACGTGATCCACATCGAGGGTTCGAACAACCGGACCGACCAGCAGGCGCAGATCGTGCTGACGATGTTCGCATTGCCCGGTACGCCGGTTCTGGTGCCGGTGAGCGCTGAAGAGTTGGCGGAACGCAAGCATCTGCGGGTGTCTCGGTAGGTCGGCGATGTCCCGCCCTGGAGCGTAATTCGGGTGCTCCGGGGCAGGGCGCCGGTCTAGGGTGCACGTAATGCGCCGACCGAGTGTTGGGATGTGAGACCCATGGGTGTTCGTCTGCAGGAACTCTCTTACGCAGCAAAGGATCCGGCCGGGCTGGCGCGGTTCTGGGCCGGGCTGCTCGAGTTCACGTTCGAAGACGACGCCGTACTGGCTCCGGCCGACGACCGGGCCTTCCGGCTCCGGTTCGTGGCGAGCGACCTGCCGAAGCTCGGACCGAACCAGATGCACTTCGACGTGACGAGCAAGTCACCCGAAGACCAGCAACGCCAGGTCGACCGCACCCTCGAGCTCGGCGGTCAGCACCTCGACATCGGCCAGTCGGATGACGAGCCGCACGTCGTGATGGCCGATCCGGAAGGCAACGAGTTCTGTGTGATCGAGCCGACCAACAACTTCCTCGCCAACACCGCCGCGATCGGCGCATTGTCGTCCGACGGAAGCCAGGCTGTCGGGTACTTCTGGAGCAAGGCGCTCGACTGGCCGCTGGTCTGGGACCAGGACGACGAGACCGCGATCCAAGCGCCGTACGGCGGGACCAAGATCGCCTGGGGTGGTCCGCCGGTGAGTCCGAAGCTGGGTGTCAATCGCCTTCAGCTGACGCTGGTGGCAGAAGGCGATCGTCAGGTCGAGGTCGATCGGCTCGTGGCCCTCGGCGCGACGCAGGGCGAGGGCGATACGCTGCTCGATCCCGATGGCAACGAGTTCGTCGTACTAGCCGGCTGACTTCGGCGAGACGATCTGCACGAGGTTCCCGCAGGTGTCGTCGAGGACGGCCATCATCACGGTGCCGGCGTCGGTCGGCGGCTGGGTGAACTCGACGCCGAGCGCGGTCAGACGGGCGTGCTCGGCCTCGACGTCGTCCACAGCGAACTGCACCAGCGGGATCCCGTCCTCAACGAGTGCGTCGCGGTAGGGCTTGACCGCAGGGTGACCCGCCGGCTCCAGCAGCAGTTCGGCGCCATCCGGCGCCTCGGGTGACACGACAGTCAGCCACGAAGCGGCACCGAGCGGGATGTCGTGCTTCTTCGTGAACCCAAGGACGTCGGTGTAGAACGCGAGCGCTGCCCGCTGATCGTCGACGAACACACTCACCAGGTTGATTCTCATTCTCCGGACCTCTCTCCGACCGGCCACCGCCGCGCGATCTCCGCGAGCGGCGCAGGATTGAAATAGTGGAACTTCGACCGTCCACGCTTCTCCGTCACGACCAGCCCCGCCGCCTCCAGCACCCCAAGATGCTGCGAGATCGCCTGCCGCGTCGACGACAACCCGTGCCGAGTCGTCAACGTCGAACAAATCTCGAACAACGTCTGGCCGTCGCGAGCCGCCAGTTCGTCGAGAATCACCCGCCGCGTCTCGTCGTCCAACGCCCGGAACACCGTGGTCACAGCCCCCACTATAGGCAAGCAACCACTTGCCTATCAACTATTCGCCGCCACGAGTCGTCAGGGAGCACGTGGACACCCTCCGTACGACGACCTGGGGCGAAGGCGATCGCGTCGCCGTCCTCCTGCACGGGATGATGGGCTCGTCCCACCAGTTCTGGCGCATCCCACTGACCACGACCGCCGCTGTGGAGCCGACAACCAAGTTCACCGCAGCAGGAGCCAGCCGCGCAGCCGTTGATCTGACAGCTAAGTTCACCGCGGCACAAGCCAGCCGGACGGTCGACGCATTGCGCCGGACCAAGCCGGCCTGGTCCGACACCGACCGCGACGTCGAAGCAGCAGCCGCCATCCAGTTCGACGTTCCAACAGCCGTCGCCCTGGAGTTCGCCGACAACCGCATGCAGACTCCGGTGGCCGACATCCCATCGCTCGTCATCCATGCCGACCCCAGCCGGTACGTGTCCGCGGCCCGGGCGGCGGAGCTCCAGTCACTCGGCTTCCAAGTCCGCGCGATCCCCGGAGCCGACCACAGCATCTGGTACTCGCACTTCGACGAATTCCTGTCCGCGCTCGACGCCTTCGTCGGTAGGACAGGACGTAGTCGTATGCGTAGACCGGTTCGCGCACCTGGAGGTGCGGCGCGCGGGCTGTCGTGGGCGTATATGTCCTGTCGTTACGGTGTCCGCATGGATGTGGAGTTGCTGGCGGCTGCCTCAGTTGAGTTCGAGCGGGTGGTGGGCGAGCTGCCGGAGGGGGTTTGGGGGTTGCCGACCTCATGTGAGGTCGATGTGCGCGAGCTCGTCGAGCACGTGGTTGAGGGGAACCGGTTTGCCGCTGCAGTGCTCACTGGAGTGAGCGGCCGGGAGGCATTGGCGGCGGCGCGAGCCCAGGACCTCGACCTACATCAGTCAGCCACCCAGCAGATCGAGGCGTTCCGCGCAGCGTCCGCCGACCAGGTTGTGCACCACCCCGGCGGCGACATCTCGGCCGAGGCGTTCCTCCGGTACCGGCTGGTCGACGTGGTCGTCCACGCGTGGGACCTGCTCCGAGCAGCAAACCTGGACGAAACCCTGGACACCACCGTGACTGAGCAACTCTGGGCAGTCGTCGAACCGCGGCTCACCGAGATGCTCGCCTTCGGATCGTACGGCGATGGTCCGAGCGGCAAGGTCGCGTCCGACGCTCCGGCGCAACACCGGTTGCTCGACGCGTTTGGCCGCCGATGATGTTCCTCGTCGCGCTCCTGCTCGTCATAGCCAGCCTGCTCGTCGCCCTGTGGGGCCTCGGCAAAACGATCCTCGGCCTGGTCAAGAGCCGCCCGCGCGTCGTCTACCGCGGACTCGCGCTCATCTGTGGATCCATCGCCGTCGGCGGCTACGCACTCGGCATCGCCATGGTCGGCCTCGCACAAGGCGAGTCCGACCATGGCACCGAATCATCCCCCGCCCCGGCCTGCCGCCAAGCCGACCCAAGCAAAGCACCCCATGTCATCGGGCACGAGGCCGGCTACCTACCGCTGCGATTCGACTGCGAGCTGACCGACGGTACGACGTACTCGGCCCACGTCGTACCGAGTGGACTCACGCCCGTCGTACTGATCGCAGCCGCTGCTACCGCTGGTCTGGCAACGGCCGCCAAGTCTGGCGCGGCGCATGGCCCGTCCGGCGGAGCCAATGATCGGTATAGAGGATCCGCGACGGCGTGATCACCGTCAGCGGATCCGTCGGCGGCTCATCCACCGACCGCCCGCGTTCGGCATAGTCGGACTGCCACCGAAACGCCTCCCAATACTCCACAGCATCACCCGGCGCCAACGTCCGCGCAGTCCCGAACAACTGCGCACCCCGGCTCGACGCCAAACCCACATACGGTACGACGATTCCCGCCGACACCCGTGGATCGCGGCGCAGGTTCCGCGACTTCACCGACGCGTCCCACGAGGTGTAGAAGATCTCGAAACCCAAGCTGTAGTAGCGCACCGGAGTAGCCGACGGGGACCCGTCGCGGTTCACCGTCGCCACCACAGCAAGGTTCTGCGTCGACAACAGGTTGAGGATCCGCTCTTCCAGCACCTCCCGCGACAGCACACCCTCAGGAGTCGGACCCGCCAACCAGGGATTAGTGAGCGGCAACGTACTCCTTCAGATGCTTCCCGGTCAGCGTCTTCGCCGCCTTCACCAGCGCGGCCGGCGTACCTTCGAACACGACCTTCCCACCATCGTGACCAGCACCCGGACCAAGGTCGATGATCCAGTCGGCGTGAGCCATCACGGCCTGGTGGTGCTCGATCACGATGACCGACTTGCCGGAGTCGACCAGGCGGTCGAGCAGACCGAGCAGGTTGTCGACGTCAGCCAAATGCAGACCGGTCGTCGGCTCGTCGAGGATGTAGACGTCGCCCTTGTCGGCCATCTGCGTCGCCAGCTTCAACCGCTGCCGCTCACCACCGGACAGGGTCGTCAGCGGCTGCCCGACCTTCAGGTAGCCCAGCCCGACATCGTCCAGCCGGTCCAGGATCTTGTGCGCCGCCGGTACCTTCGCCGGACCGTCCGCGAAGAACCCGACCGCCTCGGTCACCGGCATCTCCAGTACGTCGGAGATGTTCCGCCCACCGAGCTTGTACTCGAGCACCGACGCCTGGAACCGCTTGCCCTCGCATTCCTCACACGTCGACTCGACCGTCGCCATCACGCCGAGCTCGGTGTAGATCACGCCGGCCCCGTTGCACGCCGGGCACGCGCCCTCGGAGTTCGCGCTGAACAGCGCCGGCTTGACGCCGTTCTCCTTCGCGAACGCCTTCCGGATCGGCTCGAGCATCCCCGTGTACGTCGCCGGGTTGCTCCGCCGCGATCCCCTGATAGCAGTCTGGTCGACAGTCACCACGCCGTCCCGATCCGCGATCGACCCGTGGATCAGCGAGCTCTTCCCCGACCCGGCAACCCCGGTCACAACCGCAAGAACCCCGAGCGGTACGTCGACATCGACGTTCTGCAGGTTGTTCGTATCCGCGCCGCGAACCTCCAGTACGCCGTTCGCCGTCCGCACCTCGGTCTTGACCGCAGCGCGGTCGTCGAGGTGCCGCCCGGTCAGCGTGTCGCTCGTGCGCAGCTTGTCGACCGTGCCCTCGAACACGACCTCGCCACCCTCGCTCCCGGCCGCCGGGCCGAGGTCGATGACGTGGTCGGCGATCGCGATCATCTCCGGCTTGTGCTCGACGACCAGGACGGTGTTGCCCTTGTCGCGCAACTGCAGGAGCAGTTCGTTCATCCGCTGGATGTCGTGCGGGTGCAGGCCGATCGACGGCTCGTCGAAGACGTAGGTGACATCGGTCAGCGACGACCCGAGGTGCCGGATCATCTTGGTCCGCTGCGCCTCACCACCCGACAGCGTGCCGGCCGGTCGATCCAGCGAGAGGTACCCGAGCCCGATCGACACGAACGAGTCGAGCGTGTCGCCCAGCGCGTTCAGCAGCGGCGCGTACGACGGCGCTTTCAGCTTGCGGATCCAGTCGGCCAGGTCGCTGATCTGCATCGAGCACAGGTCGGCGATGTTCTTGCCGTTGATCTTCGAGGCCAACGCGTCCTGGCTGAGTCGCGTACCGCCGCAGTCCGGGCAGGTCGTGAACGTCACCGCCCGCTCCACGAACGCCCGGATGTGCGGCTGCATCGCATCGACGTCCTTGCTCAGGAACGACTTCTGGATCTGCGGGATGATCCCGGTGTAGGTGAGGTTGATCCCCTCGACCTTGATCTTGGTCGGCTCCCGGTGCAGCAGGTCGTGCAGTTCCTTCTTCGTGTACTTCTTGATCGGCTTGTCCGGGTTGAAGTAGCCGGCGCCGCGGAAGATCCGCCCGTACCAGCCCTCCATGCTGTACCCCGGGATGGTCAACGCACCCTCGTTCAGCGACTTCTCCGCGTCGTACAAGGCGGTCAGGTCGAAGTCGGTGACCGACCCCATCCCCTCACAACGCGCGCACATCCCGCCGGCGTACACGGCCTCGCGGACGACCTGCTTCGACCCGGCGCCCTTCTCGCTCACCATCGCGCCGGTCGCGATCCGTCGCGGCACGTTGAACGAGTACGCCGTCGGCGGGCCGGCATGCGGTTTCGCGAGCCGGCTGAACAGGATCCGCAACATCGCGTTCGCGTCGGTCGCCGTACCGACCGTGGAGCGCGGGTTCGCACCCATCCGCTCCTGGTCGACGATGATCGCGGTGGTCAGCCCGTCCAGTACGTCGACGTCCGGGCGGGACTGGTTGGCCATGAACCCCTGGAGGAACGCGCTGTACGTCTCGTTGATGAGGCGCTGCGACTCCGCGGCGATCGTGCTGAAGACCAGTGAGCTCTTGCCCGAGCCCGACACCCCGGTGAACGCCGTCAGCCGGCGCTTCGGGATCTCGACACTGATGTCCTTCAGGTTGTTCTCGCGGGCGCCGACGACCCGGATCAGATCGTGGCTGTCGGCAACATGCTCGGTCATTCGCGGTTCTCCAGGTCAGTGCCGTCTCAGGCGGGGGGTCTCAGGCCTGCTGATTGATGCGGATGTGGTTACCCGCCGGGTCACGGAACGCGGCGTCGCGCACGCCGTACGGCTGGTCGGTCGGCTCCTGGACGACTTCGGCGCCCCCGGCAACCATCTTCTCGAACGTCTCGTCGAGGTTCGGGCTGGACAGCACGAGGGTGGCGAAGGTGCCCTTGGCCATCATCTCGGTGATGGTCTTGCGCTCGTCCTCGGTGATCCCGGGGTCGGCGAACGGCGGGTGCAGGACGACGGAGGTGTCCGGCTGACCGACCGGCCCCACGGTGATCCACCGCATCGCGCCGCCGCCGACGTCCATCCGGATCTCGAAGCCGAGCAGGTCCCGGAAGAAGGCCGCGGAGGCGTCCGGGTCGGTGTGCGGAAGGAAGCTGTGCTGAATCTTGATGTCTGCAGTAGGAGTCATGTCGATCACAGTAGGTGCGGTGCAGCTTGGTCTGCTTCTTGATTCCTGATCGGTCTGGTCACGCGTTTGGCAACACACGACGGCAACCCCGCCGCGGCCGCGCTGACCTCCCGCTTGTAGGCGCTCGGCGACATCCCCACCAGCTCGGTGAACCGGGTACTGAACGTCCCGAGCGACGAACCGCCGACCGCGAAACACACGTCGGTCACGCTCATCTCCCCGTGCCGCAGCAGCGCCATCGCCCGCTCCACCCGCCGCGTCATCAAGTAGCTGTACGGCGACTCCCCGTACGCCCGCTTGAACTCCCGGCTCAGGTGCCCCGACGACATCCCGGCGCCCCGCGCCAGCGCGTCGACATCCAGCGGCTGCGCGTATTCCCGGTCGATCCGGTCCCGCACGCGCCGTAGCCGGACCAGGTCCTCCAGCCTCTGCTCCTCCGCCGTCTTCCTCGATGAGCTCAAGTTCCCCGCCATACCGAGATCCTGTCACGGCCGACGGCTGCTGCGGAACCACCTCGATCTGGCAGGGTGGGCGGTATGGCTATCCAGGAACTGCGATTCCGGGCGGCACACCTACGCGCCGTACTGAGCGGAGCCAAGCGGATCACGATGCGCTTCCAGGACCCTGTCGAGGTCGGACCGGCGGTGCTGGTGTTCGAATCGGAGCCGGAGGTCCGGTTGCCGGGGGTGATCACCTCGGTTCTGGCGAAGACCGTCGCGACGGTGAGTGACGACGAGGCCCGCGAAGACGGCTTCCCCGGGGCGGACGCCGTACTGGCTGGGCTGCGTGACTACTATCCGGCGCTCGAACCGGAGGACGAGTTGGTCATCGTCCGCTTCGACATCGACGAGGTGACGCGTCCGCAGCGCATGCACACTGCGCTGGACGCTGAGGACGCCCGAGGGCTCGCGGAGTTCTATCGGCAGCTGATGGGTCTGCAGTACCGGCCGGGCGACGAACCGCCGACGGACGGTACGGCGGATGATGACAGCTGGCTCGTGCTTGTCGACTCCGATGGCCGGCGGCAACTCGCCGTACAGCGCACAGACGTGCTCCCGCGGTCCACCTGGCCGTCGCCCGAGATTCCGATGCAGATGCACCTCGACTTCGCCGTACCGACGGCCGAGGCGCTGGAGCTGCACCGGTTGCACGCGGAGCAGCTCGGAGCGCGGGTCTTGCTGGACCGTACCCAGGTAGGGTCCGAACCGTTGTATGTGCTGGCCGATCCGGCCGGACATCCGTTCTGTCTTCTGGTGGGGGTGCTGTGAGCATGGAAACGGGATATGCAGACGTCAACGGGTTGCACCTGTACTACGAGATCCACGGCTCAGGCGGTACGCCACTTCTGCTGCTGCACGGTGGATTGTTCAACATCGACCTGCAGTTCGGCCCACTGCTGCCGGGGCTGTCCGAGGGCCGCCAGGTCATCGCGCTGGACTTCCAGGCGCACGGGCGGACGAACGACATCGACCGACCCCTCGGTACGGCGGCTCTCGCGTCCGACGTGGTCGGCCTGCTGCGGGAACTCGACGTACCGCAGGTGGATCTGTTCGGGTTCAGTGTCGGTGGAGCGGTTGCGCTGGAGCTCGCGATCAAGCATCCGGAGCTGGTTCGCAAGGCGGTGATCTCGTCGACGTCGTTCCGCCCCGATGGCATGCGGCCGGAGAACGCGGCGGTCGGCGAGATGAAGGTCGAGATGATCGCGGGTACGCCGATGGAGTCGGACTACCTGGCCAAGTCGCCGCATCCGGATCACGAGCATCTGCAGGAGCTGCTGAACAAGCTCGGCGCGTTCATCGGCGATGTCGACGGCTGGTCCGACGAGGAGATCAGCGGGATCGCGGCACCGACACTGATGACGGCCGGCGACTGCGACGCGATGAAACTCGAGCACGTCGTCCGCTTCCAGCAGTTGCGCGGTGGCGACGTCAACGGGGACTTCATCGGCGTACCGAAGTCGCAGCTGGCCGTGTTCCCCGGCACCACGCACTTCAACGGGCTGGGGCGGACCACGCTGGTGCTCGACACCGTGATCACGTTCCTCGACGCCGACTGACCGCTTTGCCTGCCCGCCCGATTGACCTGCCGCTGCGCCTTACGGCGTTCAGCTGCGCTGTTGACGCGGCTGGACGGCTCCTGATGGTTCGGCACGAACGGCTGGGCGTTGTTCGCTGGGAGATCCCGGGCGGTCACGTTGAGCCCGGCGAGTCGGCAGCCGAAGCCGCGATGCGCGAGACGGTCGAGGAGACCGGCGTACTGGTCACGCCTGGGCGGATCGTCGCCGACTGCGTGCATCGCTGGCGGGGTCGTGGTGTGGGGATCGTGTACTTCGAGGCTGTGCCGCAGCCGTCGGCGGAGTTGCGTACGACGGATTCTCGGATCAAGGAGGTTGCGTGGATCGATCCGGCTGACCTTGTTCCCGAAGACACCTCGGCGCTGGGCTGGCCGGTGATCCAGCATGTTGCTGCGGGCAACCGTTCTGTCCTGCACCTGAGCGCGTCCCACCATCGCACGGCGGCCGGTTGGGAGCCGCTCATCCTCTCGAGTCGACTCTGTGCTGAGTAGGCTCAGGCCCATGTTTCGTGAGGCTGGGGCAGCGGACTTTGCTCGGGTGATGCAGCTCTATCGGGAGCTGCATCCGGGCGACCCAGTCGTTGCGGATGACCGCGCGCAGGCGGTGTACGACGAGATCCTGGCGACGCCCGGGATGCGCCTGTTCCTGTTCGAGGAGGACGGCGTGGCGATCGCCTCGACGTACCTGAACATCATCCCGAACCTCACGCGCGGAGCAGCGCCGTACGGCGTCGTGGAGAACGTGATCGTGGCCGCGCCGCGCCGCGGGACCGGGATCGGCAAGGCGGTGATGGCCGGCACGCTGGACGCCGCCTGGGATGCCGGTTGCTACAAGGTGATGCTGCTGACCGGCTCCAAGCGCGAGTCGACCCATGCCTACTACCGAGCCTGCGGATTCGTCGCGGACGAAAAGACGGGATTCGTCGCGCGCCGACCCTCCTGACAGGATCGTGCAAAGCCTGGCGAGCATTGGTCTACGGAAACACCTGCCCCGCAACGTTCACTGGAGTGGTAACCAACCACGACGTTGCAGGAGACAGGCGCAATCATGCAAATCGCAGTCATCACCGGCGGAAGCTCCGGAATCGGCCAGGCCACCGCCTTCGAGCTCGCCAAACGCGGCACCGGCGTCATCCTCACCTACCACGGCAGCCCCGACCGCGGCCTGGAGACAGCCGACCGGATCGAGAAAGACGGCGGTACGGCGATCGCCCTGCCCCTGGACGTGAGTAACCAGAGAGCGCTCTCCGGTTTCCGGAAGGCGATCTCGGCCGCACTGCAGGACCGCTGGGGACGCGACACGTTCGACTTCCTGGTCAACAACGCCGGAGTCGGCCAGCCGCCAGTCCCGTTCGAGGAGACCACCGAGCAGCTGTTCGACCAGATGATCGGCGTCCACCTGAAAGGCCCGTACTTCCTAACCCAAACCCTCCTTCCCCTGATCGCCGATGGCGGATCCGTCGTCTTCACCACCAGCTCGGCAGGCCTGCTCACCTCGCGGCCGTCCAACGGCTACTCGGTTTACGGCAGCGTCAAGGGCGCTCAGGTCGTCCTCACCCGCTACCTGGCGAAGGAACTGAGCACCCGCGGCATCCGCGTGAACGCCGTCGCCCCCGGCGTCACCCGAACCCGCCTAGGCGGCGACGCCTTCGCCCAACACCCCGAGCTCATCCCACCGATCGCCGACAACACCGCCCTCGGCCGCATCGGCGAATCCGAAGACGTCGCCGTTGCAATCACCTACCTCCTCTCCCCCGAAGCCCGCTGGATCACCGCCCAAACCCTCGAAGCCTCCGGCGGCTACGACCTCTGAGCCGGCCAGGAACCTCCCTGCGCGACGGCTCGGGCGACTGGGTACTCCGGGCTCGACTTGGGGATCCGGGCCTGGGTGCGCCGGGCATCCGCCGTACACAAGGTGAGCAGCACCTGGTTCTTCGGACGGACCGGCGGTGTGAGGACCCGGGCGGCCGCCGGCCTCGCCGGTCTCCGGGTCGCGACCAGGTAGCTGAACTTCTCGTCCTCGTAGTTGCGGACGCCGTCCTTCAACCGCCGATGCAGTTCGGTGCGTGGCAGCCGTACGGCGAAGTGGCACCAGTCCCGCTCGACGAGCGGGCAGTCGAGCTGATGTGGACAGGGAGCGGCGATCGTGAGCCCCAGGCTGATCAGCTGGTCCCGGGCCTCGAGGATGTGGCGATACCCGCGTGGTGTGCCAGGTTCGACCAGCACGATCGTGTCCGCGGAGACCGCTGCCGCAGCAATCACGTGCTGGCGAGTCGGTGCCGTCAGTTCATTGAGGACGTACGCGACCGTCACGAGATCCACGGGAGTTGCCGACGGCCAGCCGCGGAGATCGGCCGGTTGCCAGTCGCGGAGATCGCCAGGCGACCACTGCGGCGACGGACTACAGGGCGTGTCTGCGGCCAGCCGACGACCCAGTGCGATCGCGGCCGGTTGGCGTTCGACGATCTGGGTCTCGATGCCCGGCCAGATCGAGGTGGCGGCCCAGGCGGCAGCACCGGTTCCACCACCCAGGTCGAGGTGCGTACCGGCAGCGCCGACATGGAGGTCGGCGGCTCGCAGCGCAGCCTGGATCGCCCGATACGTCGCGGGCATCCGGACCACGGCGTACGCGAGGCAGTCGAGGTTGTCCCGCAGACCGGGTGACGCGTCGGCGACCGCCGCGTTGCGGTAGCGGGCGGACAATTCATTAGCGCGCGTGCGGAGTACGTCGTACTTGATGCCGTTGAGCGCGCGCAGGAGGACAGCATGCAGTTGGGTGTCCACGGAGGACATGAGAAAGCTCCGGTTCGGCTGGTACGGGGTGCGCAGAGCGCACGGGACCCGCGGCGAACGCCGCGACGTACCAACCGGTCCGGTAGATCAGCAGGAGGAGTTGGCACGCAACCGGATAGCCATGCAAGCCATGACGCACCTCCTTGGTGCCGCATTCAGAAGCGGCTCTCGCTCAAACAGTAGCTAGTTCCAGCATCGTCAGCCCACCCATTTAACGGCCTTTGATCGTGCAGACACAGGCCCGGTTGCCCTGGGCGTCCGCAATCACGGTGAACGACGGATCCTCGTCGGACACGAGGGTGCCCCCGGCGGCGAGCGCAGCCTCGATACGGGCGGGGGCCTGTGCGACCGGCAGCCAGATGTCGAAGTGGAAGCGTTGACGCGGAGTCTCGTGCGGGGTCGTCTTCTGAAACCAGATGGCCGGCGTCCGTCCGGTCGGGTCGACCACCTCGGGGTGGTCGTAGTTCGCCGGGTCACCAGTGAGCAGCGCGGACCAGAACGGGCCGATCTCCGCGGCATCGGCGGTATCCAGGCCAAGCTCCACCACGCAGAGTCCGTCCAAATCAGCCTTCAAACCACGCTCCGCGGCCAACGCACTGATCTCCCGCGCGAGATCGAGGTCGAGCTGCGTCACGGACGACCAGGTGAACTCGGTCCCATCCTTCTGGCGATACACCGAGCCCGGCGTGAGCAGCTTCAGATCCACGAACGACGACGTCACCCGCACGTCCGGGTCGTGGCCGTCCGCAACCTCCCCCACCGCCTGCGCAAACGCCACACCGTCCGCGAACGACCCGACCAAGAACCGCGCATGCAACGCCGACGCAAGCTTGCTCCAGTCCGCCAACCCGGCATCCTGGATCGCCTGCACGCTCAACACGTCCATTTCCCGCTCCCAACATTCTGCTTACGAGCAGGCTAGAACCATCCGCCGACAATATCCGTCCTGGTGTGGTACATCTGCAGCACCGCCTTCTGAACGGAGCAGCATGTACCGACGGCTCGTGCTCAAGTTGTCCGGCCAGGCGATCGCCGGGGGTGACGAGTTCGGGTTCGACAGCGACCGGCTCACCCATCTGGCGAACGAGGTGATCGCGCTGCGCGCCACCGGCGTACAGGTCGCGGTGATCGTCGGCGGCGGGAACGTGTTCCGCGGCAACCGCGCCGAGGACTGGGGTATCGATCGCGTCGAGGCCGACAACATCGGCATGCTCGGTACCGTCATCAACGCGGTCCTGCTCCGCGGCCGACTGTCGGCGCTCGGTACGCACGGCGTCCGGCTGATGACGGCGGTGCCGATCAACAACATCGCCGGGCCGTACATCCGGATGCGCGCACTCCGGCACCTGGAGAAGGGCTCGATCGTAGTCCTTGCCGGAGGCAACGGTCAGCCGTTCACCACGACCGACTACCCGGCCGTCCAGCGCGCCGTCGAACTCGAGGCCGACGCCCTCCTGGTCGCCAAGAACGGCGCCGACGGCGTGTACGACGCCGACCCGAACACCAACGCCGACGCGACCCGCTTCGACCACCTCAGCTACGAAGAGGTCATCGAACGCGGTCTCGGCGTGATGGACCAGTCCGCGTTCATCCTGGCCCGCGACCACCGCCTGCCTCTCCACGTGTTCGACATCGACCGCCCCGCGGCCGCGGCATCCATCAGCAACGGCAAACACATCGGCACCCTGATCAACTGAGCTCCGCGGCGATCCGCCGTACATGCGGTTCAAACCAGTCCCCACCAGCCGCATGCTCCGCGTGCAGTGCTGCAAGCGACCACAAGATCCGGTAACAAGAGAGCGTTCTCTGCAGGTTCTCGTTCTGCATCCCACCGTAGGTCGCGACAACGGTTGCCGGGTTGGCTGTCATCGTGAGCCGGGCGAGATCGTAGAGCGGATCGCCGTAGCAGGCATCTCCCCAGTCGAGGATCGCGGTGAGCTTGCCATCAACGGCATACAGGTGCCGCGCATGCAGATCGCCATGCAGCAGCGACGCCGGTACGTCGGCCACTTCGGCGATGAACTGTGGCATCGTCACGCGGAGACGGTGGGCGAGTTCGTCGGGGACGACGCCCTTCAGCTTGTCGAGGTCGTCGATCAGCAGGCTCAGCCGGCCGGCCCAGTCGGCACCGGCATCACCACCCGCGTCCGCCTCGGGGTAGTGGATTTCGTGCAGGGTGCGGAGTGCGTGGACGGCTTGGATCAGCACCTTCGGATCGTCGGACGGCTCGCCTGAGACCTCGGCCAGGATCAGGTACTGGGGTTGGCCGAGGCTGGTTGCGAGGATCTCGGGGACTGGTACGCCGACCGCCTCCGCCTGCTGGATGGCGTGTGCCTCGGCGGCGATCGCGGTACCGGTCTTCAGGTAGGCGGTGGCACCGGACGCGGCGTGGATGCGGAAGGTCTGGTTGCCGACGAAACCCTGCACGGGTTCGACGGACTCGATCGGTCCGAGGACTGCGGCGGCGTACGTGCCGGCTTCAGCTGTCTGCATAGGCGCTCCTTTAGCCGCGGGCTAAAACGTTTGGACGATCGTCGGTGTCGTTGGTGTACTCGGGATGTTCGAGAAACCCTAGTCAAGGAGTGCATTGTGCGAGCTCGCTTCATGTCTGTCGTGGAAGGAAAGGACATCCGCTCTGAGGACATGAGGTCGCGTGAAAGTACTGAATCTTGGCATCCTGGCGCACGTCGACGCCGGTAAGACCAGCCTGACCGAGCGGCTGCTGCACGCCGCCGGAGTCATCGACGAGGTCGGCAGCGTCGACGACGGCAGTACCCAGACCGACTCGCTCACGCTGGAACGTCAGCGCGGTATCACGATCAAGTCGGCGGTCGTGTCGTTCACGATCGGCGACGTCGATCCGGTGACGGTCAATCTGATCGACACCCCCGGTCACCCGGACTTCATCGCCGAGGTCGAGCGGGCGTTGAGTGTGCTCGACGGTGCCGTACTGGTGGTCTCCGCAGTCGAAGGCGTGCAGGCGCAGACACGCGTGCTGATGCGCACCCTGCAGCGACTCCGCATTCCCACCCTGATCTTCGTGAACAAGATCGACCGCTCCGGCGCCCAGTACGACGGTGTGCTGAAAGCGATCACCGACAAACTCTCGCCGTCCGTCGTACCGATGGGGTCAGTCACCGGCCTCGGTACCCGCACCGCGTCATTCACGGCCGCCGATCCGCAAGGTGCCCTGCTCGAGGTACTGACCGAGAACGACGACGCCCTCCTGAGAACATTCGTGGAGAACGAGAAAGCGCTCTCTCCGGACACGCTCCGACGAGCACTCATCCAGCAGACCGGACAAGCACTCGTGCACCCGGTGTTCTTCGGATCCGCGATCACCGGAACCGGCGCGCAGGCACTCACCGACGGCATCCGCGAACTGTTGCCGACCGCAAGAACGGCCGGGAGAGCGCTCCACGGCAAGATCTTCAAGGTCGAGCGCGGTGCAGCCGGCGAGAAGATCGCCTACGTCCGGATGTTCTCGGGCGCACTGCGGATCCGCGACCGCGTCCGGTACGGCGCCAGCCAGGCGAAGGTCACCGGATTGCGCGTCTTCGAAGAGGGCGAAGCAGTCATCGCCAGCGAGGCCGCGGCCGGCCAGATCGCCCGGGTCTGGGGACTGCCCGACGTACGGATCGGCGACCAGCTCTACACCGACGAGCCACCCGCCCACGCCGACGCCGGTGGATTCTTCGCGCCGCCGACGCTGGAGACCGTGGTGACGCCGAAGCGGCTCGGCGATCAGGGAAAGCTTCGGGAAGCGCTCTCTCAGCTCGCCGAGCAGGATCCGCTGATCAACGTGCGACAGGACGACCTGCGTCAGGAGACCTCGGTCTCGCTCTACGGCGAGGTCCAGAAGGAGGTCATCCAGACCACGCTCGCGGCCGAGTTCGGCATCGAGGTCGGGTTCCACGAGACCACCACGATCTGCGTCGAGCGCGTCAGCGGTACCGGTTCGGCGTTCGAGATCAAGAAGAAGGACGGCAACCCGTTCCTCGCAACGATCGGACTGCGGATCGAGCCCGCGCCGGTAGATGCCGGCGTCACCTTCGAACTGGAAGTCGAACTCGGGTCGATGCCGTACGCCTTCATGAAGGCAGTCGAAGAGACCGTCCGGGAAACGCTCTCTCAAGGTCTGCACGGCTGGCAGATCCCGGACGCGCGGGTGTTCCTGACGCACTCCGGATACTCGGCTCGGCAGAGTCACTCCCACGCCGTCTTCGACAAGAGCATGTCCAGCACAGCCGGGGACTTCCGCAACCTCACTCCCCTGGTCCTGATGACCGCCCTACAACAAGCCGGTACGTCGGTCCACGAGCCCATGCACCGCTTCCAACTCGAGGTCCCCACCGACTCCACGAGTGCAGTGCTGGCCGCCCTCGCCCGTCTCCGAGCAATCCCCCAAGTACCGGCCCTCGCCGCCGGCACCTCGATCCTCGAAGGCGCGATCCCCGCAGCCGCCGTCTACCAACTCGAGCAGCAACTCCCCGGCCTCACCCGAGGCGAAGGCGTCCTCGAATCCACCTTCTCCCACTACTACCCCGTCGTCGGCACCCCACCCCACCGCGCCCGCACCGACCACAACCCCCTCAACCGCCGCGACTACCTCCTCCACACCCAACGCCGCATCTAAACCCGCAACTCGCCCGCCTGACATGCGTCGGCTCGCGGCAGAACCCGCCGCCGGCACGGTGGCTTCAGTCGCCGGTCTCCGCCCCCACCGGAGTGACCAGGCGGAGGAGTGGTGGGCGGCCGCCCATCGCCGACTGTGCGGACCGTGTCGTCGGCAACCGATTGCCAGCGACCCGAAGGTCACAGTCGGCAGCACACTTGTCGCACTCGCCACGGTGGCTTCGGTCGCGCGCGGCGGACCTGCGCCGGGGTGATGGTGCGGTTGTCGGTGGGGTGCCAGATCAGAGGGCTAGCTGTGCCTCGATGGCGTCGGCGGCTTGGGTTGGGCCGCCGGCTGTTGTGAGGTGGGCGTGCATGTCGGCTAGGGACTTGCGGATGGCTGGGTCGGCGACGATGGCGTCGACTGTGGAGCGGAGTGAAGTGGGGGTGAGGTCGGGGAGTTGCTGGCCTAGGTCTAGTTCGGTTACCCGGCGCGCATTCGCTTGCTGCTCTGGGGTTTGGGGGTAGGTGGCCATCGGCACCTGGTTGAGCAGGGACTCCATCACCGAGTTCATGCCGGCGTGGGTGAGGAAGGCATCGGCGTGCGCTAGGACCGTGGGTTGCGGGAAGTATGGGCGGACGTCGAAGTTCGGTGGGAGCTCACCGAGTGAGGCAACGTCGACCTGGTCGCCGATGGCCATTGCGACCTGCCAGTCGGTTCCGGCGAAGGCTTCGGTGCAGGCTGCGAAGAAGTCGGGGCGGTCGTTGACCGCCGTACCGAGGGAGATGAACAGCAGCGGCGAGCCCGGCGGTTCCCAGTCCGCCGTCGGTACCCGCGCGCCGATAGCCGGCCCGACGAAGTGGAACCGCTCGTCGAACGTCTCCCCCGCGATCTGGAACTCACGCGGAATGAACACCAGATTGAGCGGAGCAACCGCTCCCGCCGCCGCCACCTTGTCCACCGGTACGCCGAACTCCCGAGCGAACGCAGAGCGCTCGGCCAGGAACTCCTGGAACGCCGGATGCCCCGGATCGAAGTCCGCGGGGATGAGCGACGGAGTCAGATCGAAGTGCTCGTTGGTGGCGAAGTTCGCGACCGTCGTTGCCTCCGGCAACCCGAGCTTGTCCGCCAGCATCGAGCCGATGAACGTCATCATGTCGTAGCAGAACAGGTCCGGCCGATCGTCGCGCAGCCACTTCTCGAGCACCGGCATCAACGGCCGCGCGGCCCGCACGTACCCGGTCAGCATCGCGCTGAGGTCAGCCGTCGTCTGCCCGCCCGGCGACACCTTCAGCGGCCGCGGCACCCAATCGAGCTCCACCATCGTCGCGCCGGCAGCCTCGACCGCACTCCGGTACGTCGGTCCGGTCGCATAGCTGACGCGGTGGCCTCGCCGGACCAGCTCGGCGACCAGCGGCAGGGTCGGATTGAGGTGCCCGGCGGCCGGGATGGTCAGGAACGCGATGTGTTTACCCATAGCGCACCCATCATTCCGGCTCACCCCAGAACCCAGGAACAGGTTTTGCCCCTCTGGGCAACTAGGAGGTTGCTGGTGTGGCACCGGCGAGTCGGGTCCGGGTGGCGGAGCGTCCCGCGCGGCCGTTCTTGAGCAGCAGGACGACCGGCGCGATGGTGATCACGGTCGCGATCGCGAGCGTCAGCATGAGCGGGAAGGCCACGGTCATCTCGATGCCAATCGCGGCGCCGTACCCGAGCGGCCAGCCCAGGGTGGCGATCACCTTCTCGCCGCGAGTCCAGCGGTCGGAGGTCCACAGCAGCCAGACGCCGGCCAGCCAGCCAATCACCAGGACGAACGGCCCGATGAGCAGCAGCGCCACCGCGCCGAAGTCCCGGGGACGAAGGCGCGGCGGGACCTCGACCTGGACCAGGCCGTCGGTCGCTGCGGCGACGATCTCGGAGGGATCACCGAGTCGCTGCAACACAGCGCGCACGTCGCCGTCCGAGGTCGCCCCCTCGGCGCGTGCCTCTGCGATGTGCGTCCTCATATCGGCGATGAGCTCAGTACGGCGCTCCGCCGGCAACGCCTCGACGGCCGTGGCCAGCTCCTTCAGGTACGCCTCGACCAGCCGGTCAGCGCTCATTTCGGGTCTCCCTCGTCAACTACCTTGCGATACAAGGTATCTGTCAACGCATGAGAGTGCAACCACGCTCACAAGGTGCTCGACGCGCGCCCTAGCCGAGATAGGTGCCGTGGACAACGTTCGCGCCGAGCTCCTCGTCGACCGTGACCTCGGCGGCCAGACCGTGCTCGACGAACACCCCACAAGCCAACGGCGCTTGGCGCTCACTCACCTCGACGAAGACATGCCCGCCAGGCGACAGCCACTCATGCGCCTGCGCGACCACCCGCCGCAGCAAGCTGAGCCCATCCGGGCCCCCGTCGAGCGTCACGTGCGGTTCGTACAGGCGAGCCTCTGCCGGTAGCAGGCGGATCTCTTCGGTCGGCACGTACGGCACGTTCGCCAGCAGTACGTCGATTTGGCCGCGGAGCTCGGCGGGCAGCGCGTCGTACAGGTCGCCTTGGTAGACCGCTCCACCCGATGGCGCGAGATTGCGCATGGCGCATTGCACTGAGGCCGACTCGATGTCGGCAGCGTGGAGTGACACCTGCTGTTCAGCAGCGACAGCCGCGCCCAGCGCACCCGAGCCGCAGCACAGGTCGACGACGACCGCACCCGGCTCGGTTACTCGCAGCGCCTCCGCGACCAGGAACTCGGTACGGCGGCGTGGGATGAACACGCCGGGGTCGACAGCGATCCGCAGTCCGCGGAACGATGCCCAGCCGAGGACGTATTCCAGCGGCTCCCCGGAGACCCGGCGATCAGTCAGTACGTCGAGTTCGGCCGCGTCGCGCGCGGTCTCGGCGACGAGCGCGGCCTCGTCCTCGGCGAAGACGCAGCCGGCCGCGCGCAGCCGGCTGATGATCGCGCCGAGGTCGGCAGATGGAACAGAAGCGACGGTCACAGCACCCCTTCGACCGACCTTACCGGAACGCGTTCTCTCCGGTCAGCTCCGCCGAGAGCGTCCACAACCGTGCGGCCGACGCCGGGTCAATGGCGTACGGACGGACACCCGGGGTGTCGTCGGTGGAGACTTCGGCGATCTCGCAGTCCTCGCAGAACAGCCCGCCGAGACCCTCGAGCTTCGGTGAGGTCGCCGCCCAGACTGTGGTTGCGGCGCCCTGCTCGGGGGACTTGAATGCCGGATGCGCCGGGTTGCCGTCGGCATCGATCCAGCCGTAGCCAACCATCTCCTCGTGCTGCAGATGCCGTTGCAGCGGGGTCAGGATGCCACCCGGGTGCAGTGCGAACGCGCGCACGCCGGAATCCTTGCCCAGGGCATCCAACTGCACGGCGAACAGGACATTGGCGGTCTTGGCCTGGCCGTACGCCTCCCACTTGTCGTAGCCCTGGTCGAAGTTCAGGTCGTCCCATCGGATGTCCGAACGCCGGTGACCGGTCGACGACACCGAGACCACCCGCGCACCGCCATCGGCGGCAAGCGCCGGCCACAGCCGGTTCACCAGCGCGAAGTGCCCGAGGTGGTTGGTCGCGAACTGGGCCTCCCAGCCGGGACCGATCCGGGTCTCCGGCGAGGCCATGATCGCGGCGTTGTCGATCATCAGGTCGATGCTGCGACCCGACGCGAGGAACCGGTCGGCGAAGGCGCGAACGCTCTCGAGATCACCAAGGTCCAGCTCTTCGATCTCGACTCCGGAGATCTCAGAGAGCGCTTCCTTGGCTGCGTCTGGGCGGCGGGCCGGGACGACCACGTGTGCGCCGGCCTTCGCCAGGGCGCGGGTCGTCTCCAGGCCGAGGCCGGAGTATCCACCGGTGACGACGGCCAGTTTGCCGGTCAGGTCGATGCCGGCGAGTACGTCGTCCGCGGTGCTGTCGTGCCCGAATCCCGAGCCGATCGCGTGCTGTCCAGTCATGGCTCGAGCCTACGAGCTAGAGCGCACTCGAAGTCAAGCTTGCCGTCAGTCGTTGCAGAGCTGGGTTCGGATTGTCGGGACTCCAGCAAGCATGCAACGTCACCGAGTGCGCGTCGGACGCGTCCAGCTCACGGTAGCTGACCCCCTCGACCCGCATCGCCATGATCGACCGCGGGATCAGCGCACATCCCAACCCTGCCCGCACCAGCGCGAGCATCGTCGGAACCTGCGAGGCCAACTGACTCACGGCGTACCGATCCATGCCGATCATCGCCGCGCAGATGTCATGCAGGTACTGCGATCCCTCGGGGCTGTACCCGATGTATTCCTCGGTGACATCGGCCAGCGTCACCGCCGAGTCGCCGACCGCCAGCGGATGATCCGCCGGTACGGCGAGCACCAGATCTTCGGAGTGCACGAGCACCGACGCGAACTGATCCGGGATCGGCGGACGCACCAGCCCGATGTCGATCTCCAGTTTCGCCAGCGCCTCGAACTGATCCGGACTGACCAGCTCGGTGAGTTCCGCCGTCACAGCCGGCGCGTGTTTGCCGACGGTGGTCAGGAAGTCCGCCAGTACGGCGTACGCCCCGATCGCGGTGAACGCGATCCGGAGCGTTCCGGTGTGACCGTCCGCCGCACGACGGGCAGCCTCCGGAGCGACCTCGAGCAACGCGAGGACGCGCCGGGCGTGGTCGAGAAACGCGTCGCCGGCGGCGGTCAGCCGCACTCCCCTGCCGGTCCGATCGAAGAGCCGGACACCGAGAGAGCGCTCTAAGCCCTGGATCTGCCGGGTCAACGGCGGCTGGGTCAGATTCAGGCGCTGGGCGGCGCGGCCGTAGTGGAGTTCCTCCGCGACGGCGACGAAGCCACGCAACTGCTGGAGCGAGAGATCCATACCGGCACGGTATCGGTTCATGCGAAATCGGGCTTGGACCTGCATAACGGAAAGCGCCTACCGTCGAGCTACCGACCAAGCTGAGGAGCTGACCCTGTGCCTGAATCTGTGCCGGACTCCGGCCTGAGACTCGCCGCGCTGATGTCCCCGGCGCGCGCCGCCGATGTAGTGGACGCCGCGACCCGGCGCCTGCTCGACGAGCGGTTCGAGGTGGTCTGGGCCACCCAGCAGCACTTGGCCGGCCCGGATGACCCGGCCAAGCCGGCCGCTCTCGATCCGGCCGCGGTTCCCGAACTGGCCGCCGGTGCCGACGTGCTCCTGACCAGCTGGGGTACGCCGACACTCAGCAAGGAACTGTGGTCCGGCGGAACCGGACCGAAGGCGGTCGCGCACGCAGCCGGCACGGTCAAGAACCTGATCGACCCGGCCATCCTCGACCAGGGCGTCGCCGTGTTCTCGGCGGGACCGCGGATCGCGTGGTCGGTCGGCGAGTACTGCCTCGCGGCGATGCTCACCCAAGCGCGCAGGCTCCCCCGGTTCGACGGCGCGATCCGGGCCGGCGGCTGGAAGCAGACCGGGTTCCGCGGTCATGAGCTGGCCGGTGCGAAGGTCGGGATCATCGGTGCGAGCAGTACAGCGCGAGCACTCATCACGTTGCTCAAGCCATTCGGCTGCGATGTCGTCGTCTACGACCCCTACCTGAAACCCGAGCGCGCGACCGAGCTCGGCGTGCGGACGGCCGACCTCGGAGAGACGGTAGAGAGCGCTTTCTTGAGCGTTCATGTCCCGAATGTCCCGGAGACCAAGGGCATGATCACCCGAGACCTGATCGGCCGGATCCCCGACGGCGCGGTCGTGGTCAACTCCTCGCGCGGACCCGCGATCGACCAGCAGGCTCTGCTGGACCACGTTCTCGACGGCCGCCTGTACGCCGCTCTGGACGTCTACGACCCCGAGCCGCCGAGCTTCGGAGAGAGCGTTCTCCAGAACGCGAACCTCCTGCTCACCCCACACATCGCTGGCGACACCGCCGAAGGTCACCTCGCTCTCGCCGGCTACGTGCTCGGCGACGCCGTTCAGTGGATCGACCACGGCACGCGCGGACCGAGCTTCGTCGACCCGGCCGTCTGGTCGATCGCGGCCTAAGGGCCTGAGAGGACTGTCATGTCGAAGATCAGACAGGTCGAGGTCTTTGCGGTCGCCGTGCCGTTCGCACGGAAGTTCGTCCTCGGGAGCGGCGCTGTCGGCGCACCGGACACCCGGCCGGATCAAGCCGCTGCGGTCGTCTTCGTGAAGCTGACGACCGAGGACGGCGTGGTCGGCTGGGGAGAGCAGAGAGCGCTCCCCAGCTGGAGCTACGAGACCGCCGAGACGATGGCCGTCATCATCCGCCGGCATCTGACGCCGATCCTGCTCGACCTCACGCCGTTCGACGTCGAGCTCTTCCACCAGCGCGCCGCCAAGCGACTCAGCCCGGCAGTCTCGAACGGCTTCCCGTTCGCCCGCGCCGCCGTCGACGTCGCGATGCACGACGCAGCCGGCAAGCTCGCCGGGATCCCGGTGCACGCTCTCCTCGGCGGCAAAGTGCACGACGAGATCCCCCTCTGCTCAGCGATCGGGGTCGGTGACCAGGACACGGTTCGCGATCATGCGATCCAGTCCTCGGACTATGCGGCGTACAAGGTGAAGATCGGTGGTGATCTGGACGCTGATGCCGCGGCGATCCGGACAGTCGCCGAGGTCGCCGGCGGCAAACCGCTGTGGCTCGACGCCAACCAGTCCTACCGGCCGAGTGCGCTCAAGCAGCTCCTCGACCGCACCCGCGACGTCCACACAATCCATTGCGTCGAGCAACCAGTTCCGAGCACGGACACGCTGGCGATGTCCCGGCTGCGCAGTCTCATCGATCTTCCGGTCGCGATCGACGAGGGCAGCTTCTCCGCGCAGGACCTCGCCCGGGCGATCCGCCTGGAGGCGGCCGACCTGGTCGTGGTCAAGGTCTGCAAGGCAGGCGGCTTGCGCAACGCGCTCAAGACCGCCCAGACAGCGCTCTCCGGCGGTCTCGAGATTCTCGCCAGCGGGCTCACCGACTGCGGGATCGCGTTCTCCGCGGCGCTCCACGTATTCAGCCAGCTCGACCTCGCGCTGCCCGCCGAGCTCAACGGTCCCGAACTGCTCTCCGATTTGTATGTCGAAGGGCTCACCATCACCAAGGCCGTCGCAACGGTCCCCACCGCCCCAGGCCTGGGCGTTCAGGTCGACGAGGAGCGCATCCGCGCCGAGTCGATCGACCTCGCCTTCCACTAGTCAGAAGCATCGAGGAGAGCCATGCCAGCCAAGCTGTCCCGCCGCAGCTTTCTCGAACTCACCGGACTGGCCGGCCTGGGGGCGGCCGTCACCGGCTGTTCCACCGGTCCACCGGCCGGGACTGCGACCTGGGCGATGTGGTCGAGCAGCGCCGCGGAGAAGAAGGTCTGGGAGGACTTCAGCCAGTACGTCGAGCAGCAGCTCGGCGTGAAGTCGGTCCCGACCCTCACCCCGTCCAGCGGTTACCCGACCAAGCTCGACCTGCAACTCGTCAGCGGGACCGCGAGCCTGGTCACCGCGATCAACGGCACCCTGATCCCGACGTACGCGGCCCGGGGTGCGCACCGGCCACTCGACGACCTGATCGCGGCCGACCCGGACTTCGATCTCGACGACTTCTATCCGACCAGCCGCCGGATCTCGACGTTCAACGGGAAGACGTACGGGATCGGTTTCGACGTCGCGCCGACCGTCATGTACTACAACAAGACGCTGCTGCAGAAGCAAGGCATCCCGCTGCCGTCCCGTACCGAGCCGATGCCGTGGGCAACGTTCAGGGAGCTGGCCAGGGAGCTCACGAAGCCGGGCGAGCAGTACGGCTTCACCTGCGCCCCGGCGATCGACGACCTCGTCTCCTGGATCTACTGCGCCGGCGGCAACGTGATGAACGACGCGGCCGACCGCAGCATCCTCAACGAGCCGGAGGCGATGGAGGCGATCCAGTTCGTCATCGACCTGTTCGTGAAGGACAAGGTCACGCCGCCGATCAAGAACCTGGTCACCGAGAGCTCGCTGTCCAACTTCATCCAGGGCAACGTCGCCTTCATGCAGAACGGCCCGTGGCAGGTCGTCAACGTCCGGAAGGCGAAGTTCGACTGGGACGTGATCCCGTTCCCGGCCGGAGCCGCCGGGAGTACGCCGCGGGTGTCAGGATCCAGCTTCGCGATTCCATCGGGGGTGCGCGAGGGAGCCGAACTCGACCTCGCGTGGAAGCTGCTCAAGACCCTCACCAGCACCGGCGCCCTCGACATCTACGCGAAGGCCGGCCGCAACAATCCGGCCCGGCGCAGCGCCGGCAGCGCGTTCCAGGCGCCACCGGACAACCTCGGCATCGTCCAGGAGATCCTGGCCGGCAAGCTCGCCGGCGGGCACGCGTTCGACGTCACCACCAACTGGAACCAGGTCAAGCAGTTGCTCGGCCAGGACCTGCCGCGAACCTTCCTCGGCCAAGTCCCGGTCAGCGACGCGATCGCCGGCCTCACTCCCCGCCTGGACATCCTGATGCGTCAGCACCAGGACACCATCCGCCAAGCCACCGCCAGGAAGGGGTGAACCATGGCCGTCGACACCGCACCACCCGCGGCCGCACCGCCCACAACGAGCACCACCGGTTCGAAACCGACCCCGCGCTGGCGCAACCGTGAGTCGCTGACTGCCTGGCTGTTCATCCTGCCCAGCCTGATCGGCTTCCTGATCTTCACCGCCGGACCGGTCGTCGCGGCCGGCGTCATCTCGCTGCTCGACTGGAACCTGTTCAGCGCACCGACCTGGGCCGGGCTGCGCAACTTCGCCCGGCTCGGTCCCGATCCGACATTCTGGTCCGCGCTCGGCAATACGGCGTACTTCACGCTGTTGAGTGTCCCGCTCACCATCCTGATCAGTCTCGCGCTTGCGCTGTTGCTCCATCAGGGTCTGAAGCGGGTCGCGGTCTTCCGCTCGCTGCTGCTGTTGCCGTACGCAACGATCACGGTGGCGGTCGCGTTCGTCTGGATCTGGCTCTACATCCCGCACGACGGCCTGGTGAACGCCGTGCTCGGATGGTTCGGTATCAGCGGGCCGCAGTGGCTGATCTCGGACACCTGGGCGATGCCGGCGCTGATCGTGATGAGCGTCTGGAAGAGTTTCGGCTTCGGCATGGTCGTCTTCCTCGCCGGGTTGCAAGCGATCCCGCAACAGCTCTACGAAGCCGCCCGGGTGGACGGGACGTCGGCCTGGCAAAGCTTCCGCAACATCACGCTGCCGATGCTGTCACCGGCGTTGTTCTTCGTGATCGTGACGTCGATCATCGGCTCGTTCCAGGTGTTCGACCAGGCGCTCATCATGACGAACGGCGGTCCCGGCACCCGCACCACCACCCTCGTCATGTACATCTACCGCACCGGCTTCGAGAACTACGACCAGGGGTACGCCGCCGCTCAGTCGCTGGTGCTGTTCGCGTTCATCGTGCTGATCACCGCGGCCCAGTTCACCATGCAGCGAAAGCTGGTGCACTATGACAACTAGTCAGATCCAGAAGAAGCTGATCATCTTCACCTGCTTCATCGTCACCGCGATCACACTGGTTCCAGTCGTGATGATGGGGCTCGTGGCCTTCCAGTCCGATGCCGAGTCGATGGCGGCGAAACCATCGTTCTGGCCGAGCACCTGGCACCCGGAGAATCTGACCCGCGCGTTCGACCTGGTCCCGCTTGGCAAGTACCTGCTCAACACCATCTACTTCGCTGCCGGCACCACCTTGCTGGAGACCCTGACCGCTGCACTGGCGGCGTACGCGTTCGCCCGGCTGAACTTCCCCGGCCGCAGCTGGCTGTTCGGGATCTACCTTGCCACGCTGATGATTCCGTCCCAGGTGACGCTGATCCCGCAGTTCGTGCTGGTCGCGAAGCTGCACGGGATCGACACCTGGCCGGGGATGATCCTGCCGCACGCGTTCACCGCGATCGGCGTCTTCCTGCTGCGTCAGTTCTTCCTCGGCATCCCCCGCGACTACGAGGAGGCCGCCCGGCTGGACGGCGCGAACCGATGGCAGGCGTTCGTCCGCGTGATCGTGCCACTGGCAGTCCCGGCGATCGCGACGCTGGCAGTCTTCAAGTTCATCGGTCAGTGGAACAACCTGCTCTGGCCACTGGTGATCTCCAACAGCGACGCGACCCGTACGGCGTCGGTCGGGCTGCAGGTGTTCCAGGACACCAACGGCACCCAGTGGAACCTGCTGCTGATGGCCGCCACCGTCACCACCGTGCCGCTGATCGTGCTGTTCTTCCTGACACAGCGATGGTTCGTCCGAGGTATCACCATGAGTGGGCTGGGAGGCCGCTGAGTATGACGTATCTCTGGTCCGTCTTCACCAAACCCTGGGCCGGGCTGCCCGGCGACGAACTCGGCCGGCTGATCGCCGGGCTCGGGTTCGCCGGCGCGGAGGTCCCGGTCCGGGACACGGCGTACGTGACGACGGCGACCGCGGAGGCCGAGCTGCCGACGTTCACCAAGCAACTGCGCGACGAGGGCATCGAGCCGATCAGCGTGGCCTCGGACCTCACCGAGCCGGTGTTCGCCGCCTGCGCGGCGGCCGGGGTTCCGATGATCCGGATCATGGCGCCGCTCGGCGACGACGGTTACGCGGCGTCGGTACGGCGGAATCGCGCGCAGCTCGAAGCTTCCGTCGTACTGGCTGAGCGGTATGACGTCCAGGTCGGCGTCCAGCCGCATCACGGCAGGTTCGTGTCGTCGACCCTTGGTGTCATGCAGTTGCTGGACGGGCTTCCGGAGCGATTCCGGCTGGTCTGGGACGCAGCACATGACGCGCTCGCCGGCGACGATCCGGCGATCACGATCGAGCTCGGAGCCGCCCGGCTCGGCATCGTGAATCTCAAGAACGCGAAATATCTCGACAACGGGAAGACGCAGTTCGGGCAGGCCGACGAAGGCCTGTCCGACTGGTCGGCCGTCCACGCGGCGCTGGTGCGGGCGGAATATTCCGGACCGGCCTGCCTGACGGCTCAGTATTCGGACGTGACCGTATCGGTCGAGGACCGCGTCCGAAAAGATCTGCAGACCGCTGTCACATCCTGGCGCCGGGATCCGTCGAGGGAGTGAAGACACCCCAACGGAACCAGGAGTTACCACCATGACTGCTCGTCTGACCAACCCGACCGCTCTGCTGCCGGACGCCATGAAGGGCATCCAGAACATCTTCAAGGCCGTCCACCAAGGCGGGGCGCCGGGCGCGGTCCTGGAGCTCGTCCACCTGCGGGCGAGCCAGATCAACGGCTGCTCCGCCTGCGTGTACGGCGGTATCAAGTCGGCGCTGAAGAACGGTGAAACCGATGAGCGCCTGCACCAGGTCGTCGCGTGGCGCGAGTCCGACCTGTTCACCGACGCCGAGCGCGCCGCACTCGCACTCGCCGAGGAAGCGACCCGGATCGCGGACCGGCCGGACCCGGTGTCCGACGCAACGTGGGCAGCTGTCTCCGAGCACTACGACGAGACGCAACTGGCTGCGATCCTGTTGATGATCAGCCTGACCAACCTGTTCAACCGCCTGAACGCCGTCACCCGGGCCCCGGCCGGCGCGACCTGGTGACTCAGTAGCTTGGTGGCATGAAGTACATGCTGCTGATCTACGGGAACACCGAAACCTGGGAAGCGATGCGCGCCGAGGGAATGGACGCGGTGTACGGCGCTCATCGCGCTCTCCTGGCCGAGATGCGGGCGGCCGGGGAGTTCGTCGCCTCGGACGGACTGACCACCGCCGGCGCACGAGTCGTGCAGCTGCAGGACGGCGTACCGGCGGTGACGGACGGTCCGTTCACCGAGGCCAAGGAGGTATTGGCCGGTTACTACCTCGTCGAGTGTTCGCTGGAGCGCGCGACCGAACTGGCGGCGAAACTTCCGGAGGCGCGCTTCTCCCCCATCGAGATCCGTGCGCTGACCGCTCCGATCCCCGAGTGAGCGGTCAGAAACCCTTACAGGCCACGCCTCTGGGCCTCGGCAGGGACTTGCCGGCCTCAGCTCGGCGTTGGGACCTGAGACCGGCGAGTCACTGATTCAGCCCAGTGATCTGGACCTTGTGTGTGTTCAGTGCGGTGCGGCCGACGCGAGGATGACCCCACCTGAGGCAGGCGAATCGCCCATCCCCCGGCCTCCCCGGACGAACACGGTGGCGCCTCGCTCCGGCGCCGTGGCGCCTTCGCCGAGCCGCAGCGTGGTGGTCATACCGTTGCTCAGTCTGAGCACCGCCACGCGTCGCGGCCGGACCGACGGGATCGACGAGTTCACCTCGTGGATGCCGGTGCAGACCGCTGGTTGGATCGAAGCCCGTCCGAGTCCTCCGTTGCCGTGACTCCTCACATCACGGCACTGCTCGGCGAGCCTTGTCATCGCTGACACGCTTCCCCCTTCTTGTCGTTACAACCCCCGAGTGACAGTTGGCGCGGCCCGTGTTTCCATGCAGCCGCACACTCCCCCGTCCTGTCCGCACCCGGAAACGACGCGGAAGTGATCCGTGAAGCCTTGCTGAGAGTGACGAGGTTTTCAAGGGATGAGTTCAGGAATCCCGGGTTCCGGAACTGTTGTCCAGTTTCCGTACGGACGTTGTTCTGTCATGCAAACCTTCGCAACCCTTTACTGGCCGCCGAATCCGGTGGTCGCGATGCCCTTGATGATCTGGCGCTGGAAGAACAGGAACACCACTACCAGCGGTAGTGCGGCGAGAATTGCCGAGGCCATGTTCTGTGCATACTGCAGGCCGTACGCACTTTTCACCGTCTGCAACCCGACCGGCAACGTCATCAGGTCCGCGTCGGTGGTCACGATGAACGGCCAGAGGAAGTTGTTCCAAGCACCGATGAACACGAAGATCGCGACCGCGGCCAGGATCGGGCGGGACAACGGCAGCACGATCGACCAGAACACCCGCAACCGGTTCGCGCCGTCGACTCTCGCCGCGTCCTCCAGTTCGATCGGGATCTGGTCGAAGAAGCGCTTGAGGATCAGCACCATCGCCGGCGCGAAGGCCTGCGGCAGGATGATGCCCCAGTAGGTGTCGACGAGATTGAACGTGAGCATCTGGCGGAACAGCGGGATGATCAGCAGCTGCGGCGGAATGATGATCGCCGCAATGATCGCGGCGTACAGCCAGCGCCTGCCGCGGAACGAGATCCGCGAGAACGCATAGCCGGCCAGCGCTGAGGTCGCGACCGTGATCAGCGTGATCGCGACCGAGGTCAGCAGGCTGTTCCACGCCCAGGCCGGGATGTTGCCGGCCTCCAGCACCTTGCGGTAGGCATCGAAACCCAACCCGTCCGGCGGACTCAGACTGATCGACGAGGCACCGGCGTCCGCCTCACTCTTCAGTGAGGTCAGTACCGCCCAGGCGAACGGCACCAGCCAGGTCGCGGCCAGGAACGCCAGCACCAGCAGGGCAACCATCCGCGAGATGCTCCAAGGATTCTCGCCGGGCTTGTGTCCGCGCTTGATGCCACGTGACAACGTGTAGGTGCTCATACGGCGCTCCTGCGGTTGATCAGTTTGTACTGCGCCAGCGACACCAGCACGATGATGGCGAAGAACAGGTACGAGATGGCCGACGAGTAGCCGAAGCGGTAGCCGGTGAAGCCGGACTCGTAGATGTACTGCACGACCGAACGGGTCGATCCGGCCGGACCGCCGTTGGTCAGCATGTAGATCTGGTCGAAGACCTTCAGCGACGCGAGAATCTGCAATGTCAGGATCAGGCCCGTCGTCGGCGCCAGCTGCGGGATCACGATCGAGAACAGCTGCCGCCATTTGCCGGCGCCGTCGATCGCGGCCGCCTCGAACTGCTGCTCCGGAATGTTCTGCAATGCCGCCAGGTACAGCAGGAAGTTGAAGCCGATCGTCCACCACAACGTGGTGACCACGACCGAGATCATCGCAACCTTCGGATCCTGCAACCACGCCACCGGCGCAATCCCGAACTCCGCCAGCACGCCGTTGATCAGGCCCAGCTTCGGGTTGTACATCCAGGACCAGAACATCACCACGACGGTCGAGGCGAGCAGGTACGGCAGGAAGAACGACAACCGCCACAGCCAGCGCCCCGGCAGCCCGAGGTTCACCAGCAACGCGAACGCCAGCGACAACACGACCAGCGGAACCGTGCTCAGAACCGTGAACCACAAGGTGTTGCCGAGCGACCGCCACATGTCGGGATCGGTCAGTGCTTCGGCGTAGTTCGCGAACCCGAGCAGATCGCCACCCGAGCCGGTCAGCGTCTCGCCGGTGAAGCTGAGGTAGAGCCCGTAGATCGCGGGCACCACGAGGAACAGGGCGAACAGTACGGCGAACGGTGCCGCGAACGCCCATCCGGTGAGGCTCTCGCCACGTCGGTTCGACATCGTCAGATCGCCTTTCATACCGGTTGTGGGCGGTCGAGCAGCACGTTCAGCCGCTTCACGAATCCGGCGAACCCCGCCTCGGGATCACCGCTGCCGAGATACACGTTCTGGACGTTCTCCGCGAAGTACCGGTGGAAGTCGCTCCCGGCACCCCCGAACCACGCATCCGGGTCGTAGTTCACGTACTCCGGGATGTCCGCGTAGTTCGACTGCGGCTTCAGCGCCTGGTACTCCGGGCTCTTCACCACGGGCTGGTACGCCGGGATGTGGCCGGCGCCGGCCCATTTGACCGACCGCTTGAGGATCTCGGCGACCAGTTGGTACGTGTGCCGCCGTCGTTCCGGATCGAGCTTCGACTGCCGTGGCAGCACGAACGTGTGCGAGTCCGCGTACGCCGCATCGGTCCCGAACAACGTTGGAATGGGACGCGCGTCGAACTGCAGTTTCGATTCCTTGAGCGTCGGAAGCTCCCAGACACCGCCGAACAGCATCCCGCTCTCACCGTGCAGGAACTCACTGGTCGCCGTACCGCCGTCGCCGGCTTTGGTGGCGATCGTGTCGTCCAGGAGGGACTGCACGAACTTGAGCGCCTTCACCGCGGCGGCCTCGTCGACCTGGGCCTTCTGCCCCGGGACGAGCTTCATCTCGGCGTTCTGCTGGCGGTAGAAGGTATAGAACAGCCGCCACATCTGCGAGCCGTCGCCGAGGTATCCGTAGGACAGACCGTGCTTGCCGGTCACCTTCTGCAGCTTGCGCGCGGTCTCGGTGAACTCCTCGGGGGACTTCATCGTCTGCAGCGCGTCGGTGACACCGGCCTTCTCGGCGTGCTCGGTGTTGTAGTAGAGCACGAACGGGTGGGTGTCGAGCGCGATCGAGTACAGCTTCCCGTCGTACAGGCCCTTCTGCCAGACCAGCGGCGGGAAGTCGCTCTCGCGCAACCCCACCTCCGCCAGCAGGTCGAGATCCCATGGCTCGAGCAGGCCGCCGGGCGCATAGCCCGCGATCCGCGACGCGTGCATGATCGCGAGGTCCGGGGCCCGGCCGCCGGCCGAGGCCATCGCGAGTTTGGTGTAGTACGGCGGGCCCCAGGCCAGCACGGTCTGGGTCGCACTGAAGCCGAGGTGCTGGGCATTGACGGCGTCCACCAGGCCGGCCATCACGATCCCGTCTCCACCGGTCATCAGGTGCCAGTAGCTGAGGTCGGCGGCCGACCGGGACGCTCCGGGCGAGCATCCGACCAGGACGCCACCACCGGCGACCGCGGCCGCCGTACCGAGTAACCGACGGCGGGAGAACCGCCGTTCCAACGCACTCATCCAGTCTCCTTCGCAGGGATTTCTGGATGATTACATCGTTGGAATACGTTGACAAGTGTTTGTGTGTGTTTTTGCCGGAACGTGTTCGAGTTAGCGGGTGGTGCTGACCCGCTCGATCACCCGGTGCGGGACGATCACGCGGCGGGGTGCGGCGTTCTTGTCGGCCATCCGTTCCTCGAGCAGCTCGAGCGCGGCGCCGACGAACGCGCGCCGGTCGAAGTCGACCGTGGTCAGCGGCGGGATCATGAACTGGCTCTCGAGCACGTTGTCGAACCCGGCGACCAGCGTCTGATCGGGTACGGCGACGCCGGCGCTCCAGAGCGCGGACAGCGCGCCCGAAGCGAGGGTGTCGGTGAAGCAGAAGAACGCATCGGGGAGTTCGCGCTCGGCCAGGTACTTCCCCACGACCGTGGCCGCGCCCTCGGGTCGCCAGCGGTCCAGGCCGATCTCCAGGGCCGGGTCGTTCGGGATGCCGGCCTCCTCGAGCGCCTGGCGATAACCCGCGGTTCGGAGCCGGGAGGCCGCCGTACCGGGGGCTTCGGCGGCACTGCCCAGTACGCCGGCTCCACTGGATCCGCGCGGGATTTCCGGCGTACCGACGGCGACGATCCTGCGGCAGCCGCGGGCGATCAGGTGCCGGGTCATGTCACGGGCCGCGGCGACGTTGTCGATCGCGACCTGGCTGACCAGGTCCTGATCGACGTCACCGATCAGGACGAGAGGCGGCAGCGGCCCGGCGGACAGTACGGCGCTGTCGTCGAGGTTGACCGGGTTGAGGATCAGGCCGTCGACCAGGTACGCGCGGGCTTTCGACAGCAGCTCGAATTCGCGGCGCGGCTCGGCTGCGGTCTGCTCGATCTGGACGCCCCAGCCGCGCTCGTGGGCGAGCTCGACGACGAGGTGGACGATCTCGGCCGAGTACGGCCGGAGCAGGTCCGGGAGGGCGAGGGCGATCATGCCGGTCCGGCCGTTGCGCAGGCCGCGGGCGCTCATGTTCGGCACGTAGTCGAGCTCGCTCAGCGCCTGCTCGACCCGGGCCCGGGTCTCCGGCCGGACGAACACCACACCGTTGATGACATTGGAGACCGTCTTCGGGGACACCCCGGCCAGTTTCGCGACGTCTTTCACGGTGGCTCGCATGCCGGACATTCTCACATCCTTCACGCTGTGTCGAAACTTTCCGGCCCGGGTGAGCGATGGCTTCGCGCAGAAAGTCTTCATCGGCGGTTCAATGGGAGGATTGAAGGATGCCTGCCACCGATTCGACCGCTCCAGCCGGTCACCCGGCCGCCGACAGCCACGACCTGATCGAGGTCCGCGGGGCCCGCGAGAACAACCTCGCCGGCGTCTCGCTCGACATCCCCAAACGCCGTCTGACGGTGTTCACCGGAGTCTCCGGGTCCGGGAAGTCGTCGCTCGTCTTCGACACCATCGCCGCCGAGTCCCAGCGACTCATCAACGAGACCTACACCGCGTTCATCCAGAACTTCATGCCCAGTCTGGCCCGGCCGGACGTGGACGCCCTGCGGAACCTGTCCGCAGCCATTGTCGTCGACCAGGAGCGGATCGGTGCCAGCTCCCGATCCACGGTCGGCACCGCCACCGACGCACACACCATGCTGCGGGTCCTGTTCAGTCGCGCCGGTACGCCGTACGTCGGGCCGCCCTCGGCGTTCAGCTTCAACCGGGCCGAGGGGATGTGCCCGGTCTGCGAGGGTCTCGGCCGGACCACCGAGCTCGACATCGACGAGCTCGTCGACCGGGACCTCAGTTTGAAGGATGGCGCGATCAAGGTGCCGGGGTACGGGCCCGAGACCTGGTGGTATCAACTGTTCTCGCAGTCAGGTCTGTTCGATCCCGAGCTGCCGCTGCGCGACTACTCGGCCGAGACCTGGCAGCAGTTCCTCTGGCAGGAACCGATGAAGGTCAAGATCGGCAAGAGCAACCTCACCTTCGAAGGACTCGCCGCGAAGGTCAAGCGCCAGTACGTCGGTAAGGATCTGGACACCATGCAGGCCCCAGCTCGGGCGTTCGGCGAGCGCGCGGTTCGGCAGGAGACCTGCTCGTCGTGTGGCGGTGCGCGGTTGAACGAGGCGGCTCGGTCGGTCACCATCAACGGCCGCACGATCGGCGACTGCTCGTCGATGCAGATCAGCGATCTCGCCAAGTTCGTGGCCGGAGTCGAGCACCCCGGTGTCGGTCCGATGCTCGACGGGTTGCGGCAGACGCTCGACTCGATGGTCACCATCGGGCTGGGCTACCTCAGCCTCGATCGCGAATCCGGCACGCTGTCGGGTGGTGAGGCGCAGCGAGTGAAGCTGGTCCGGCACCTCGGCTCCAGCCTGAGCGACGTCACCTATGTCTTCGACGAGCCGACGGTCGGGTTGCACCCGCACGACATCCAGCGGATGAACGACCTGCTGATCCAGTTGCGCGACAAGGGCAACACCGTGCTGGTCGTCGAGCACAAGCCGGAGACGATCCGGATCGCCGACCACGTCGTCGACCTCGGTCCGGGAGCCGGTCTGTCCGGCGGTCGGCTCTGCTACTCCGGTGACCTGGACGGGCTGAAGCGGTCCGGCACGTTGACCGGCCGCTATCTGGATCACCGCGTTGCTGTGAGGGACGACGTACGGCGTCCGACCGGGAAGCTCGTGATCGAGAACGCGAACCTGCACAACCTGCGCGATGTCAGCGTCGACATCCCGCTGGGTGTACTGACCGTGGTCACCGGGGTGGCGGGGTCGGGCAAGAGCTCGCTGATCCACGGCTCGCTGGCCGGTCGGCCGGGGGTGATCGTGGCCGGGCAGGAGCCGATTCGCGGTTCCAAGCGCAGCAACCCGGCGACGTACACCGGACTGCTCGATCCGATCCGGGCGGAGTTCGCGAAGGCGAATGGCGTGAAGCCGGGTCTGTTCAGCGCGAACTCGGTCGGCGCGTGCCCGTCGTGCAAGGGCATTGGGTTGGTCTACACCGATCTCGCGATGATGGCCGAGGTCGCGTCGGTCTGCGAGGTCTGCAACGGGGCGCGGTTCACGGCCGAGGTGCTCGCGTACAAGTTGCGCGGGAAGAACATCAGCGAGGTACTGCGGATGACCGTGACCGAGGCCCGGGAATTCTTCGTGAAGGGGCCGGCCCGGACGATCCTGGACCGGTTGTCGGCCGTCGGGCTCGGCTACATCGGGCTCGGGCAGCCGCTGACCACGCTGTCCGGTGGTGAACGCCAGCGACTGAAGCTCGCGATCAACATGGGCAAGAGTGGTTCGATCTACATCCTGGACGAGCCGACGACCGGGTTGCACCTGGCTGATGTCGACGCGCTGCTGACGATGCTCGACAAGCTGGTCGAGGACGGCAACACGGTGATCGTCATCGAGCACCATCAGGCCGTGATGGCGCACGCCGACTGGCTGATCGACATCGGCCCCGGCGCCGGCCACGACGGCGGCCAAGTCGTCTTCACCGGAACCCCCGCCGACCTGGTCGAGTCCAGCCCCACCCTCACCGCCGAACACCTCCGCGAATACGTCGCCACCGAGTAACCGCCACCCGCGCAACGTCCGACGATCCGGAGACCAGGCCTGCGGATCGTTCGGACGTTACGTGGAAGGGGGAGCTAACGTCCGACGATCCGGAGACCAGGCCTGCGGGTCCTTCGGACGTTGTGGGTCAGTCCTTGGTGAGGGCGGGGGCTACGAGGTTGGCGTAGGCGGCTTGGCCGGCGATGTTGGGGTGGTAGGACTCGCTGACGGGGTTGGAGAGGCCGTTGATCCATTCGGGGCTGCCGCAGACGGCGTGGCCGATGAAGGCGGAGGTCGGGTTGACGAAGGAGAAGCCGGCTCCACTCGCAGCATTGGCGATCTTCGAGTTGAGGAGGTCGGCGGTTTGGTTCAGGCGGGTCATCTCGGCGGGACTGAAGAAGGTGCCGGCGTTGCAGTCGGTGCCGTTGAACAGGCGTGGGTAACCGACGACGATGACCTTGGCCGAGGATGCGCGGCTCTTGATCGAGCCGTAGAGACCGTTCAGCCGGCCAGGGATCGTGTTGTTGATCGTGGCCTGGGCGTTGTTGATCGCGGTGTCGCAGTCACCGAGCCAGGCCGGCTTGGCGCATTCGGTGATCACTGAGGAGAAGCCGGCGTCGTTGCCTCCGACCTGGACGGTGATCCGGTTGGCCGCGCTGGTGACCGCGCTGAGCTGGTTGTTCGTGACGTCGGCGACGCGCGCGCCGGAGCAGGCGACGAAGGTCAGGTTCGCGCCGAGCCGGGCGGCGTCGAGGTAGGGATAGGCCTTGGTCGAACGCTGGCACGAACCGCTGCTGGAGATGTACGTACGGGTGCCGACTCCGGAGGCGTAGGAGTCGCCGAGGGCAACGTAGTTGACCGCGGCGTGGGCGACACCAGGGACGAGGAGCGTCGCGGCGCCGAGGGCCGCGGCGGACAGAGCACTGACGATGGACTTCATGGGCGGACCGCCTTGGGTGCGAGGGGTGGCGACTGAAGTACTCAAAGTCACGATGGCCGACTCGCGGGTAACAGACAAGGTCTTGGTAAGAAACTGGCCGCGTATTTCTGGAGTAGGTCAGCGGCCTTCGGGTCCGGGCACCGAGAGCGGGTCGAACCCGTACGGCAGTTCCAGCCGGTGCGCGCTCATCAGGTCCGCGTCGCCGAGCAGGTCCCGGGTCCGGCCGTCCGCGACGATCCGGCCGCTGTCCATCAGCAGGCTCCGCTCGCACAGTTGCAGGGCGTACGGGAGGTCGTGGGTGATCATCAGCAGGGTCACATCGAGACCGGTCAGGATGTCGGCGAGCTCGCGCCGGCTGGCCGGGTCCAGGTTGCTCGACGGTTCGTCGAGGACGAGCACCTCGGGACGCATCGCGAGCACGGTCGCGACCGCGACCCGGCGGCGCTGGCCGTAGGACAGGTGATGCGGCGCGAGGTCCGCGTGATCCTGCATACCGACCTGGACCAGTGCTTCACGGACTCGGTCGTCGAGCTCGGCGCCGCGCAGACCGAGGTTCGCCGGTCCGAAGGCGACGTCGTCACGCACGGTCGGCATGAACAGCTGGTCGTCCGGATCCTGGAAGACCAGACCGACCTTCCGCCGGATCACGCGCAGGTGGTCGCGATGCAGCCCGGTCCCGCCGATCTCGATCCGCCCGCTGCCGGAACCACCGGCGACCGAGCCGAGGATCCCGTTCAGATGCAGGACGAGGGTGGTCTTGCCGGCGCCGTTCGGGCCGAGCAGCGCCACGCGCTCACCGCGTTCGACGGTGAAATCGACGCCGTACAGGGCCTGCCGCCCGTCGGGGTAGGCGAAGACAAGACGTTCGACATGAATCGCGGGACCGCTCACAAGCCGACAACCCTAGCCGCCACCGCGACGGCCACCGCAGCCAGGGAGATCGTCAACCCTTCGAGCCACTGGGCCCGCGTCGCACCGACCTCGCCGAGCAGCGGCATCCGGCCGGTGTAACCGCGCGACCGCATCGCCAGGTGCACCCGCTCACCACGCTCGAAACTGCGGACGAACAGTGCGCCCACTCCCCCGGCGATCGCCTTCAGATGTCCGGCTCGGCCGCCGACGTACCCACGGGACTCCCGGGCGATCCGCATTCGGTGCAGGTCGTCGGAGACGACGCTCAGGTAGCGAACCATGAACGACAGGATCGCCACGAGGGTCGACGGCAACCGCAGGCGTTCGAGTCCGGCGAGCAGTTCGCGCGGGCCGGTCGTGGCCGACAGCAGGATCGCGGCGATCACTCCGAGCGTGCCTTTCGCCAGGACGTTCCACGCGCCGAGTACGCCGGACTGCGACAACTGCACGCCGAGTACGTCGACCGTCGGTCCCGTCGCCACGAACGGGAGCAGCAGCGCGAACACGATGAACGGCGTCTCCACCGCCAGCCGCCGGGAGACCACGAGCGCCGGGAGTTTCGCAACCACGAGTGCGGCGACGAGGAAGGCGGCGTACAGGGCGAAGGCCCAGAAGTTGGCGGCTGGGGTGGAGACGACGGCCAGGACGAAGACGAACAGGGCGACGATCTTCACCTGCGCCGGGATCCGGTGAACCTTGCTGTCGACCGCGACGAGCAGGCCGTCCCCGCTCACGACGCTTTGTTCGTGCGGAGCGACGCGACCTTGGCGATGGCCAGGCCGACCGCGATCGTGACCAGTACGCCGATGATGCCGGCGAGCGCACCGGAGACCTGCGCGTTGCCGATGCCACTCACGCCGTAGTCGGCCAGCGGGCTGCCCGCGACCGCGGAGTCCTTGGCCGCGCTCTCGAAGCCGAGCTTGGCGCCGACGAACTCGAGCCCGTCAGGATGGGCGCTGGCCAGCAGACTGACGCCACCGGCAACAACAAGCGTGATGGCGACCCCGATACCGAGCGAACGACCGGCCGGCTTGGCGGCGATCGGCTTATCCGGCGAGACCGTGGAAGTGTTGCCATCGGCATCGACCAGGATCAGGTCCTGCTGAAGGTGGCGAGCGGCGTACACGAGGTCGGGACGGGTCGCGACCACCGCACCGAGGACGGCCGCGGTGATGACAGCCTCACCGATGCCGACGAGGATGTGCCAGCCGACCATCGCGGTGGCAAGCTTGCCGAGCGGGATGTCGACCGCGCCGCCGATCGCGTAGAGGCCGGTGAAGGCCAGCGCTGCGACCGGTACGGAGACCAGTGCACCGACGGTCGCGGCCGGTACGACGCTCCCGGTCCGGCGCGGCAGCACCTGGAGCAGGGCGCGGGTGAGGAAGTACCCGACGAGCACCGTGATCAGGCCCATCAGCGTGATGTTCGTACCGAGTGCCGTCAGGCCGCCGTCGGCGAAGAGCAGACCCTGCACGAGCAGCACCGTCGACATCACCAGTACGCCGGTCCACGGGCCGACGAGCGCGGCCGCCAGCGCACCGCCGAGCAGGTGACCGCTGGTGCCGGCGCCGACCGGGAAGTTCACCATCTGCACCGCGAACACGAAGGCCGCGGTCAGCCCGGCCAGCGCGGGACCGGTCTCCCGGATCTCGCGGTTCGCGCGCTGCAGGCTGAAACCGACGGCACCGGCCGCGATCAGGCCGGTGGCGACGGACGTCGGGGCGTTGAAGAACCCATCAGGAACATGCACGCGCACATTCTTCGTCCTTTTGCGATCGAATCGCAACAGGGATCGTTATAAATCCTTCAGGGCATCACCGATCGCGCGGTGGAACGTCGGGTACGCGTAGATGACCTGTTGCAGAGAGTGCACAGGTACGGCGGCATGTACGGCGATCGCGAGCGCGCTGAGCACCTCGCCACCGGTCGGCCCCGCGCTGGTCGCACCGACCAGTACGCCGCGATCCGTGTCGACCACGAGTTTGATGAAACCCTCGTTCCCGGCCTTGTGAATCCAGCCGCGCGACGACGACGGGATCTGCGTCGAACCGGTCGCGACATTCAGCCCGTGCTCGCGAGCCTGCTTCTCGGTGAGCCCGACCGCGCCGATCTCCGGATCGGTGAAGGTGACTCGCGGCATCGCGTGATACCGGGCAAGCGGCGCATCCTGCGTGCCGAGGATGTCGTGTACGGCGATGTTCGCCTGGTACATCGCGGTGTGCGTGAACGCGCCGACCCCGGTCACGTCACCGACGGCCCACACACCGTCCGCGGCCCGGACGTGCTCGTCCACCTCGATCTTGCGCGCGTCCGCGTCGATCCCGACCTGATCCAGGCCGAGGCCCTTGATGTCGACCCGCCGACCGGTTGCCACCAGCAACTTCTCGCCGCTGACCGTGCGGCCGTCATCCAACGTGATCGTGAACTCGTTGCCGTCGTGCGCAACTTTCGACGCGTGTACGCCGGTGTTGATGACGACGCCGTCCCGCTCGAGCGCCTCGCGGGCGAGGTCGCCCGACTCCGGCTCCTCCATCGACAGGATTCGCTCGGCGCCTTCGACCACGGTCACGGCCACACCGAACCGGGCGAACACCTGGGTGAGCTCGACCCCGATCGCGCCACCGCCGAGCACGACCAACGAGGCCGGCAACGTCTCGGCCCGAATCGCGTCCTGGTTCGTCCAGAACGGCGTACCGGCGAGGCCGTCGATCGGCGGCACCAGCGGGACCGTGCCGGTCGCGACGATGATGCCCTTCGACGCCTCGAACTCCCGGTCGCCCGCCTTCACCGTGCGCTTCCCGGTGATCGTGGCGTGCTCGCGGACGAACGTGACGCCCTTCTTCACCAGCCGGTCGACCGCGACCTGGTCGTTCCAGTTGTCGGTCGCCTCGTCGCGGATCCGCTTCGCCACGGGAGCCCAGTCCGGCTGGACCGACGCCGTACCGGCCATGCCGTCGACACGGCGCGTCTCGGCGATCAGGTTGGCCGCGCGGATCATCATCTTGCTCGGGATGCACCCGTAGTACGGGCACTCACCGCCAACGAGCCGCGGCTCGATCCCCACCACGTTCAGCCCCGCCTCGGCCAGCCGCCCGGAGGCCTCCTCGCCGCCCACACCCAGCCCGATCACGACCACGTCAACCTGTTCAGCCATGCCGCCAATCTTGCAGACGCCTCGCCCCCGGCCAAGCCCTCCCCCGGCGCGTCATCATGCGGTAAGGCGGGTACGGCGGTACTCCCCGGGAGCGACGCCGTACTCGCGCTTGAACGCCTTGGCGAGTGCGAACTCGGTCCCGTACCCGATCTGCGCGGCGATCGCGCGCAGCGGCGCATCGGAATCGTGCAGCCGGCGCGCGGCCAGCGTCATCCGCCACCAGGTCAGATAGCCGAGTGGCGTCCGGCCGACCGTGTCGGTGAACCGCTTGGCGAAACTCGACCGCGACAACCCGGACAGCGAGGCGAGCTCAGCCACCGTCCAGGGATGCTGCGGACTGCCGTGGATACCGTGCAGCGACGCCATCAGCACCGGGTCGGCCAGCACTGTCGCCCAGCCCTCGGTGGCCCGTTCGTCCGCGAACCAGGCGCGCAGCACGAACATCAGCAGCATGTCGACGAGTCCCGCCAAGATCGCGGACGAGCCCGCTCGGGGATCGCTGAGTTCGCTCGCCAGCAGGTCGATCGCCGCGCGCAAGGACGGATGCCGGCCGGACAGATGCACGACCTCCGGCAGTTCGTCGAGGAGCGGATGGCTGCTCGATCGGTCGAAGTAGTACGCCGCGCACAGCAGCTTGATCGCCGGGCCCTGCGCCCCGACCGCATCGGCCGCCGGCGCGGTGTCGAACTGGAACTCGGTCAGCGAGCTGTCCGGGTGGTCGGCCAACGCATAGCCCGCACCGTGCGGCACGAACACCACGTCGCCGACGCTCAATCGGATCGGCTCGCCACGCGCCGGAAGCAGCCAGCACGACCCTTCGAGCAACACGTGGCACCCGGCACCATCGCTCGGCGGGAACCGGATCCCCCACGGAGCCTGCTCCTCGGTTCGAGCCGCGTGCGGACGTCCGGTTCGCAGGGCAGTCAGTACGTCGCTCAGCACGTCCACGTCCTCAGCTTAGACGGCTGGATATGTCGCGGAGCGTTGTGACCATGTCCGTGGCGTGAGTTGCCTTCGTAGGGTCGAGCTCCAACAACTCTTCGGGAGATGCACATGACCTTCTCTGTCGTGGTCGGCGCCGGCGGGACCGGCCGGGCCTTGGCTCGGCTGCTCGCGGACGATGGTGAGCGCGTCAAGCTCGTCACGCGGAGCGGCTCCGGCCCGGACCACCCGGGAATCGAACGTGTCGCCGCCGACGCCACCGCAGTCGACCAGCTGACCAGCCTGTGCGAGGGCGCAACCACGCTCTACAACTGCGCGATGCCGTCGTACGACCGGTGGCCGAGCGACTGGCCACCACTCGCGGCCGGCATGCTGACCACCGCCGAGCGCACCGGCGCGGACTACGTCATGCTCGGCAATCTCTACGCGTACGGTCCGGTCGCAGGCCCGATCACCGAGAACCAGCCCTCGGCGCCGACCACGGTCAAGGGTTCGGTTCGCGCACGGATGTGGGACGACGCCTTGGCCAGTGACGCCCGAGTGACGGAGATCCGCGCGAGCGACTTCCTCGGCCCGGACACCATGTCGGTCTACAACCTGATCGTTCCGCCGGCCGTGCTGGCAGGTGTCGCCGCCGCCTATCCCGGCGAGCTCGACGTCGAGCACAGCTGGTCGTACGTCGAGGACACCGCGCGCACGATGATTGCCGCTGCTCGCCATGACGATGCCTGGGGACGCGCCTGGCATGTCCCGTCCACCTCGACCTTGCCGGTCCGCGCTCTGACGGTGGAATTGGCCAGGCTCGCGGAGGCGCCGACTCCGCAACTCACCAGCATCTCGCCGGCCGAGCTCGAACGGCTCGGTCAGGACGACCCGATCATGGCCGAGCTGATCGAGATGCAGTACCTCGACAACGATCCGCTGCTGCTCGACGCCACCCACACCTCGGCCGTCCTCGGCGTCTCGGCGACCCCACTCGAAACCGTGCTGACCCAGACGATCGAGCGCCTCCGCGTCATCGCGCGGTAAGCGGGCGTTCACCGCGGGCGAGTAGCGTCCTGCCTTCGCTGAAGTGGGGGCACGTTGTTCGACTTCTCTGGTTTCGCGTCCGTCAATCTCGAAACCGTCATCGCTGCCGTTGCCTTGATCGGTACGGCGATCGCCTGGCTCGTCGACCGCTATGTCCTGCGGCGCAAGCGGCTGGTCTACCGCGTGCAGGTGGACGCGCGGATCGGGGTCTATCCGCGGGCCGATCAGACCCAGCGGATGGTGGATGTCGAGGTCCGTCACCAGGGGTCGGTGGTGACGGATCCGAGCATCGTCCTGCTGCGGCTGGACAACGCCGGTGGGATGGACATCGGCCCGCAGGACATGCACGAGAAGGTCGCCTTCGCGTTCCCCGACCGGAAGATCGTCGGGCTGAAGGTGACCGAGGCGCACCCGAGTTCGCTCGGCGAGATGCTCGAACGGCGGCTGTCACCGGCGAACTTCGTCGACACCAGCAAGCTCGTGTTGCCGCGGATCGCGATCAATCGGGGCGACCATTTCAAGTTCCTGCTGGTGCTGTCGGGGACCGGTCAGGGCGTCAGCCACTCGGGTTACCTGGCCGGCGGCTCGACCGGTGGCGGGGTGTACCACGAACCGCGGCCGCGCGGACCGGGTCGCCGTACGCTGCTGTTCGGCGCGCTGTCGCTGATGCTGGTCGGGGCGCTCGTCGCGTTCTTCCTCGTCGACGTGCTCAAGCCGCCGGACGACTGCTCGTCCGGTCAGCTCCGGGTGATCGGCTCGACCGCGGTGGAGCCGACGATGCGCGAGCTGCGGACGGCCTATGCCGCCGAGTGCACGAACGCCGACATCACCATCGCCGCGAACGGGAGCCGCAGCGGCGTCCGCAGCCTCGCCGAACTCGGCTCAAAGGATGCAGAGCAGGCGAGCCGGCAGATCGCGATGTCGGACGGCCCTGCCGAGAGCGCGCCCGAGCTGCGCGGCGAACCGGTCGCGGTGGTCGTGTTCGCCGTGGTCGTCAACCGATCGGCCGATGTCACCGGGGTCAGTACGACGCAGTTGCGCGACATCTACAGCGGCAAGCTCACCAACTGGAAGCAGCTCGGCGGCCGCGACCTGCCGATCCGGATGGTCAGCCGGGTCGGTCCGGATTCGGGATCGCGCCGGGTGTTCCGGGAGAAGGTTCTCGCCGGTGATCAGGAGCTCGGGATCTCGTCCGACGACTGTGCTCGCGACGACGACGCGGTCGCGAAGTACCACCGCTGCGAGGTCGGTACGACGGAGGAGCTGCTCACCCGGGTCAACGAGATCGACGGCGGCATCGGGTACGCCGAACTCGGCAGCGCGCGGAAGTATCCGCAGATCTCGATCGCGACGATCGACAAGGTCGCACCGGACACCGCGAAGGTGGAAGACCGGTCGTACCGGTTCTGGGAGGTCGAGCACGCCTACACCTACAAGACGCCCGACCCGAAGTCGCTCACCGCGGCGTTCCTCGACTACATCGGCTCGACGCAGGCTCGTCCGGTCCTGGAGCGCGGCGGACTCGTCCCGTGCAGCGATCTGCCGACCGGGTTCTGCGGTTAGGGTCGAAAGATGATCGTCATCGCACACCTCAGTGACCCTCATCTGGACGGGACCTCCACGCCCCGCGATCGGCTGCGACGGATCACGGCGTACCTGCGCGAGTTCAGTACGCCGGTGGACGTCGTACTGGTGAGTGGGGATCTGGCCGATCACGGACTGCCGGCCGAGTACGACGAACTGGCGGCCGAGCTGCCGACCGGCGTACCGGTGTTCGTGCTGCCGGGGAACCACGATGTCAGCTCGCCATTGCGGGTCGGGCTTGCCGACTACCTGGACTCCCCCGGTGACGGGCACCCGATTCATCAGCTGCGCGAGGCTGCCGGTGCGCGGTTCGTGTTGGTCGACAGCACGGTGCCTGGTGAGGACCACGGCTTGCTCTCCGAGGACTCGCTGGCCTGGTTGGACGCCGTACTGCGGGAGCCGTTCGACGGCCCGGTGTTCGTGGCGATGCACCACCCGCCGCTCGTCATGCACCACCCGGTGATGGACCAGTGGCTGCTGCGTTCGCAGGAAGCGCTCGAAGCCGTCCTCGTCGACAAGACCGTCACCGCGATCCTGACCGGCCATGTGCACAACCCGGTCGTCACCACCTTCGCCGGTCACCCGGTCCTGGGCGCACCTGGCATCCGGTCGACCGTCACGCTCCCCTTCGAGCCTGCCCCGGCCAGCGGGACGATCGTCGACACCGACGCCGCTCCCGGACTCGCGCTGCACATCCACTACCCCGGTGAGCCACTGCAGACCTTCTACCGCTTCCCGTGACAATGAATTCCGAGAATGCCACTATCTGCGCATGACGACGAATTATCTGGGCTCCGGCGCCTATTGTTATGCGAATTCCCTGGCAATGATCATTCGCGACGTACCGATGACAGCGGTCGAGGTGCTGACCGGTTCGCCGTTCGGTGCGCAGATCGAGGACACCGGGCTGCCTTGGTTCGATCCGCCCGGCTGGCAGCCTGACCTCGGCCTCGACCGAGCCATCGACCTGCTCGGCTGGACCTGCCAGCGGACGTCCGGCGGATCTGCTGAGGAGGCCTTGGCCAGGCTGCGCGAGAGTTGCCCAGCGCTCGTCGGCCCGGTCGACATCGGCCTCCTCACGCACCAGCCGTGGTCGCCGGGCAAGGCCGTCGGCGGTGACCACTGGGTGGTCGTCGTCGAGGTCACGGATGACGTGGTTGTCTTCCACGATCCGGACGGATTTCCCTATGCCACGCTACCGATCCGGCAGTTTCTCGAAGCCTGGCGAGCGGACGAGATCACCTCGGTAGAAGGCTCCTACATCCTCCGCACCGACTTCGAGCGCCAGCGCGAAGTCTCCGTCGAGGACGCCCTGCGCGCGTCGCTTCCACACGCTCGCGACTGGCTGGCTCGCGACTCACAGCAAGCCGTCGAACAGATGGCCGCGCTGCTCGCCGCCGAGGACGACGGCATCCGCGGCCACCTGGCCGGTCTCGCGGGACCGGCCGGCGTACGGCGTCTCAACGATGCGTCGATCTGGTTGGCTGCGATCGGTCAGGCCGAGGCCGCAATTGTTGCCGCCGATCTTTCCCGAACGCTCGGAAGTCTGCAATTCGCCCTCACCTCACGCCAATTTCCCCAGGCCGCCGAAATTCTCGCCGACCTCGCGCCTGGGTACCCGAAACTCCGCGCGGCCTTGACCTCAACTTAAGTTGAGGGTTGATGCTCGTCGGCATGACATCAACCAACGTTGAGGTTGTCCGTGCCGGGCGACGAGAGTGGGTCGGGCTGGGCGTGCTCGCGCTGCCCGCCCTGCTCGCGTCGCTCGAACTGACCGTGACCCATCTCGCCCTCCCTTCGATCGCGGCCGACCTGCACCCCAGCGGTTCCGAACTGCTCTGGATCGTCGATGTCTACGCGTTCCTGCTCGCGGGCTCGCTCATCACGATGGGCACACTCGGCGACCGGATCGGCCGGCGCCGACTGCTGCTCGGAGGCGCTGCCCTGTACGGCGTCGCCTCCGTGCTGGCCGCATTCGCCAACGGACCCGGCGTACTGATCGCGGCCCGGGCTCTGATGGGTGTCGCCGGGTCGACGCTGATGCCTTCGGTGATCGCCTTGGTCGCCGCGATGTTCAAGAACCCGGCCCAGCGCAGTGTCGCGATCGGGATCGTGGTCGCCAGCGTTTCCGGAGGTACCGCGATCGGGCCGCTCGTCGGTGGCTGGCTGCTCGACAGCTTCCACTGGGGAGCGGTGTTCCTGATCGGCGTCCCGATCATGGTCGCGCTGCTCATCGCAGGTCCACGGCTGCTGCCAGAGTACCGCGCTCCGGGCGGCAAGCGACTCGATCCGCTGAGCGCGGTGCTGTCGATGGCTGCGATCCTGCCGATCGTCTACGGGCTCAAGCACCTGGCGGCAGACGGGTTCGCCTGGCAATGGCTGGCCGCTGTCGCTGGTGGAGTGATCCTTGGCGTCGTGTTCGTCGTCCGGCAGCGTCGGCTGCCCGATCCGATGATCGACCTGCAACTCTTCACCAGTCGCGTCTTCAGTACGGCGTCGATCGCGCTCGGTCTGGCGATCTTCGTTCTCTGGGCGGTCAACTACGCGATCGCCCAGTTCTTGCAGCTCGTGCACGGACTCGATCCGCTCACCGCGGGTCTCTGGACTGCACCTTCCGCCGTCGGCACGATCGCGGGATCCCTCCTGGCGCCACGACTGGCTCGCCGGATTGCCCCGGGCACAGTCATCGCGGGCGGACTAACGCTGGCGGTCGCAGGTTTCGGCGTACTGATCGCAACCGGCCCACTCCCCCTACTCGTCACCGGCTCGATCATCATCTCGGCCGGTCTCGCGCCGACCATGGCGTTGGCCACCGACCTCATCATCGGCGCCGCCCCCACCGAGCGCGCCGGCACCGCCGCAGCCATCGCCTCGACAGCTCCCCAGCTCGGTGGCGCACTGGGCATCGCCCTGCTCGGCAGCCTGATCACCGTCGCCTACCGCCACCAGACCGGCGCAACCGACCTCACGCGCGAAGCCCTCGCCGTACCAGCGGCCCGCGATGCCTTCACCGACGCCTTCCACCTCTCAGCCGCCGTCAGCGCCGCCCTCCTCCTGGCCACCGCCGCCCTAACCGCCCGCCACCTCCGCACCCCACCAAGTCCCGACCCAGTACAACGTTGAGCACGGCTCAACCACGTACGCGGCCAAACGATGGTCGACCGGTGCTCAAGGTGCCCCAGCCAGCCGACCTAGAGCATGGCTCAACCATGCACGCCGCCAAACAATGGGCAACGAGTGCTCAAGGTGAGCCAGCCGGCCAACCTTGAGCACGGCTCAACCGTCTCGACGGGGGTCATGTGGTTGATGGGTGCTCAAACTGACTCGCGCCCGCGATCTCGGGGTCCCGGGCTGCCCGGATGCGTTATCCGATGGATTCTCGTCACCGAGTCCCCCAAATCCATCGGACAGCGCAGATCTCGACCATCCCGCACCCCAGCCAGAGCCCGTCAGCCCCAGGCAACGTGGAACCGCGGTCGCCGACCTCGCCATCCCGCCCAGCCATCTACTCGGCTCGCCCTGTGGTTTTTGTCGGCCGCCTTTGGCGGTCGAGTCGGGGGTGCAGGCCGAAAGGTTCTCGGCCGGGGACGTGCGCTGTGGCTGATCACCACTTCCGGCCGACTACAAAGACAGCATGGCTGGGCGCCGCGGTGGCCGAGGTGGATGGCGAGGTCGGCGACCGCGGCTCCACGTTGCCTGGGGTTGCCGGGCTATGGCTGGGGAAGTTGAGTTCCCGTCGCCTGACAAGTGACCGTCGCTGGAGAGTGGGGTGGATGTTCGCCCTGACCGGCCCAGTTTCCTCCCCAAACCGGTTCGGGGAGGGGATCGCACCGTCCGCGGAGGATGTGGGGAGGAACCACCCCCCGAATCCGTCGCAGATCCACCCCAAAACGGTTTGGGGATGGGGATTCGGCAGCCGCGTTCTCGTGACTTCCCTAATGTCCGAGCGTCCGGAGACGGGCTCTCCGGTCTTTCGGACGTTAGGCGGTGGTGGGGTGTGCGAACGGGCGCCGGCGGAGGGATCCGCGGGCGCCCGGTCGGGGGTGATCAGAAGTTGATCATGTGGCCTTCGAGGCCGTGGAAGGCTTCTTGGAGGGCCTCGGACAGGGTTGGGTGGGCGTGGACGTTGCGCGCCAGTTCCTTGGTGGTGAGGTCCCACTTCTGGGCGAGGGTGAGCTCGGGGAGGAGCTCGGTGACCTCGGGGCCGATCAGGTGCGCGCCGAGGAGTTCGCCGTACTTGGCGTCGCTGATGACCTTGACGAAACCGTTCGGGTCGTTCAGGCCGTGGGCCTTGCCGTTGGCGGTGAACGGGAACTTGGCGACCTTCACCTCGTGGCCGAGCTTCTTCGCCTCTTCCTCGGTGTACCCGAAGCTGGCGATCTGCGGCTGGCAGAAGGTGGCGCGCGGGATCATGGCGTAGTCGAGCTCCATGGTCTCGTGGCCGGCGATCGTCTCGGCGGCGATCACGCCCATCGCCTCGGCGGCGTGCGCGAGCATCAGCTTCGCGGTGACGTCACCGATGGCGAAGATGTTCGGCACGTTGGTCTTGCAGAGACCGTCGATACCGATCGCGCCGCGCTCGGTGAGCTGTACGCCGGTTTTGTCGAGGCCGTAGCCGTCGACGCGCGGCTGGAAGCCGATCGCCTGCATGACCTTGTCGGCCTCGATCGTCTTCTGCGCGCCGTCCTTGCCGGTCACCGTCACCTTGACCGACGAACCGGAGTCGTCGATCGAGTCGACCCGGGTGGAGGTGAGGACGTCGACACCGAGTTTCTTGTAGGCGCGGGCGAGCTCCTTGGAGACGTCCGGGTCCTCCAGCGGGACCATTCGGTCGAGGAACTCGACGATGGTGACCTTGACGCCGTAGTTGGCCAGGACGTACGCGAACTCGACACCGATCGCGCCGGCACCGGCGATCACGATGGAGCCCGGCAGGTCCTCGGTGAGGATCTGCTCCTCGTAGGTGACCACACGGTCGGACAGCTGGGTGCCCGGCAGCAGCTTGGTGGTGGCGCCGGTGGCGATGATGCAGCTGCCGAAGGTGACGGTCTCCGAGGAACCGTCGTTCAGCGTCACGTCGATGGTGTTCGCGTCGGTGAACGAGCCCCACCCGTCGAACTCGGTGATGCTGTTCTTCTTCATCAGGAAGTGGACGCCCTTGACCCGGCCGTCGGCGACCTTGCGGCTGCGCTGGACGGCGGTCGGGAAGTCGAAGCTGACCTCACCGCTGATACCGAAGGTCTTCGCCTCCGTCCGGAAGATGTGCGCGAGCTCCGCGTTCCGCAGCAGCGCCTTACTGGGGATACACCCCACGTTCAGGCAGACACCGCCCCAGTACTTCTTCTCGATGATGGCGGTCTTGAGCCCGAGCTGAGCCGCGCGGATCGCCGCGACATACCCACCCGGACCTGCGCCGAGGACAACAACGTCAAAGTGCGAGGCCATGACCTGAACTTTAGTCGGTCGCCCCAGCACAGTGACGATCGGGCAGGCTGGTGGTCCAATTGGTCACACTGCGTGAAGTGGGGTTTCGTCAGGACCGTTCGCGGCTTACGCTGGGGCAGCGCGGGGGCTCGTCCGGCCTGCGCAAGTGAGGCGAGACGACAATGGGGAGCCTGATGGTTCTGGGGAACCGTCGGGGGCTGCGGTTCGCGGCGCTCGGCACGGTGCTGGCAGTGGTGGCGCTGCCCGCCTATGCCGGCACGCCCACGCCTCCCCCACCTGCCTCCGTCACGGACGTCAAACGCTCGCTCGAGCAGCTCCAGGCCGAGGCCGCCGTACTGCAGGCTGATTTCGCCAAGGCGACCATCGCCTACACGAACGCGCTCAAGGCGGCCGAGGCTGCTGAGGCCGCCGCCAAGAAGGCCGAGACCACGGCGAACAGCTCCACCGGCCGGGCCGACGAGGAGCGCCGCAAGCTCGGTGTGATCACCGCGCAGGCCTACCAGCTCGGCGTACCGACTCAGCTCGGTGCGGAGTCGATCCTGTGGTCGCTGGCGCCGGTCGCGGAGAACCTGCAGGAGATCGCCGACCGGCAGACCGCGATCCAGCAGCTCGGTACGACGCAGACCTCGCAGTACAACAAGGCCATGAACGCCGGCGCGGAGGCCGACAAGGCCAAGGCCGAGGCCGGCAGCAAGCGCGGCGCTGCCAAGGCCGCGGCGGAGCGGGCACAGCAACTCGGCAACGAGGTGAAGCAGAAGGCGGCCGATGCCGCGTCGCGTGCCATCGACCAGCTCCCGGAGCTGGACGGCGCGTCCGAGCTGTCGAGGCAGCTCCAGCTGGCCCGCAACCAGCAGGCGCTTCTGCGCTGGCAGGCCTACCTGAGCGAGCTCACCACGGCCAAGGTGGCGCTACCGCCCGCCGCCACGATCAAGAACCCCGCCACGCTCCCGGCCGGCCTGAGCCCACTCGTCGCCGGTGGTCAGCCGGTCCCCGGGGCAGCATCGGTGACGGTCGGCGGCAAGACCCTTCGGGTGCTGTCGTCCGAGACGATCCGCGCAGTCAACCAGGCCTTCAACCTGGTCGGCCGCGCGTACGCGATCGATGCCAGCGGCCCCGACCAGTACGGATGTCTTGGCGCAACCCGCGCCGCGTGGGCGCCGTTCGCCAAACTGCCGAACACGATCAGCAAGGTCTACCCCGGCTACCAGCAGGTCCCGCCGGACCAGATCCAGCCCGGCGACATCATGCTGATGGGCAGCCGGTCGCTCGGCCTGGTCCACATCGGCATCGCCCTCGACAACGACGAGATGATCGCGTCCGACGAGTCCAAGGGCTCGGTCGTCGTGACGCCGGTCCCGCAGAACCTCTGGGCCGCCCTGCGCCCGACCCTCGGCGCCCCCACCAAAGCGCAGGTCGCGCCGACGGCAGGCACCAACGCGGTCAACTTCCGCTGCGGCAACACCGGTACGTCGGTCAATGTCGGCACCGGTGCGTGGACGTGGCCGCTCGCCGACGGGACCTACGAGATCGGTACGCCGTTCGGTCAGTCCGGCGCGATGTGGTCGAGCGGCTTCCACACCGGCCAGGACTTCCCGGCCTCGATCGGTACGCCGGTCCGTGCGGTCACCGCCGGCACTGTCCGGGTCGAGCACCCGAGCTGGGCCGGCAACCTGGTCCGGATCGATCACGGCGATGGGTTCGAAACCCTCTACGCCCACCTCAGCCAGGTCAACGTGACCGACGGTCAGCAGGTCGTCGCCGGTCAGCGGATCGGCGCGGTCGGCAGCGAGGGCAACTCCACCGGCCCGCACCTGCACTTCGAGGTCCGGATCGGCGGCGACCCGGTCAACCCGATGCCGTTCCTGGCCACCGGCTCCGCGACGACCGGCTGGGGCGGCTACAGCAACGGCATGATCCCGTCCAGCAAACTGTGTGCGATCGGCAACGGTCACATGCTGCGCTGCGACGCCGCCGCGGCCTACCTGCAGCTCGCCGGGTCGTACCGCAAGGCCTTCGGCAAGTCGCTCTGCATCACCGACTCCTACCGCTCGTACCAGGCCCAGGTCAGCCTGTACGCACGCAAGCCGTCCCTGGCCGCCCTTCCTGGTACGTCGAACCACGGCTGGGGCGTCGCGATCGACCTCTGTGGCGGCATCGACAAGTTCGGCACCACGCAGTACCGCTGGATGAAGGCCCAGGCCTCCGCATTCGGCTGGGTGCACCCGTCATGGGCCGAGCAAGGTGGCAGCCGCGAGGAGCCGTGGCACTGGGAGTTCGGCCGCGCCGCGCGCGCCTGATTCGTCAGCGTTATTTCCGGGATTTCGGCCGGGTCAGCACGTAGGGTGGTTCCGTGGCCGAGCAGCACGACAGTCCCGACCGCACTGATCACAACATCACCTTGGACGCTGAAGACGACCGGTGGGAGTGGCGGCGCCGGATCCGGGCGAATCCGAAGAAGCATCTGATCTACCGCATCGTGGTGGGCGTGGTCGGCGGTGTGCTGATCATCGCGGCTCCGCTGACCGGTTGGTTGCCCGGACCGGGCGGTATCCCGCTGTTCATCGCGGGTCTCGCGGTCCTGGCGAGCGAGTTCGAGTGGGCCCAACGGCTGCTCTACAAGGTCAAGGACTGGGTCAAGGCGCTGACCGCCTGGACCGGCAAGCAGCCCGCCTGGCTGAAGACGCTCGGCACCATCGCGTTGTTCTGCTGCGTGCTGATCGCGATCTGGCTCTACATGGCCGTGCTCGGCGTTCCCGGCTGGCTGCCGGATTCGTGGGAGTCATTCCTGCACAAGCTGCCCCTGCTCCACTGAGTAGTCCGGGAGTTCGATCAGCGTGCTCATCTTCTGAGCCAGCTTGATCATCTGCCGCAACAGGAACGGGTTGTTCAGCATCCGGTTGCGGGCGGTGATGGCGAACTTGCTCGGCGGTGCCATGAACCGACCTGACTGACTGCCGTCCTGGGTCGTCGACGTCGCCTTGCGCAACCTGGCCTCGTAGCGCTCGAACGCACCCTCGCGACCTACGCCCAGCTCCCCCGCCAGGACGTACGCCCCGACGACCGCCGTACCGGTGCCGAGTGCTCCGAAGGTTGCGCCGTACCCGGCGTCACCGAGCAGCACGACCCGGTTCGTCGACCAGCGGTCCACGTGCACGCGGCTGATCGAGTCGAAGTACAACTCCGTTGCCGACGGCAACGCCGCGAGCAGCTCCGGAACGCGCCAGCCGAGGTCGGCGAAGTGCTGGTGGATGATCGCCTTCTGCTGGTCGCGATCGCGTCGGTCATAGGTCAGCACCGGCGACTTGAAGACGAACAGCGTCCCCGCCAGCGACGGATCGCGCCTGTCCGCACCAACACCGGCCATCCGGCCAGGCACGTTGTAGAGCAACGAGTCCTCGACCGAGCCGAGCGTGTTCGGGACCTCCCAGCCAGCCACGTAGTACCCCAGATGACGCTCGGTCACCTGCTCAGTCGGCCACGCGAGCCTGCGCACCACCGAATGCATGCCGTCGGCACCGATCACCAGGTCGTACGTCTCCTCCAGCCCACTCTCGAACGTCACGTCCACCCCGCCCGGCGTCTCGTGCAGGCTCGCGATCGAGTCACCGAACCGGTACGCCGCTGTGTCGCGGCCGTGGTCGTACAGCACCTGGGACAAGTCGGAGCGCAGGACCTCGAGCTCGCCGCCCGCGAATTCGGCCGGCAACCGCATCAGCTGCCGACCCGACTCGTCGACGAACCGCATCGCCGTACCGCCGGTCTGTCGCTCGCGAAGATCCTTGAGGACGCCCATCCGCTCGAGGACGGTGAGGAACACCTCGCCCCGGAAGTCGACGGCGTACCCGCCCTTGCGTAGTGCGGGGGCGATCTCGACGACCGTGACGTCGTGTCCCGCGCGGCCCAGCCAGAGGGCGACCGACGGACCGGCCACGCTCGCTCCTGACACCAGAATCTTCATCGCATCTGCTCCTCACAGTTAACTGTGTCCGGTGGACACAATAATGTGTATGGTAGACACAGATCAACCGATCAGGGAAGGGCACCGCCGGGATGACCGAGTTGCTGTGGGGCACGGCCCAGCCGCCGAGTCGCGGTCCGAAGCCGGCGGTCACGCTGGCCGGGATCGCCGAGGCCGCGATCCGGATCGCCGATGCCGAGGGGCTCGACGCGGTGTCGATGCAGCGGGTCGCGGACGACCTGCCGGTCACCAAGATGGCGCTCTACCGGCATGTCCCCGGCAAGGCCGAGCTGGTCGCGGTGATGAGCGACCTTGCGATGGGCGCCCCACCCGAACGCCCCGAGCTCCCCTGGCGCGAGGCGCTGCACGCCTGGTCGATGGACCTCTACGAGGGATTCACGCGGCATCCCTGGTTACTGCTGTCGACTATCGGCCGTCGCTTGGTCGGTCCGAACGAGCTGACCTGGATGGAGCGCGGCGTCCAGGCGCTGACCGACTCCGGCCTGAACGGCAGTGAGCAGCTTGATGCGATCCTGGTGCTGGCCGGCCATGTCCGCACGCTCGCCTTGCAGACCACCTCACAGCCTGGCGGTCGTCAGGGACTCACCGAGGAGGCGTTCGTCGGGGCCTTCGCGGAGATCCTCACGACCCACGCCGATCGCTTCCCGAGCCTGGCCACCGCTCTGCAGTCGGCCGGCCAGAGCAACCAGGGGCTCGAGTTCGGTCTCGAGCGCATCCTGGACGGCCTGGAGCTGCTGATCACGAGCCGGAGGAGCTGACCTTCGACGTGACGAACCGCTTCGGCGTATTGAAACGTTGTCGATACGTGCTGGCGCTCAGCCCGAAGTGCGACTTGAACCGGCGGGCGAAGTAGTTCTGATCCGGCCAGCCGACCGCCTCCCCGATCCGGCTCACCGGCAGGTCAGTGTGCAGCAGTTGGACCGCTGCCAGCTCCACGCGATGCCGCGACAGATAGGCCATCGGCGGCAGTCCGGTCGCCGACTTGAACAGCCGCACCAGATAGCCCGGCGCCAGGTGCAGCTCCTGGGCCAGATCGGTCAGCGTCCACGGCCGCGCCGGGTCGGCCTCCAGCAACCGCATCGCATCCAGTACGGCGGGATGCGTCTGCGGACGAAGATCGTTGCGCTCGGCAACCGTCCGGGCCAGGCAGCTCAGGTACAGCGACAGCCAGCCGATCAGATCACCGCGATGCCGGCCGAGCGGCTGGTTGCGCAACGACCGGAGTCCGTCCAGATGCCGCTTCGCCTCGGCGAAGGTTTCGCCCTCCAGGTGTGTGCTCAGCACGCCGCGGCGCTGCTCGGAGAACGGTCCGGTCCACAGGAGATACCCGAGCAGCGGATCTTCCCGGGTCCAGGCCAGCTCACGCCGTACCAGGTCTGCCGAGAAGCAGCAGTTGTAGACCTCGAGATCGTCGCACTGCACGTACTCGTGCCACACCCCGGGCCGCAACAGGACCGCGTCACCTAGCTCCAGCCGCTGCCGCCCGGCCTGGCTGTGATGCACACCCGTGCCGCCGATCACCAGCGCGACCTCGAAGAAGCTGTGCGTGTGCAAGGGGTGCGATTCGGCGTGCAGATGCGGGCCCGCGTGCACGATCGCCCCGTCGATGAAGTGCAGCAGGGTGCCGCGATGCCGCACCGGCTCGTCGCCCATGCCTCACCATAGGGGCCGAGGTTCATTTCGTGCTAGGTCTCGTGCACTCCGGGCTAGTTCTCCGCGCCGGACCACAGCAAGCTGGCTCTGAATCGTTTCATTCGCAACGGTTGGAGCCTCATGCCGAATCTCGCCGCACCGAGCAGCATCCGCTTCGAACACCGGACCGACGTCCCGCTCGGACTGGGCACTGCCACCCCACGACTGTCCTGGCAGATCGCGACCGCACCCGCCGACTACGCGCAGACGGCGTACGAGGTCGAGATCACCGGTACGACGACGCAGTCGTACGTCGTGGAGTCCGCCGAGCAAGTGCTTGTCCCGTGGCCTGGTGAGCCACTGGCCCCGCGGGAACGCGTGGGTGTCCGGATCCGGGTGCGTGGTGCCGACGGCTGGAGTCCGTGGAGTGAGTCGGCTCGTGTCGAGGCCGGTTTGCTCAGTCCGGATGACTGGAGTGCGCGCTTCATCAGCCCGCGAGAGAACGCTCTCGGCTCTCCCGCTCCCCTGCTCAGCGCCTCCCTCGACCTTCCGGGTGACATCACCGCGGCCCGGCTCTATGTCACCGCGCACGGCATCTACATTCCGGAGCTCAACGGCAGTCGCGTCGGCGACGACGAGCTGGCGCCCGGGTGGACGGCGTACGAGCATCGGCTGCGCTATCAGACGTACGACGTGACGGATCTGGTCCAGGCCGGCGACAACCAGCTTGAGTTCCTGGTCGGCAACGGGTGGTATCGCGGGCGGCTCGGCTTTCGTGATCAGTCTCAGGTGTACGGCACGCGGCTCGCGGTTCTCGCGCAGCTTGAGGTCACCACTGGCGACGGCCGCGTTCACACCTTCGGCACCGATGACACCTGGAACGCCCGAGAGAGCGCGATCTTGGCCGATGATCTGTACGACGGTCAGCGCACCGACCTGCGCCGGGCACCGGGAACCGCCTCTCCTGTCGACGTTCTCGATGCCGATCTCGGGTTGCTCGTGGCCCCGGACGGGCCGCCGGTTCGGATCACCGAGAAACTCCCGGCGAGAGCGCTCTCTGTGTCTCCGAGCGGGAAGACGCTGATCGACTTCGGCCAGAACCTCGTCGGCCGCGTCCAGCTCACCGTGCGAGGTGGTGTGGCCGGCGACGAGATCGTCGTTCGGCATGCCGAGGTTCTTGAGAACGGCGAGCTCGGTGTGCGGCCGCTGCGCACGGCCAAGGCCACTGACACCTACGTGTTGGCCGGCCCGGACGAGGTCGTGCTCGACTCCCCGCTCACCTTCCACGGCTTCCGGTACGCCGAGGTGACCGTCGTACCGGACCTTCGCCTCGAGGATCTGACCGCGGTCGTCGTCGGCAGCGATCTGCGCCGGACGGGATGGTTCGAGTCGTCGAACGAGCTGCTGAACAAGTTCCACGAGAACGTCGTGTGGGGTATGCGCGGGAACTTCGTCGATGTTCCGACCGACTGCCCGCAGCGCGATGAGCGGCTGGGTTGGACCGGCGACATCCAGGTCTTCTCCCCCACCGCGAGCTTCCTGTTCGACACCGCCGGATTCCTCGGCAACTGGCTGGCCGATCTGTCGGCCGAGCAGATGAAGGACGGTTCGGTGCCGTTCGTCATCCCGGACGTCCTGCGCAATCCGGAACCGGCCACCGCCGCATGGGGTGACGCGGCAACGATCGTGCCGTGGGTGCTCTACCACCGGACCGGTGACGCGGGACTGCTCGCTCGGCAGTTGCCGAGTATGCGGGCCTGGGTGGACAAGTTGACGGCGTTGGCCGGTAGCAACCTGCTGTGGTCGGGCGGCTTCCAGTTCGGCGACTGGCTCGACCCGACCGCGCCGCCGGAGAACCCGTTCCGCGCCAAGGCCGATCCCGACGTACTCGCGACTGCGCATCTGGCTCGGTCGGCCGAGGTCGTTGCCCAGGCCGCCGAGGTGGTCGGGGACGCCGAGATCGCCGCGCAGTACGCCGACCTGGCGGCGCGCGTGCGGCAGGCATTCGCCGCCGAGTACACGACCGAAGGCGGACGCGTCCTGAGCGATGCCGCGACCAACTACGCGCTTGCTCTGCAGTGGGCGCTGCTCCCGACCGAGCACCAGCGGCTGCGGGCCGGTGAGCGACTCGCGGACCTGGTCCGTACCGCGAGCTTCCGGATCAGTACCGGTTTCGTCGGTACTCCGCTGATCGCCGATGCCTTGGCCGATACCGGACATCCCGACCTCGCCTACCGCCTTCTGCTGCAGACACACTGCCCGTCTTGGCTGTACGCAGTGACGATGGGTGCGACCACGGTCTGGGAGCGCTATGACAGCATGCTCCCCGACGGCAGCATCAACCCCGGCGAGATGACGTCGTTCAACCACTACGCCCTCGGCGCGGTCGCCGACTGGATGCATCGCCGGGTCGCCGGTCTCGCGCCGAAAGATCCGGGATACCGCTCTCTCGCGATCAGGCCGCTGATCACGGGACAGCTCGAGAACGCGTCCGCCAAGCACCTCACGCCGTACGGCGAGGCCGCGGTGGCGTGGCGTCGGAGCAACGGCGAGATCGCGCTCTCCGTGACCGTTCCGGTCGGCGCTCGCGCGCAGGTCGACGTACCGGGGTCGAGTGAGCCGGTCGAGGTCGGGCACGGTACCCACGAGTGGACGGCCGCCGACCCGTACGTCGGGAACGCGGAGCTGCCGGCGGATCCGACCGTTCGGCAGCTGATCGATCACGAGGCGACCTGGGGCGCAGTCGTGACCGGATCACTAGAGAGCGGTTTCTCGGCTGACGACGCCGTTCTGGCGGCGCGGCTGGAGCGCTATCTCGATCAGCCCGCCACCGGGCTCGCCGAGGCAGCGGGTGATCCCGCCGCCGTGAGGGCCGCTCTCGAGGCCCTTCTCAATCACTGATTCATCGCACCAATCCCCTAGGAGGTCATGATGACGTTCCGCCCAGACATGCGAGTAGCCGCCGTACTGGTGGCCGGCTCTCTCGCCCTGACCGCGTGCAGCGCGGGCAGTCTCGGTTCCAGTGACGACTCGGGTGGGGGCTCGGTCACGATCACTTACCTGATCGGCAATCAGGATCAGGACATCAAGACAGCCAATCAGCTGATCAAGGACTTCACCGCGAAGAACCCCGGGATCACGGTCAAGACCGAGACTCGCCCGGCCGGCGCCGAGGGCGACAACCTGGTGAAGACCCGGTTGTCGACCGGTGACATGCCGGAGGTGTTCGGCTACAACACCGGATCGCTGTTCCAGGCGATCGCGCCGCAGAAGAACCTGGTGCCGATCAGCGACCAGCCGTACGTGAACGACCTCGACGACAACTTCAAGAAGACGGTGACCGCCGACGGCCAGGTGTACGGCGTACCGACCGGCGGTTACCAGGGCGGCGCGGTGCTCTACAACATCCCCGTCTACACGAAGCTCGGGCTGAAGATCCCGACGACCTGGGCCGAGTTCATGGCCAACAACGCCAAGATCAAGGCGGCCGGTGGGGTCGCGCCGGTCATCCAGACCTACGGTGAGACCTGGACGTCGCAGCTGTTCGTGCTCGGCGACTTCCACAACGTGTCCGCCGCCGAGCCCGACTTCGCCGACCGGTACACCAAGAACCAGGCGAAGTACGCCACCTCCCCCGCGGCCCTCAAGGGCTTCGAGCACACCCAGGCCGTGCACGACGCCGGCTACGAGAACACCGACTTCGCCTCCGCGAAACTGCCCGACGGCCTGCGGATGCTTGCCCAGGGCAAGGGTGCGCACTACCCGATGCTGTCCGGTGCGATCGCGAACATGGTCGGCACCTATCCGGAGGCGGCCAAGAACGTCGGCCTGTTCGCGTTGCCTGGTGACGACGCGAGCAAGAACGGTCTGACGGTCTGGACGCCGAACGGCAACTACATCCCGAAGACCACCACCGGCGACAAGCTCGAGGCGGCGAAGAAGTTCCTCGCCTTCTTCGCCAGTCCCGAAGGGTGCGCCTCCCTGTCCAAGGCCGCGCCCCCGACCGGGCCGTACGCGGTCAAGGGGTGCACGCTGCCGACCGACGTACCGCAGGCGATCAAGGACATGCAGCCGTACCTCGACAAGCCGGGCGCATCCAGCCTCGCGCTGGAGTTCCTCTCACCCGTCAAGGGCCCGTCGCTCGAACAGATCACCGTCGAGGTCGGCTCCGGCATCCGGAAGGCCAAGGACGGCGCGGCCCGGTACGACGACGATGTGAAGAAGCAGGCGCAACAGTTGGGGCTGGCGGGATGGTGAGGGTGTACCGCCCCTACTCGAACTGGTTCTACCTGCCGACCGCACTGATCTACGGTGTGCTGTTCCTGGTCCCGACCTTCGCCTCGCTCTACTTCAGCCTGACCCGGTGGAGTCTGTTCGAGTCGAAGTTCATCGGGTTCGACAACTTCAAGCTGTTCTTCCAGGAGCCGGCGCTGGTCAAGGGCTTCACCAACACGCTGATCTACGCGGTCGTCACGTCCGGGTCGAAGGTCGTGCTCGGGCTACTGCTCGCGGTACTGCTCACCTCGCAGATCGTTGCCCGCGGCTACCTTCGGTCGGTGGTGTTCTTCCCGGTGCTGGTCTCGACGATCGGTGTCGGACTGACCTTCACCGTCTTGATGAACCCGGAACGCGGTCTGATCAACGGCGCGCTGAGCGTGATCGGCATCGACGGACCGGGCTGGCTGACCGATCCGAAGTGGGCGTTGCTCTCGGTGGCCGCGGTCGACGTCTGGAAGGGCGTCGGCCTGGCCACCTTGATCTACATCGCCGGCATCGTCTCCATCCCCCGCGAGTACGTCGAGGCTGCGCGCGTCGACGGGGCCGGTTCGTGGGAGACGTTCCGGCGGATCGTGCTCCCGCTGTCCCGCCCGGCCACGGTGACCGTGATCATCTTGTCGCTGATCGGTGGGCTGCGGTCGTTCGACCTGATCTGGGCGATGACCCGCGGTGGTCCCGGCTTCACCTCGGACGTGATCGCCTCGGTGATCTACAAGCAGTACCAGGCCGGTTTCTACGGGCTGTCGACGGCCGGGAACGTCGTTCTGTTCGTCGTGGTCACCGCGGTCGTGCTGCCGCTGTCGTGGTTCCTGAATCGACGGGAGGTGGAGCTGTGAGTACGGCGGAGTTGGTCAACCACCGGCCGGGTCGCAAGCTCGCGCTGAGCGCGGTCGCGATCGTCGCCTCGGTGGTCGTGTTCCTGGTCCCGTTCGCGTTCATCGTGCTGACCGCGGTCAAGGACCGGCAGCAGTCGGCACTGCTCGACTTCTCCTGGCCGGACCAGTTCCGGTTCGTGCAGAACTTCATCGAAGTGGTCGAGGCCCGCGACTACATGCTGGTGATCGCGTTCATCAACTCGACCATCCTGACAGTGGCCAGCGTGACCGGGATGGTGGTGCTGGCGGCGATGGCCGGGTTCGTCCTGCAACGCCGGAAGAGTCGATGGAACGGTTTCATCAACTTCCTGGTGCTGGCCGGACTCATCATCCCGCCGGCCGTCGTACCGACGATCTGGGTACTGCAGCAGTTCGGGCTGTTCCGGACGATGCCTGGGTTGATCCTGATCGAGATCGCGTATGGGTTGTCGTTCTGCATCCTGCTGTTTCGGGCGTTCGTGTCGACGATTCCGCGTGAGCTGGACGAGGCTGCGATCATCGACGGCGCCGGGCCGCTGCGGCTGTTCTTCGGGGTGATCTTCCCGCTGCTGCGCTCGGTCGTGGTGACAGTTGTGGTGGTGCAGTCGGTGAACGTCTTCAACGACTTCACCAACCCGCTCTACTTCCTGCCCGGCGACCGGAACGCGACTGTCCAGCTGACGCTCTACAACTTCTCGAGTCAGTTCTCCACGCAGTACAACCTGCTGTTCATGAACATCCTGCTGATCACGATCCCGCCGCTGATCATGTTCCTCTTCTTCAACCGCCAGATCGTCGCCGGGATGACGGCCGGAGCTGTCAAGGGCTGAGTCCATTCGACGTCGATCGAAGGTGTACCGGGAGCGACGCCCGGCTGGGACAGTGCTCGCATGCGACGCTTCCTGGCCGGGCTGTTGATGCTGCCCGCTCTCCTCCCCTTCACTGCCGCCGCTCCGCAGACGGCGGTGGCCGCCGACCCGGTGAAGATCATGCCGCTGGGATCGTCGACGACCGCGGGCAGCATCCCGGGCGGTTATCGGACGGATCTGTACTGGATGCTCACGAGTTCGGGGCAGCCGGTGGACCTCGTCGGCTCGATCACCGATGCGACGCCTGCGAATCTGCCGGACCGCAATCACGAGGGTCACGGTGGGTGGGTGATCGACCAGCTCACCCAGGTCGCGACCGAGCGGATGCAGACCTATCAGCCGGACACCGTCCTGCTGCACGCCGGCGCCAACGACGTGCTGCAGAACCTCAACCTGGCGACCGCGCCGGCCCGGCTCGAGAACCTGATCCGGACCTTGTACGCCGTACGTGCGGATCTGGCGGTTTATGTGTCGACTGTCGGGCCGATGACCGAGGCGGGGGCCAACGCGCGGGCGGCCGCCTTCAACAACCAGCTCCCGTTTGTGGTCGGCAAGTTGGCCGCCGAGGGAAAGAAGGTCCACTTCGTCGACAGCCGGGGCGCGCTCGCCGCGACTGACGTGATGAGCGACGGCATCCACCTCACCCACAGCGGCAACACCAAGCTGGCCGCGCAGTGGTACGCCGCTCTCCACGGCTCACCAATCATCCGCTTCGAGGCCGAGACCGCTGTGTTCGCCGGGAAAGCACACAGCGCGGTGACTCCTTTGGCCTCGAACAACGGCAAGGCGGGGTGGATCGACGACGCCACGAGTTCCGCGACTGTCACGGTCAACGCGCCGTACGCCGGGAACTTCCGGGTGTTCATCCGTGGTGGGAACGGGACGGGTGGTCCGTGCTCACACAACCTGAGCGTGAACGGCGCAGCCGCGGTGGTGGTCGACTACCCGTCGTACGGGTGGGAGGCGTGGACTCAGCGAGCCCTCGACGTCAACCTGAAGGCTGGTGCCAACACCTTCAAGTTCACCTTCCGAACCTGCTTCGCCGAACTCGACTCAATAGACCTCGTCACGGCCTAACCGGTTTGCGCACCAGCGCATAAGCCTGCGGCTGCTTCTCACCCCACTCAGGCGCGTGGGTGAGGGTGGCCACCTCCTCGAAACCAGCATCAGCCAGGAGCGTCGCCACGTCCGCCGGCTCCTGCAGGTAAACGTCGAGGTCGACGGGATGGCCATAAGCCGAGGCGAGGTGGTAGCTCGCGGCACCCGACCCAGACCCGGTGGTGAGGCGATCGGCGCCCGCCCCAGATCCGGCGCCGGGGGCCGCCTTGTAGCCGTACACCAGGTGTCCACCCGGCTGCAGCACCCGGTATACCTCGGCGAACGCGGTTGGCAGCTCGTCGCGGGTTGTGTGGACGAGCGAGTACCAGAGGAGGGCGCCAGCCAGCTCGTCGTCCTTCAGGTCCAGGTCGAAGATCGAGCCGACCTCGAACCGCAGGTCCGGGTAGGCCTCGCGGGCTACCGCGATCATGCCTGGAGTTAGGTCGATGCCGAACACGTCCAGACCGGCCGCCGCGAGATGGGCCGTGATGCGGCCGGTGCCGCAGCCGAGGTCTCCGATCGGGCCGGGCTGCACGGTTTCGGCGAAGTAGCTGAGCATCATGCGCTCGGCGACACCCTTGGCGACGAAGTCCTTCAGTCGTTCGTGGTAGTCGGTGGCCGCGGCGTTGTACGAAGCTTGGATATCGTTCACCCGAGGACTCTAGGTAGGCCCTCCGACAGTTTCCGGTAGCACTCGGGAGTGTTGTAGGCGTGCGCGGAGAGCCGAATGTACGAGCGGCCCTCGAAGCCAGTGAGCGTGATCTCGATCTGCAGCTCGCGCGACACGTGCTCCTTGAAGGGTTCGGCGTCGGTGACCACCATCGGCAGCTCGACCAGTCGCAGGGTCGGGGCCGGGTTGGCCACCTCACCGACCGACGTACCGAGCGCCTTCGCGACCAGACGTGCCCCTTCCTCGAGCATCGCGGTGATCTGCGGCCGCCGTACCGACCATTCCAGATCGGCCAGCACCCGGAGTGACTCCGGCGCCGCGATCCAGGCGGCGTAGTCCTGCGTGCCCTGCATGTCGAACCGCTCCGGCAACCGCTCGTCGTACTCGGACCATGAAGTGATCAACGGGTACGACGCCTCGCGCCACCGCTCGGCCACCACCAGCCCGGCCGTCGCCCGCGGCGCAGCCGGCCACTTGTGGAAGTTGCCGGTCCAGAAGTCAGCTCCATCGCCGGTCGGTGCGTCGATCAGCGCAGGCGCGTGCGCACCGTCCACGATGACCGGTACGTCGCGATCGTGCGCAAGCTCGACCAGTCGTGCAACCGGCAGGATCGTCCCGGTCGCAGCGCTGATGTGGTCGACGAGCAGCGCCGACGCGCCCACCAGCGCGGGTTCGATCAGCGCGATCACCGTGTCGACGTCCGCCTGCATCGGCAGGTCGACCACCAGCAGCTCCGCACCCCGTGCCCGCGCAACTCGCTCGGCGGCGAACCGGGAGGCGCCGTACACATGGTTAGTAGTGACGATCCGGCTACCACTCGGGATCGGCACCGTGGCGAACGCGGCGGTGATGCCGGCGCTCGCGTTCGGGACGAGCGCGAAGCCGTCCGGATCGGCCTCCAGGAACGCCGCGAGCTCGAGGCGGGCGGCGGTCAGCCGGGCGGGGACGGAGCGGAACCACACCATCGGGTTCGCCTCGGCCTCGGCGCGCAGCGCGCTCAGGACCTCCTGGGTACGGCGCGGGACGGCGCCCCACGAGCCGTGGTTCAGGTGCACCACGTCGGGGTCGAGGGTCCACAGGTCTGGGCGGGGGCTGAGTACCGTCACCAGCCAAACGGTACATAATTCCTGACGTGTACCCCTACCTCGACCACGACGGTCCGATCGCCATGGCGCACCGCGGCGGCGCCAAGCACCCGGACCTGATCGGCTACGAGAACTCGCTGCACGCCTTCGAGCACGCCGTCGGCCTCGGCTACCGCTACCTGGAAACCGACCTGCACGCGACGAGCGACGGTGTCGTGATCGCGTTCCACGACGACGTCCTCGACCGGGTCACCGACCGGACCGGCGTGATCGCCGAGCTGCCGTGGTCGGAGGTCAGCCAGGCCAAGATCAACGGCCACGAGCCGATCCCCCGCCTCGACGACCTGCTCGAACACTTCCCCGACATCCGGTTCAACCTCGACATCAAGGCCGAGAACGGCCTCGCCCCGGCGGCCGACGTACTGCGGTCCGCGAACGCGATCGACCGGATCTGCGTCTCGTCGTTCTCCCAGTCCCGCGTCCGCCGCATCCGCAAACTCCTCGGCCCCCGCCTCTGCACCGGCTACGGCGACCTGGAAACCGCACTCCTGCGGTTCCTCCCGATCGCGCTCCCGTCCAAGGGCGCCTGCCTGCAAATCCCCGAGAAGTACAAGTCCCTCCGCGTCCTCACCCCCGGCCTGATCGACCGCGCCCAGTCCGCCGGCAAGCAGATCCACGTCTGGACCGTCGACGACCCCGCCACCATGCGCCGCCTCCTGGACGCCGGCATCAACGGCCTCATCACCGACCGCACCGACCTCCTCCGCGACGTCCTCACCGAACGAGGCCAATGGCCCTAACGACAGGAGGTGTCCCCGATTCGGGGCCACCGGCCCCGGACACAGGCGTGCGGCGGCGTATGCGTAGACAACTACGTCCTGTCCTTGTGCATCGCAATAACCAGGGCGGGCTGGCGGCGGCTGACGCGGCAGGGTCACGTTCCTGACAAGGTCCTCTTCTTGGTCCCGGGAAGCTGCCACACTCTGCGCATGGGACTTCTCTCCGCCCCCGCCGGAGTCGACAAGCGGGAGTACTGGGGCTTCAGCCTCTACGACTGGGCCAACTCCGGGTACGTCACCACGGTCGGCACGGTGCTGTTCGCGCCGTACCTGACGTCGGTCGCCGAGACAGCAGCCTGCGGGTACGTCGGTACGTCGGACAAGCCGTGTCACACCAATCTCGACGTACTCGGGCTCGGGATCTCCCCCGGCTCACTCGCCTTCTACGTGGTCACGGTCGCGACCCTGATCTCGGCGTTGTTCCTGCCGGTGGTCGGCGCGATCGCGGACCGGCTTGAGCGCAAGAAGCTGCTGATGTGCGGCTTCGCGTGGGCGGGTGCGCTGGCGGCGTGCTGCATGGTCTTCGTCGGCGGCGGTCGATGGGAGCTCGGGGCGCTGCTGCTGTTCATCGGCAACCTGTGTCTGGGTTCGTCGATGGTTGTGTACGACTCGATCCTGATCGACATCGCACCGCCCGACGACCGCGACGACGTCTCGTCGCGCGCCTGGGCGTTCGGGTACCTCGGCGGCTTCATCCTGCTCGCGATCAACCTCGGCGTCGTCACCGCTCACGACGCCCTCGGCCTCAGCCAGGGAACCGCAGTCCGGCTCAGTCTGCTCAGCGCCGGCCTGTGGTGGGGCGCGTTCACGTTCTTCCCGTTCCTCAAACTCCGCAACCGGCCGCCGACGAACGTCGTACCGGTGCGCAGCGGCAGTCTGTTCAAGCAGAGCTTCGGTCAACTCGCCGCCACGCTCACCCACATGCGCGCCTACCCGATGACCCTGCTGTTCCTCGTCGCCTACCTGTTCTTCAACGACGGGATCCAGACGGTCATCTCGGTCTCCTCGACGTACGGCGAGAAGCAGTTGGGGTTCGAGACGCAGATCCTGATCATGACCATCCTGCTCGTCCAGTTCGTCGCCTTCTTCGGCGCCCTCGCCTTCGGCCGCTTCGCCCGCCGCTTCGGCAGCCAGCGCACGATCATGGGCGGCCTGGTGCTCTGGATGGTCATCGTGATCGCCGGCTTCCTGCTCCCCGAACGCCAGGTCGTCCCGTTCCTCGCGATGGGCGTCGCGATCGGCATCGTCCTCGGCGGCACCCAGGCCCTGTCCCGCTCAGCCTTCAGCCAACTCATCCCGGAAGGCCGCGAAGCCGAGTACTTCTCCCTCTACCAAGCAGGCGAACGCGGCACCTCCTGGCTAGGCACCCTCGTCTTCGGCCTAGTCCACCAAATCACCGGCTCCTACCGCCCAGCAATCGTCGCCCTAGGCCTCTTCTTCCTAGTCGGCCTAATCCTCCTCACCCGCGTCGACATGCGCCGAGGCATCGACGAGGCCGGCAACACCCAACCCACCGTGATCTGATGCCGATGGGCAGGTCGCGGAGATTCTCATCGATTTGGAGTTACAGTCCCACAGCACCGGCACTGTATGAGTGAACCACTGACCTGCCGGTCGCTTCCTGAGTTTCTGGAGCAGCGGTTTCCGGACTACCTGATCGCGATCTGGGCTGTCCGGGTATTGAAGTACTCCGAGGGTGCGACCGCGGATGAGCTGATCGGCGAGGTGTTCGTGGATGAGATCTTCGCGGATGGGCTGAAGAGCGACGACGAGACTCTGCTGACGGCGTGGTTCGAGGTGGTGGAGCTTGGGCTGGGGAGTCCGGATGAGCTGCTTCGGGGGATCTTTGCGGAGCACGTCCTGTCGATCATGTTGTTGCGGGATCGGCGGGCGCGGGCGGCGCAGGACTTGGCTGGGCCGCTGCTGGGGGCGAGCCTGGACGACAGCGCCGGCAGTTCGTGGCGGACGCAGGTTGGTGGGTTCGGGCCGGACGAGGTTGAGCCGCCGGCGCGCGTCATGCTGAGTGGGTATCTCTTCCGGGGCGAGTTCTTCTGGCATTCCGGTCGGTACTTGGCGGACCGGAGTGGTATCGCCACGACTGAGCCTTTCGCCAGGGTTTCGGCGGAGGCTGGGGCCTACGCAATGGGAGTGGCGGTGGCGAAAGCGCTCGATTGCTTGTCGGGCACAACTGATGACGACCCTCGGCACGAGCTGGAGAAGTTCCTCGCTTTCGCGGGCGGCATCGACTGGACCACCTTCTACCGCGAGTCGCTCGAGATCGGGCTGCACGGTAGCCCGGACTCGTACGAGATCTCGCTCTATGTCATTCACAAGGCGAACTACGGCACGCCGGAGATCGTCCGAGGGCAGGACGATCCGGTGGTGGTGCCCGATTGGCGTGACGCGGCCGAGTTCGGTGCCGCCGTCCTGAGGGCTTTCGGGGCGGCGACGACCGAGATCACGTACTAGACCGCGGTGGGGCCTACGTCCGCCGCCGCTAGGGGGCGGCGGGTGGGGGTGGCGGTTGAGTATTCGTCGGCGCCTACGTCGTACGGCGCGGTGCGGGGATGGCCGTCTAGGTCGTCGGTTACTCGGGTGGAGTGGTTCGCGCTCACCGCGTTGATGGCGGCGCTGCCGGAGGCGAGGCGGTAGACGCCGTCGGAGTTCGACGTGAGTTTGGGGTCCGCTCGAGTGAAGCCGGAGGTCGGGATGGTGCCGTTGGAGGCGGAGCCCCAGAGGATGTTGCCGGAGAAGGTGATGCCGGACTGGTAAGGCAGGTTGGTGAGCGAACCGCTGGTGCCTACGAGGAGGTTGTCGCGGATCTGGCAGGCGAGCGGCTGGACGGTGCGGTTGCTCTCGCCGTCGATGCCGGAGCCGTTGTTGCGCACGGTGTTGAGGACGATGACGACGCGATCGGGGGCGTCGTTGCCCTTGCGATCGTCCTCGGACTCGCCGGGGGTGTGGTCGCGTTCGCTGCCGGAGCCGAGGATGATGCCGGCGCTGTCCACGCTGTCGACGTAGTTGTTCACGATCAGGTGATCGTTGCCGTAGATGCGGATGCCGTTGTCACCGGCAAAGATGTAGTTGCTCTCGACGCGGTTGTTGTTGCCGTGGCGCAGCACGATGCCGCCGACGGACGACCGGACGGTGTTGTAGCGGATCGTGTTGCCGGACGATTTCACCGAGATCGCCTCGGGGTCGCCGTTGCAGCGCTCGAACAGGTTGTACTCGACGGTCGCGTCGGCGTCGGCCAGGGCGCGGCCGCTGGTACCGAGGCGGATCGGCTCGCCGCCGTTCAGACCGCTGAAGGTGTGGTCGCGGAAGTGGTTGCGCAGGATGTAGGTGCGCTGGGCAATGGTCTCGTTCTGCGGGTCGTTGTTCGAGGGACCGTCGATCACCAGGTAACAGCCGACGGTGGATTTGTCGCGGAAGATGTTGCGGTCGATCTTCACGTCGTCACCTCGTACGACGACCGAGTGGCTCGCGGCCGAGCCGAGGGCGAACTCGTTGCGGGTCAGCCGGATCCGATTCGAGCCGGCGGCGAGATCCAAGGAGCTGGTCTGCTTGAACACGAACCCGCTGATCGTGATGTTCGACGAATGAGAGAACACGAAACTCTTCGAGCCGGTCAGCGTCACTCCGCCGCGGCTCTCGGCCTGGATGGTGATCGGCGAGGTGGTGGTGCCGTTGCGGCCGGTGATCGTGATGCCGCTGGAGCCGACGGCGTACGAGCCGTTGGCCAGGGTGATCGTGGTCCCGGCGGTAGCCGCGTTGATGGCCGACTGCAGGGCGGCCAGCGAGGTCACCGTAGCGGCTTCGGCCGATCTGACCACGACGGCCGTGGCGCCGATCGCGCCGACGGCGCCGGCCAGGAAGGTGCGACGTTTCATGACAGATCTCCTCAACTGCGTGGGCGGTACAGCTTTCGGTAGGCGCTCGGGGTGACCGAGCTGACCTGACGGAAGACCTTCGAGAAATACGACTGGTCCATTCCGACCGCGGCGGCGATCTCTTCCATCGGGCGGTTCGTGGTGGTGAGCTCACGCTGAGCCCACTCGATCCGGGTGCGCTTGATGTACTGCTTGGGCGACAGACCGAACTCGGTCCGGAACCGGCGGACGAAGGTCGCCAGATCCTGCCCGAACTGAGCGGCCAGCAACTCGACCGTCAGCGGGTTGCCGAGGTTCTGCTGGATGTACTGCACAACGCTGGTCTCGCTGGTCTCCTGGTGCGCGAGCCGGATCGACCCGGGCGGCGCGCTGTCCAGGTAGTGCGCGAACAGCGCGGTCAGCGCGGACCGCACCCGCAACGGCGTGGCCAACCCCGGCGGGTCGCGATCGGCCGCGCCGACCTGTTCGAACAGGCACGCGGCCTCGTCCGGCGACTTACTCGGCACGATGTACGGCAACGTCAGCACCTCGCCGATATCGCGCTCACCGATCTGCGCCGAGAAGTGCAGCCAGTGCTTGCGGAACACGTTGTCGCTGATCGTCTCGTACGACACCGGCACCTCGGCCGGGAGATAACACAGCTCCCCCGGCTTCGGGAACAGCTCCTGGTCCCCCACGACCAGCCGGCCCTCGCCCTCGAGGATCAGGTAGAGCCGCGAGAACGGGTCCGGCACCAGCGGCCGCGACCAGCCCCGATGCACCTTGGTGATCCGGGCCGCGACAACGAGATCCAGCCGGAGCCGATCCAGCTGGGTCCGGATCAACTCCTCGTCCCGGCGGCTCGCCACGGTCTCGGCCGAGGGCGTCGTACTCATGCGGAGTGCGGTCCGACATCGCCGGCGGTCAACGGACGGCGGCAGTGCGCCCGGCGCGAGTACTCGTCGGCCCCCACATCAGCCCGGCCGGTACGGCGGTCGCCGTCAAGGTCGGTGTCGATATCGGGGTAGCTGCGGGTGGCGGCGTTGATCGCCGGACTCCCCTTGGCCAGCCGCCGAATGCCATCCGGACCGGCCACCAGCCGCGGATCGGCCCGGCGGAACCCGCCGACAGGCGCGTTCCCGTCCGTAGCCGCGCCCCAGTGCAGATTGCCCGACCAGGTGACGCCGTCCGGGAACGGCATGTTCATCAACTGCCCTCGATCGCCCATCAGAAGATTGTCGGTGATCGTGCAACCCAGCGGCGGGAGGGTCCGGTGACTCTCCCCGCTCACCGCGTTGTCACAGTCGAGAACCGTGTTCAATGCGATCTGTACGCCGTCGGGCGCGTCGTTGCCGGTCCGCGACGTCGGCGGCTCACCCGGGTAGTGGTCGCGGACGTTCCCGCTCCCGAGCACGACCGCCGTACCGGCGATGTTCTCCAGGTAGTTGTTCACGATCTGGTGGTCGTTGCCGTAGATCCGGATCCCGTTCTTGCCCGCGAGTAGGTAGTTGCCCTCGACCCGGTTGCCGTTCCCGTGCCGCAGCACGATCCCGCCAAAACTGTTGCGGATCGTGTTGTGCCGGATCACGTTCCCCGACGACTTGACCGAGATCGCCTCGGGATCGCCGTTCGCGCGCTCAAACAGGTTCGACTCGATCAGCGCGCCCGCCGTCGAGAGCGCGCGCGGACTAACGCCCAGCCGAATCGGCTCACCGCCATTGTCACCAGGAAAGCTGTGGTCGCTGAAATGATTGCGGTAGACATGCACACCCTGCGCCATCTGGTCGGACCCGGCGCCCTCGATGCCAAGGTAGATCCCGAGCGTCGTCTTCCCGTGGAACGCGTTGTGGTCCAGCGTCGTGTGGTCGGCCCGCACCATCACCCAGTGCACACCGGCGATGTCGGCCAGCTGGAAGTCGTTGCGGGTGAGCCGGATCCGGCGACAGTCCGGCGGCAGCTCGAACGTCGTACTCTGCCGGAACGCGAACCCCTCGATCGTGATGTCCGACGCGCCGGTGAGTACGAAGCTCTTCTCACCGGTCAGTACGGCGCCACCTGTCGACTCCGAGCGGATCACGATCGGCCGGTGCGGGCGTCCGCGCAGGCCGGTGATCGCGATCGGCTGCCCGGCCGGTACCTGGTAGATGCCGTCGGCAACGGTGATCACGGTGCCCGGTCCCGCCGTACCGAGGGCTCGGCGCAGTTCGTCAAGTGAACGGACGTGCCGACGGTCCACCGCTGCGGCGGGGCGGACACCGGCGGTACTCAAAGCGACTCCAGCAGTGGCGGTAGCCAGAAACGTACGGCGATTCATGCGAGTCTCACCCTTTCAATGCGCCAGCGGTCAGGCCGCGGGCGAAGGAACGCTGGAAGAACAGGAAGACCGTCACCGACGGCAGCAGGGCGAGCAGCGAGGCCGCCATCACCACACCCGGGGTGACCACCGGGTCGATCCGCAGCGTCCGCAGTGCCAGCGGCAGTGTGTACGAGTCGGAATTCGTTGCCACCAGCAACGGCAGCAGGTACTGATCCCAGATCATCGTGAAACCGAAGACCCCGATCACACCGAGCGCCGGTTTGCACAGCGGAAGGATGATCTGCCCGAAGATCCGGAACTCGCCGGCCCCGTCGATCCGGGCCGCCTCCTCCAGTTCGCGCGGCACATCCTTCATGAACTCGGTCATCACCAGGATCGAGAACGCCCACGCCCCGAGCGGCACGATCATCCCGGCCAGCGTGCCCATCAGGTTGAGGTGGACCAGCGGTACGTCGGCCAGCACCAACGTCAGCGGCAGCGCGAGGATCTCCTCGGGCAGCATCATCGTGGCCAGGATCGCGACCATCACCAGCGTCATCCCAGGGAAGATCTTGCGGGCCAGCGCGTACCCGGCCAGTACCGAGACCGCGACCTGCAGCAGCAGCCCGAAGCCGACCACGAAGAACGAGTTCAGCAGATACTTCAGTACGCCGTGATCGAACGCGACCTTGAAGTTCTCCAGCGTCGGGCTCTTCGGGATCACGCTCAGCTGGGTCGGATCCGAGACGTGGTTGAACGAGCTGACCAGCAGCGCGAGCAGCGGTCCGGCGAACACGACGAACAGGCCGGTGTAGATCACCGTCCGCGCCACGCGGGCCGCGGGCCTCTTGCTTTCAGTGAGGCCGAGAGCAGTGTCGGTCATGCGACTCGCCTCCTTCGGAGCAGCTGGACGCAGACAGTCAGGACGAGCGTCGCGAGGAAGAGCAGTACGGCGCCCGCGGACGCGATCCCGAGCCGGTTCTGCTCGAAGCCGAGCTTGTAGATCAGCGTCATCAGGACCTCGGTCGAGCCGTTCGGCCCGCCGTTCGTGAGCAGGAAGACCTCGGTGAAGGCTCGGAACCCGCGCACAGCCGCAAGCACGAACAGGATCGCGAACACCGGCCGCAGCCCCGGCAAGGTGACGTGCAGAATGCGCTGCTTGGTCGAGGCGCCGTCGACGACCGCCGCCTCGTACAAGCCACGGTCGATCCCGGCCAGTCCGGCGAGGAAGATCATCATGTCGTACGGCGCGCCTCGCCAGACCCCGGTCACCACGATCGACGCGAGTGAGGTGTCCGGGTCGTTGATGAACCCCGACGGGCCGAGCCCGACCAGCCCCAGCACCTGGTTGAGCAGACCGTCCCCGGTCGGGTGGTACATGATCCGCCAGAGCTCGGCGACCACGGCGATCGGTACGACGACCGGCAAGAACGCCGCCGATCGGATGAAACTGAGCTTGCGGGTCTGGCCCTCCACCAGCAGCGCCAGCACGAACCCGAGCACCATCGATCCGGCGGTCTGCCCGACGGCCAGCACGATCGTGTTCCAGGTCGCCGACCGGAAGCCCTCCGACGACAGGATCTCGCTGTAGTTCGCCGACCCCACCCACAGGTTGCCGAGGTAGGGCCGCACCTCCTGCACCGACATCGAGATGGCCTGGGCCATCGGGATGAACTTGAAGCAGAGGAACAGGATCAGCGCCGGGGCCAGGAACAGCCACGGGATCCACCAGGAACCAGTGCTGCGGCCGAGGCGGCGCGACGGAGTCCGCCGCGCCACCCCTCCTGCCGCGAGCGGCTCCCGCCCCGCCGGTCGGGCCTCCGCCTCACGGACACTCACGATGCGCCGATGCCCTGCTGCTTCAGGGATTCGGCGAGTTTGCCGTCGAGCTTGGTCAGCTCGGCGGCGACATCCAGGCTGCAGTCGGCGATCAGCGCGTTCACCGTGTCGGCACTCGCCTGCCGGACCGGCGTCCAGTTCGGGATGCTCGGCGCGTACCGGCTGTGCTCGCGGTAGACGTCGGCGTACACCTTCCAGCGCGGGTCCTTGCGCACCGAGGTGACGTCGACGCTCTTGTTCACCGGCAACTGCACGTTGAAGGCCTTCTCGCCGGCCATCCCGAGCTTCTGCGCCTCCGGCGAGATGATGTACGACGCCCACGCGTTCTGCCCGGCCTCGTTCTTCGACCCGGCCATCAGGTAGGCGCTACCGCCTTCGGCCAGCACCGTCGAGTCCCTGACACCCTTGGGAACCGGGACCACCTCGTACTTGTCCTTGCCGAGGCTCCCGTCGAACCGCGGCATCAAGTACGGACCGACGACGTACATGCCGGCCCGGCCGGACTCGAACGACTCATTGGTCGGCGGCGTGTCCATCGTCGCCGCGCCGGGCTGGATGACCTTCTCGGTGCAGGCCAGGTCGCGGAACCACTTGGTCGCGGCCACCGACTCAGGCGTGGACATCGCCGGCTTGTACTTCCCGTCGGCCTGCTTGGCGATGAAGTCGCCGCCTGCGCCCCAGAGGAAGTTCGAGAAGTACCAGGAGGCATAGCCGCGCTTGGTCGAGCCCGGTACGGCGAGTCCGGCGGTGTCGTTCTTGCCGTTGCCGTCGGGGTCCTTCGTGGTGAACGCCTTGGCCAGCGCGACGAACTGGGTCAGGTCGGTCGGAGCCGGCAGACCGACCTTCGCCCGCCAGTCCTTGCGGATCAGCAGTGCGGACGCCTGCGCGGAGTACGGGACGCCGTACATCTTGCCGTCGCCGGACTTGGCCGCGGCGAGGGCGGACTCGAGGAGCTGGTCGCTGTTCTTGATGGCGGCCGGGTCGACTTCGCGGACGATGCCCTGGGTGACCATCGTGCCGAGCTGGGACGAGTCGTTCATGACGATATCCGGCAGGTCCTTCTGCGCGGCGCGCTGGGACAGCTTGGTCTCGAAGTCGTCGAAGATCGCGGTGACCTCGATCTTCTGGCCGGTCGCCTGCTCGAAGGCGGCGGCCAGCTTCTTCATCCCCTTCTCGCCGTCACCACCGGGGGTCGTCCGCGTCCACAGCTCCAGCGCGGCCTTCGGATCCTGCTCGGTCTTGGCCGCGCCGGTGTTCCCGCAACCCCCGACGGCCAGGGCTGCCCCCAGCCCGACCGCCACCCACTTCAACGTCCTAGACATCCCGCCCACTCCCAAATTTGTACTTTTTGCACCTCATTTCGTCGGAAGATAGCGCTTTCCAAGGGAGTGGGTCAATGACTGGCCGAGATCAGCGCGAGGGTGTCGCGCCCGGCGTACGGAAGCCGCCGGCCGGGAAGGTGCCGCCCTGACGGACAGAACTGGCCGTCACCGAACCGTCGGTGTTCTGGCCGGTGACGACGACCTGCTCGCCTGCCTTGAGGTCACTAGCCTTGCCTTTGGCGGTGATCTCGAAGTCGGTCTCGCCGGTCAGTTTCACCGTCACGTCACCGCTCTGGGTCTTCACGACCAGCTGGGAATCGGTCGCCGAAACGACCGTGCCGACGGTGGCCCCAGCTCCCTGACCGCCCTGGCCGCGGAATCCCCCGCCGTACCCGCCCCCAGGACCGCGACCCGCCGCGGTCTGCTGCGGAGTGCTGTCGGACGCGAAGGCCGCGTGCAGCCCGGCACCACCGGCCAGGCCGATCGCGAGAACCACCACACCAGCCAGTACGGCGGTCGCGGTCGGCAGGCTGAGTGTCTTCTTCGGCTGCAGTGCCGCGTCGACCTCTTCGTCGGACCCGATCTGGGCGAACTCATCGGGCGTCTGGTTACTCATCGGGTAGTGCCTCTCACTCGTGACGTAGTGCGTCGATGGGACGAAGACCGGCGGCTCGGTGCGCCGGCATGCTGCCGAAGAACAGGCCGACCGCGGCGGACACGCCGAGGGCGAGCGCGATCGACGACGGGACCAGGACCGGGGTGACTCCGGCCAGCTGGAACTGGGTCATGATCAGCGCGGCCGCCACTCCGACGGCGCCGCCGATCAGGCTGAGCAGGGTGGCCTCGATCAGGAACTGACCGAGGATCGTCCGCCGCCGGGCACCGAGCGCCTTCCGGATCCCGATCTCCCGGGTCCGCTCGGTGACGGTGACGAGCATGATGTTCGTGACCCCGATCCCGCCGACCACCAAGCTGATCGCGGCGACCGTGGCCAGCAGCGCGGTGAAGGTCGCCGCGGTGTCCTGGCTCGTCTGCAGGATCTGCGCCGAGTTGGTGATCCGGAACGGTGAGGTCGTGGTCGCCGGAACCTGATGCCGCGCGGTCAGCAACTGCGTGACCTCGGCCTGCGCCAGGTCGACTCGATCCTTGTCGGCGGCCTGGACGACGATCTGACTCAGCGCGCCGTACCCGGCCTGGGTCGCGCGCAGCGTGCTGATCGGGACGATCGCGGTTGCGTTCGGGTCGTTGAACCCGGTGCTGTCCTTACTGGCGAGCACACCCCGTACGACGAAGTCGACCGCGCCGAGCTTGACCGTCTGACCGACCGCGGCCTGGGCGCGTCCGAACAGCTCGGTCGCGGTGGTCTGCCCGAGCACGATCACGCGCTCGGTCGCGTCGACGTCCTCCTGGGTGAACGACTCCCCGGAACCGACCGGCGTGTTGGTGGCCGGGAGGTACGCCGGCGTCGTACCGATCACCTGGTTGATCGTGTAATTGGTGTCGCCGTTGGTCGCCGTACCGGAACTGGTCATCACCGGGGCGACCGAAGCCACGTCCGGGGCGAGGCGGCGATCGGCGAGCGCGGTGGCGTCGTCGAGCGTGAGCGCGTACTGCTGCGCCGACGGACCAGCCTGGCCGCGGGCGAACCCTCCGCCTCCACCGGAGGTCGAGACCGTGAGCAGGTTCGTGCCCATCGCCTCCAGGCGGCTCTGCACCGCCTTCCCGGAACCGTTGCCCACCGCAACCAGCACGATGACCGCTCCGACTCCGATCGAGACCCCGAGCACGGTCAGCAGGGAGCGCAGCTTGTTGGCGCTGAGGCCGCGCAGGGCGGCCCCGAAGAGATCGCGAGGTGACATCAGCGGGTCACCTCGTCGACGACGATCCGGCCGTCGGCGACCTGAATCAGCCGGCGCGCCCGGGCGGCGACGTCGTTCTCGTGGGTGATCACCACGACGGTCCGGCCTTCGGCGTTCAGCTCGTCGAACATGCCGAGGACCTCGTCGGTCGAGTGCGCATCGAGGTTGCCGGTCGGCTCGTCGGCCAGCAGGATCCGCGGGCCGGTGGCCAGGGCGCGGGCGATCGCGACCCGTTGCTGCTGACCGCCGGACAACTGGTTCGGGCGGTGACCGGCTCGATCCGAGAGGCCGACGAGTTCGAGGGCACGGTTGGCTCGCGTACGGCGTTCTGCGCGGCGCAGGTGGGCGTAGGTGAGCGGGAGCTCGACGTTGGCCAGCGCGGTCGTGCGCGGGATCAGGTTGAAGGACTGGAAGATGAAACCGATCTTGCGGCCGCGGACGAGAGCCTGCTGATCCTCGGTCAGCCCGGCGACGTTGCTGCCGTCGAGGAAGTACTCACCGCGAGTCGGCACGTCGAGACAGCCGAGGATGTTCATCAAAGTCGATTTGCCGGAACCGGACGAGCCCATCACGGCGACGTACTCGCCGGCCTCGACCCGCAGCGAGACACCCCGAAGAGCGTGTACGGCGGTCTCCCCCGCGCCGTACGTCTTGGTGACCCCACGGATGTCGATCAGGGCGTCAGCGCTCACCGGTTGCCACCGGCGTTGCGCTGAACCGGGAACTGACCGCCACCTGCCGGGAACTGGCCGGGGACTTGGCCGGTGCGGCCCTGGCCGGTCTGCCCGGTGCCGCCGCCGATCGTGCCCTGCAGGAGCTCGACCTGGTCGCCCTCGTTCAGCCCGGTCTTGATCTGGGTGAAGCTGCCGCCCTTGATGCCGATCTCGACCTCGCGGCTGGTGCCGTCGGCCATCGTCACGGTGTTCGTCGTACCGCTGGTGACGACCGCCGTACTCGGGACGTAGAGCACGTTGGTCGCTTTGGCGGTCTGGACGGTGACGTTCGCGGTCTGGCCCATTCGGGCGTTCGCGGGGAGCTTGGCCAGCGAGAAGGTGGCCGAGTACGAGACCACGCCGTTGGTGGTGGTCGGGGTCGGCGAGACCGAGGCCAGGGTCGCGGTGAGGTTGGTGCCGGGTTCGGCGTTCAGGGTGACGGTGGCGGACTGGCCGGCTTTGATCTTGATCGCGTCGGCTTCGGGGAACGCGGCCGAGACCTGGAGGGCCTTCAAGTCGGAGATGTCGGCGAAGCCCGTGCCGGCGGCGGACGTCGTACTGGTGGAGGTTGACCCTTGACCTGAGGTCGAGCCAGAGCCCGAGCCGCCGGTGCTGCCTGAGCTTGAACCGCTGCTCGACCCGGCGACCGACCCGACCGAGCCGTTGATCGCGGTGATGGTGCCGGCGATCGGCGCCTTCAGTGTGGTCGCGGCGACCGCGGACTTGGCGGCCACGACGTCCTGGTCGGCCTGCTCCTTGTCTGCCTTCGCCCGGGCCAGCGACGCCTCGGCGTTGCTGACGGCAACTTCCGGGTTCTGCGTCTGGGTCTGACCCTGTGCCTGAGCTTGACCTGTCGGCGTGGGTGAGGCGGACGCCTCGTCGGCGGCCTCCTTGGCGTCCTCGGCGTCGTCGAGCGACTCCTCGGCCGCTGTGACGGAGTTGGCCGCGGCGATCTGGTTCTGTTCGGCGATCCGCAGCTGCCGCTCGGCCGAGGCCGGGTCGACCTTGGCGATCGCGGCCCCCTTGGCGACCACCTGGCCGACCTTGACCAGGATCTGGGTGACCGTGCCGGAGGTCTCGAACTGCGGCGAGGCCGTCTGCGAACTGGCCAGCGTCCCACTGGAACTCACGCTCGCGATCACGTCGCCGCGGGTCACTGCCACGCTCGGGCGGGTCGCTGCCGCGGAAGGTTGATCGCTGCGGAAGAACAGGAAGTACGCCGTGACGGCGATGGCGGCGACGATGGCCACCAGGGCCACATTGAGCAGACTGAGGCCACGGAGTTTGTGGCGGGGTAGCACCATGGGACCTGAAGCTAGAGACGGTTGCTGAGGAAGTAGTGCCTGCTTCCTGGCAACTGACTGTGAACTTCGCGCGTCAGTAGTACGGGTGCCCGCGACACACCGTGATCTGTGCACGCCTGATGACAGCGGGTCATGACGGTGCTGTCAGGTGCGTACATATCGCTCGGGCATGCCAAAATGGGAATGATCCGGGCCGGCCGACCGTTGGCACGGATGACGATCTCGGAGGTTTGACATGTCTAATCGCGTACTGCGTGGTTCGGGGCTGGGTGGGGTCAGCTTCGAGGATGACCGCGGTGTCGAGTTCGCGCCGCGCCAGATGATCACGTACGACTGCCCGCGCGGTCACGTGGTCGAGGTGACGATGGCGCACGACGCCGAGGTGCCCGCGATCTGGGAGTGCCCGCACTGCGGCAGCGAGGCCGCTCGCTCGACCGGTGAGAAGCCGGAGCCGAAGCAGGAGAAGCCGGCCCGCACGCACTGGGACATGCTGCGCGAGCGCCGGAGCATCTCGGAGCTGGAGGAGCTGCTCGCCGAGCGCGTGGACCTGCTCCGCAAGGGTGAGATCGGCCCGGCGCACCTGCACCGGACCAAGCGCACCGCCTGACGTACTGCTGAGGAGCCCGGGTCGCAATGGCGCGATCCGGGCTTCTTCATGAACTCATTTGCCTAAAGCCTTTAGGTTTGCCCATAATGAGTTATGGCAAGAGTGGGTTTGACTCCGGACCGGCTGGCCCGGGCCGGCGCCGAGCTCGCGGACGAGATCGGCTTCGACCAGGTCAGCGCGTCGGCGCTGGCCCGGCGGTTCGACGTCCAGGTCGCGAGCCTGTACGCGCATGTCCGGGGCGCTCACGACCTCAGGTCGCGGATCGCTCAGGTGGCCCTCGACGAGATGGCCGATCGCGCGGCTGAGGCGGTGGCCGGGCGAGCCGGCCGCGATGCGCTGGTGGCGCTGGCCACGGCCTACCGCGACTACGCCCGCGAACACCCCGGCCGGTACGCCGCTTCGCAGTACCGGGTCGATCCCGGCTCACCCGCGGTGGACGCCGGGCGACGGCACTCCGAGCTGACCCGCGCCGTACTGCGTGGCTACCACCTGGATGAGCCGGCTCAGACGGACGCGATCCGGCTGCTCGGCAGTGTCTTCAACGGCTATATCGGCCTTGAGCTGGGCGGCTCGTTCGCTCACTCCTCCCCTGCCAGCGACGAGAGCTGGCCGCGCATTCTCGACGCCCTCGACCTACTTCTCCGGAGCTGGACCACGTCATGATCACCACCCCCATCACTCTCTCCCTGCTGCGTGGCGTAGTTGAGCTCACGCAGTCCGACCGTGGTCTGGTACCGCACCGGCTGCCTGGCTGGGCGCGACGCCAGTACGACGACCCGCAGCTCGCCGGTGCGGAGTCGCAGCCGTCGGGCGTGCGGCTGGCGTTCCGCACCCAGGCGAGTGTGATCGAGCTCGACGTGGTCGCCACCAAACGCGACTACGTGGGCGCTCCCCCACGCCCAGACGGCGTCTACGACCTAGTGATCGACGGCACGCTCACCGCCCAGGAAACCGCCGAAGCAGGCGACGTGATGACCGTCGACCTGCTGGCCGGAACCGCCGACGTACGCCGGGGTGAGCCCACAACCGTCCGCTTCGCCAACCTGGGCGACGCGGACAAGACGGTTGAGCTCTGGTTGCCGCATGACGAGACCACCGAGCTGGTCGCGCTGCGGACCGACGCTCCGATCTCACCCGTCGCGGCTGATGGTCGTCGTACCTGGGTGCATCACGGCAGCTCGATCAGCCACGGGTCGAACGCCGCCAGTCCGACCGGCACCTGGCCGGCGCTGGCCGCGGCGCAGGGTGAGGTGGAGCTGATCAACCTCGGGTTCAGCGGCAGCGCGCTCGTCCAGCCGTTCGTCGCGCGCACGATCCGCGACCTCCCGGCCGACCTCATCAGCGTGAAGCCCGGCATCAACGTCGTGAACACCGACGCCTTGCGGCTGCGCACGTTCATCCCGGCGGTGAACGGCTTCCTCGACACGATCCGCGACGGCCATCCGACGACACCGCTGCTCGTCATCTCGCCGATCCTGTGCCCGATCCACGAGGACACCCCCGGCCCCACTGGTTGGGACCTGGCCGCCCTCGCCGAAGGCCGCCTGGCCTTCACCGCCGACGGCGACCCCGCCGACGTACCGGCCGGCAAACTCACCCTCACCACCATCCGCGCCGCCCTCGCCACCATCGTCGCCCAGCGCGCCACCACCGACCCCAACCTGCACTACCTCGACGGCCGCGACCTGTACGGCGACGCCGACACCCCCGCTCACCCGCTCCCCGACGACCTCCACCCCGACGCGGAATCCCACCGGCTGATGGCGACCCGCTTCACCGAGCTCGCCTTCACCGGGAAAGGCCCCTTCGCCGTACCTCCCCAGGTACGCTAAGGAAGGTAGTGGTGTTGCCGTCGCGGATCCGAGGGAGGTGCGCCGTGGCCGTTGACATGGTCGCTCCGGCGTGGATGCACACGCAGATCACAGCCGAGCAGTACGACTCGTGGACCGCCGAGCAGTGCGCCGGCATCGAGATCGTGGACGGGATAGTCGCTGTGGCGCCGAGTGCCTCCAAACGTCACAACCGGATCGCTCGTCTGCTGGCGAACGCGCTGGATCAGGCGGCCGGTCCGGAGTGGAATGCGGACACCGACTTCGATGTCCGGCTGCAGGACTCACCGCTGACGAACCGGCGCCCGGATGTCGTCGTCTATCGCGCAGACACCATCGACATCTCCCCCACCCGACCCGAGCACGTGCTCCTGGTCGTCGAGGTCGTCTCCCCCGGCTCAGAAACCACCGACCGCATCGTCAAGGTCGACCAGTACGCGAAGGCCGGTATCGGCTTCTACTGGCGGATCGAGCAAGCCGCCACCGGCCTCCCGATCGTCTACACCTACGTGCTCGATCCGGCGAGCCAGAGCTACCGCGACACCGAGGTCTTCACCGGCGAGATCAAAACCGCCGTACCGTTCCACATCTCGGTAGACCTCGCCGTCCTCTGAGCAGCTCCGGCACCCCGCCCGCCCGCGCCACCACTGGTGGCCGGAGACACCTTCCGTTGGCCGGAGACCCAATGCCACAGGTCTCACGCCATCACTTCCTGTCTCGCGCCACCACTGGTGGCCGGGGCGGCTTGGGATAGCAGGGGGTGCTGGGAAGGGGGTTGGGCTACTTCGGCGGGTCGGGGTCGATGACTTCGCCCTGTACGACGTTGTCGGCCGACGAGCGTGGTCCGGTGGGACCGGTCGGTGGGCCGAAGCCGACGAAGCCTGGGCCGTTGGAGCCGGGTGTTCCGGGGCCGAAGCCGGGGACTCCGCCCAGGCCGCCTAGGCCGTTGGCGCCCAGCTGGGTGACGCGGCGACCTAGGAAGGCCGTGAGGGCGCGACGGGCTAGCGGCCGGGTGAACGGGAGCACGAAGAAGAAGCCGAAGATGTCGGTGACGAAGCCTGGGGTGAGCAGCAGGGTGCCGCCGATCAGGACGAGGGCGCCGTCGGCGAGTTCGCGACCGGGCATCTTGCCGGTCTCGAAGGAGGACTGGAGGGCGGCCCAGGCGCGGCGGCCTTCGCGTTTGATCAGCCAGGCGCCGAAGGCGCTCTCGGCGACCAAGAGGGCGATCGTCGGCCAGCCACCGATCACCTGGCCGACCTGGATGATCACGTAGATCTCCACGATCGGCACCACGAGCAGCGCGAGCGCCACCAACCAGCCCATGTTCTACCCCTCTCCTGCTTCAGCCCAGGATACGGAGTCGGACCAAGCGCTAGACGGGAACCTTCTGCCGTGCGGGCTTGGCCGCCGGCGGCTCGTGCGGGCGGGCCGGGCGGCGGGTTGCGAGCGCCAGCACGATGCCGAGCAGGCCGAGGCCGGTCAGGATCCATTGCGGCCAGGCGCCGAGCCGGATCGCCAGCGTCTTGCCGTCGCGGACCGGGACCTTCGCGACATAGACATCCGAGACGAACTGGCCGGACTTGTGCTCGACCTTGCCGTTCGGCTGGATGACACCGGAGATGCCGCTCGTGGACGCGATGAGTACGGTCCGGCCGGTTTCGATCGCGCGCATCCGCGTGATCGCGAACTGCTGCTCCGGCTGACCAGTGCCGCCGTACGTCGCGTTGTTCGTCTGTACGACGAGGACCTGCGCCCCGCCGTTGAGGACGTCCGCGATCACGTTGTCGTAGGCGAGCTCGAAGCAGATCACGTCGCCGTAGGTGACGCCGCGGATCGGCACGATGCCGGGAACCTTGCCAGGGGCCGTCTGCCGGCCGACCATCTCCAGCCGCTTGATGTAGGGCAGCAGCTGCTCGCGGAACGGGATGTACTCACCGAACGGCACCGGGTGCCGCTTCGCGTAGACCTGGCCGGGTCCGGTCTGCGGGTCCCAGACGACACCAGTGGTCTGCCGCTCGTTCGGGCCGGGGCCTTCGAGGACCGCGCCGACCAGGATCGGTACACCGACGGCCTTCACGGCCTGCTCGATGTCCGCGCGGGTCTCGTCGTCCTTGAAGGGGTCGATGTCGGTCGAGTTCTCCGGCCAGATCACGATGTCCGGCTTCGCCTCGGCGCCGGCCTGGACGCGCTTCTCGAGTTCGAGGGTCGCGGTCAGGTGGTTCTTGGTGACGGTCCGGGCCCGGCCGAGGAACTCCAGCCCCTTGCCCGGCACGTTGCCCTGGACCATCGCCGCGGTCACGGTCTTGCCGTTGCCGTCGGTGGACAGGTTGATCAGCGCACTGCCACCGAAGATCGCCACGCCGGCAATCACGGCCAGCACCCGGATCCGGAACCGCGTCGCCTGCCGGAACACGACGTACACGAGGACACCCAGTACGGCGATGACGAAGCTCAGGCCCGGGATTCCGACGTACGCCGCAAGTCTGCCCAGCGGGGAATCCGAGAACGCCCAGGCGAGCCGACCCCACGGGAATCCGCCGAACGGTACGGACGCGGTCGCGAACTCGGTCGCGACCCACAGGCACGGGATCCACAGCGCCCACAGCTTGTGCCGGAAGACCCGTACGGCGAAGGCGCCGAAGACCGCGTAGAACAGACCCTCGAGGATCGACAGCGCGATCGCGGCGTCGCCGCCGATGACACTCAGCCAGGGAACGAGCGTCGCGTAGTACGCGATCCCGAAGCCGGCTCCGATCAGGAACCCGGCCTTCGAGGAGAGCTGAGCGCCGCTGAGGGCGGCGAAGAACAATGGCAGGGCGATGAACGCGAGCCATGGATGGGTGTGGGGTTCGAAGGCGTACCCGAGCGCGATACCCGCCGCCACAGCCACCACGATGCGCGGCAGCAACCGCCCCAGAGCCTTCAACCGGTCCACGCCGTCTCCCTAGTCCTCACCACCGGCACCACCGGCCGCGACAACTCTATCGGGACACAAAAGAGGAAAGAGGCTCGGCGCCCTTCGGACCAACTGCCGGATCACTGGATGCGAACCGCGCAGCTGTTGTCTACTGGGCGCCGAACCTCTTCCACCTCTGCCCCCGCGGGGGGCTAACCACCGGCGATCTCAGCCCCCGTCGACTCAAGCCTGGCACTGGCCTGGTCAGCGTCGCGGGATCATCCGGTGGCCGAACTCCGTGTGACCAATGGCCCAACGGGGTCTGACGACTCCCAAAACGATGCTCGCTGCCGACGATGGTGTCAACCTCTCCGTCGGCCTCTTTGGGTCGTTGTAACACTTTCGCCTGTCGTGCAAAGAGTTACACCTGTGTCACTCCACGTGACTGTTACCTAGGGCAACTATTCGTCACCCAACCGGTACGACGACAGTGCCCTTCGCGCGCGTGATCACAAGGGGTTCGGCGAGCACTTCGGCGGCCGATTCGGACCGGTCCGGCCGGCCGCGACAGACGACGTACGCGCTGAACTCGAGGTCGCGGCTGCGGGTGCCGACGCGGGTGATGGTGGCCTGCACCTCGACCACGTCACCGGCCCGCAGCGGCTGCAGGAACTGGACGTCGGAGTACGACGCGAACAGGCCCTCGTCGCCGTCGGCCTGGATGCACACCTCGGTTGCCACGTCACCGAACAACGCGAGCACGTAGGCGCCGTCGACCAGGTTCCCGGCATAGTGCGCGTGGCTGTACGGGACGTAGCGGCGATGCGTGACAGTCAGCCCGGTAGTTGCCTTTGACACCTTTATGCACTCCGCTTCACAGGTTGACGTTTGGTGACGAGGGCATCGACCAGGTAGCTGGCCACTTCGCCCGGTGTGGTGCCGCGCCCGAACACCCGGTCGACGCCGAGCTCACCAGCCATCTGCTCGGTGAAACGGGGGCCACCGGCAACCAACACCGGTCGCGCGTTCTCGGCGTACGCCTCGCGGAACGCCGCCGACATCTCCTTGGTGTTCAGCACATGCGCCTCGCGCTGCGTGACCACCTGCGAGACCAGGATCGCGTCGGCCTTCTCGGCCTTGGCCCGCCGGACCAGCTCCGGTACGGCGACCTGGGCGCCGAGGTTCACGACCTTCAGCTCGCGGTAGTACTCCAGGCCCTTCTCCCCCGCGAACCCCTTGATGTTCATGATCGCGTCGATGCCGACGGTGTGTGCGTCGGTACCGATACAGGCGCCGACGATGGTGAGCCGCCGGCGCAGGTGCTTGCGGACCGACAGGTTCACCTCCTTGGGCGAGAGCAGCGGGTAGTCGCGCTCGATCACCTCGACCTTGTCGGTGTCGACCAGGTGGTTGACCGGGCCGTAGACGACGAAGAAGGTGAAGTCCGGTCCCATCGGCTTGGCGTGGACGACGAGCGCCGGGTCCATACCCATCTTGTTCGCGAGCTGGATCGCGGCACCCTCAGCGCGCTTGTCATGCGGGATCGGCAGCGTGAACGACATCTGCACCATCCCGTCCCCGGTGGTGTCTCCGTACGGCCGGATGATGCTCACTGCGCCTCCTCGAGGAGTTCGATGGCCGGGTTGTAGTACTCACTCGAACGCCGAGCCACACCGTCGAGACCGCGACCCGCGTCCTGCGGGCGCTTCATCAGGCCGAAGGTGCCGTCGCCGATCGCGTTCAGCAGACCGTCGTCGACGATCTCCTCCAGCAGGTCGACCGACTCCCCCAGCACCTGGCGGGCGCGGTTCGCGATGAAGCCGTCCGGTGCGGGGTGGAAGTCCTCGTGAAGGTTGCCGGCGGCACCCAACACGTAGCGGACGTTCTGCAGGGCCAGGTCGCGGTCGGAGATCCATGGCGTCACGACCGCCTCGGTCATCATGCCGACCAGCAGAATGCCCTGCCCGGTCATCGCGCCGACCAGGTTGAAGAAACCGTCCAGCAGGTAGCCGCGGAACACGTCGCCGGTCATGTGCCGGGTCGGCGGCATCCACTTCAGCGGCGCGTCCGGGAACAACTGCCGGGCGAGCATCGCGTGCGCCAGCTCCATCCGGAACGAGTCCGGGATCTCCGGGGTGATCTCGAACGCGTGCCCGAGCCCGAGCTGCCAGTCCTCAAGCCCGGCCTCCTTGGCGAAGTACTCGTTCAGCAACTGCGAGACCGTCACCGTGTGCGCGGCCTCGACCGCGTCGGCCGTGGTCAGGTAGTTGTCCTCGCCGGTGTTGATGATGATCCCGGCGCGGGCGTGGATCTGCCGACTGAACCGCTGGTCGACGAAGGTGCGGATCGGGTTGATGTCGCGGAACAGGATCCCGTACATCGAATCGTTCAGCATCATGTCGAGCCGCTGCAGACCGGCCAGCGTCGCGATCTCCGGCATGCACAGGCCGGACGCGTAGTTGGTCAGCCGGATGTAGCGGCCGAGTTCGCGAGACGACTCGTCGAGCGCTGCGCGCATCAGGCGGAAGTTCTCCTGGGTCGCGTACGTCCCGGCGAACCCTTCGCGGGTCGCGCCCTCGGGCACGTAGTCCAGCAGCGACTGCCCGGTCGACCGGATCACCGCGATGATGTCCGCGCCGGCCCGGGCCGCGGCCTGGGCCTGCGGGATGTCCTCGTAGATGTCGCCGGTGGCAACGATCAGGTAGATCCACGGCCGCTGCTCGGGATCACCGTGCTTCTTGATCAGCCGGTCGCGTTCCCGCCGCCGCCCGTCGATCAGCTTCAGTCCACCGGCCGCGGCCTTCCGCGCCGCGGCTCTCGCTCGTACGGCGTCGCGGCCCTCGGGCAGGCGGAACGTCACCGAACCCGAGGCCGCTTTCTGTGCGAGCACGCTCAGGTCCTCGGCCTCGCCACGCAGCAACGCGTCCCAGACCGGCAGCGCGAACCCGTGCTCCAGCCCGACATCCGCCCGGACGGTGTCCGCCAGGCGGTTCACCCACGGGATGCCTTCCGAGTCCGCGCCGGCCAATCCGGCCAACCGCAGTACGGCGCGCTCGACTGAGACCGTCGTGTGCTGCTTGGCCAGGTTGACGATCGGCCGCCCGGCCTTGCGAGCCAGACTGCGAGCCTTCCGGACGGTGACCGGATCGAGGTCGAGCTTCTTCACCGCACGTGTCACTGGGTCCATCCTTCGGAGTCGTACACGATGCGACCGCCGACCGCGGTCCGCAAACAAGTGGGCACTGGCGAGCCCTCGGACAGATCAGGCAGCACCGGTACGCCGGCGCGCGGGTCGGTCGACCACGCCGCGACCCGCTGATCCGGGGTCTGGACGACGAGGTCGGCCTCGCTCTGCCAGATCGCGTACGTCGCCGGCATATTCGGCGCGAGCACCCCCGCATCGTCGATACCCGCCGCCCGCCAGCCGCCCCGGGTATGCGCCTGGAACGCGGCTCGCACGGTGATGCGCTCGTCCGGGTTGTGGTGGAACGCTGCCGCCCGTACGGCGTCCCACGGGCCGAGCTCCGTCACCGGCGAGTCCGAACCGAACGCCAGTACGACGCCAGCCCGGGCCAGCGACGCGAACGGGTTCATCCCCTGCCAGCGGTCGCCGACACGCTCGGCGTACATGTCGTCCGGGCCGCCCCACAGTCCGTCGAACATCGGCTGCACGCTCGCAGCGACGCCGTACCGGGCGAAGGTCGCGATCGCCTCCGGGCTCGGCATCTCGACGTGCTCGAGCCGATGCCGTACGGCGACGAGCGCCTGCGCACCGACCTTCTCGGCGGCGAGCTCGAACCCGCGCGCGATGTTGTCGAGAGCCTGGTCGCCGATGCAGTGGAACCCGGCCTGGATCTCCCGCTCGGTGCACGCGATGACGTGCTCGGCGATCTGCTCAGGCGTCAGGTAGGCGTGCCCACGGTGGTCGGTCTGGTCCGCATACGCCTCGCGCAGAGCCGCAGTCCGCGACCCGAGTGCGCCGTCAGCGTTCAAGTCCCCGGCCAGCCCAACGACGCCGTACTCGTCAAGCACCTCGAACACGCCGGGCTCACCCCAGTACAAAGTGGAGTGCAAGCCGATCTCGTCGGCCGCCTGTCGCACGAGCGGAAGCTCCCACCGCGGCCCGATGTGGGGAGCCGCCATCTCATGGAAGGCTCCAATGCCTTGTGAAGCCATTGCCTGGACGGCAGTACGAGCATCCTTCAGTACGTCTTGCTCAGTGGTGACACTTTCAGACAACGCATCCCGTACGGCGTGGTTCGCGGCTCGCTCGACGCGCCCGCTCTCGTCGTACCCCTCACGGCTCGCAAGCCCCGGGACCGCCGCGACCAGCGCGGACGACACCACACCCGAGTGACCGTCCACCCGCGACAGGTACACCGGGCGACCACCCGCAGCGCGGTCGAGCTCGGCGGCGGTCGGCGGGCGGTGCTCGGGCCAGCGGGTCTCGTCCCAGTTCGAACCCTCGATGACTGCGCCCGCCGGCAGGTCAGCCGCGTGAGCCGCCAGCCGGTCGAGCGCTTCGGTCAAGGTCCGGGCGCCGGTCAGGTCGAGGCCGTTGAGGAGGAAGCCGGTGCCGACCGTGTGGACATGGGCGTCGACGAAGGCGGGGGTGACGAGCTTGCCGTTGAGGTCGATCACCTCGTCGGCACCGTTGGCGTACGAGGTGGCTCCGGTGTCGTCGCCGAGCCACGTCACCACCCCGTCGTCGAAGGCGATAGCGGTGGCATGCGGGTCGGCGGGCGAGTAGACGGAACCGTTCGTCAGAAGTGTGCGCACGGGCTAATCCTCGTCCAGCCTGCTCTCGAACAGACCGCGGACACCCGGCTCGTTCCGCAACAACTGCAAGGCGTAGTCCGCGTGACCGGGCACATACCCGTTCCCCACGAGCATCGTCACGTCCGCCGCCAACCCCTCCGCACCCAGCGCAGCAGCCGAGAACGACGTCGCCATCGAGAAGAAGATGACCGTCCCGCCCGCAGCCGTCGACAGTACGGCGCCATGCTCGCACCCGGGGACATCGACGCACACGACCGTGATGTCAGCCGGTCCCCCGGCTGCCTCGACCACCGCGTTCAAAGCGACCGGATCCCGCGCATCGGCGAGGGCGACGACATCAGCCAGACCAGCCGCGTTCAACGTGTCGGCCTCGTGCTGAACCGGCACGATCCCGATCGTCCGAGCAGCACCGGCGTCACGAGCAGCCGCCAGCGACAGCGAGCCGGATTTACCTGCGCCGCCAATTACTGACACGACAGGCTTAGTGCCTTTGTCGACATACGAGCGGACCACGCGCGCGGTCAGCGCCGGCGCTCCACACACATCCATCACCGCCAGCGACAACTCCGGCCGCAGGTCATCCGGCAACTTCGCGACGATCGAGCGGGCGAAAAGAATCGCGTGCCCGGCCGCCGGAACCTGCTCCCCTTGCCCATCCCAGCCTTCTAGCCCGTCGGTGATTGCCAGCGGAGTCAGCGTCAGCGACACGAGAGTAGCGACCCGATCACCCACCGCGAGCCCCAGCGGCGACTCTGGTCCGACCTCGTCCACGACACCGACCAGCATCCCGCCCGAGCCGGTCACCGGGTTCTGCATCTTGCCGCGAGCCTCGACGATCTCGAGCACCGCGCGGCGGATGGCATCACCATCGCCGTCATGAGCCCCGGACAGCTGCCGGTACGACGCTGCGTCCAGGTTCAGCCGCTCGATCGCGATCCGGACCTCGTCCGGCCAGATCTCGGCGCGCGCATCCAACCGCTCGGCGGCTTGCGGCAACACGCCGTACGGGGTGATCACGCGGTGTAGTCCTACCGGGCTCGACGGCACCTGTCCTCCTCTGAACGGTCGGGCAAAATACTACTGAAAGATCAGTGTGACGAGAATTCTTACGGCGTACTGTTGCTTCTAGGGGAAGTTCTATCGCTATCCTCACATCTGACCACATCGCGCGGAAACCCCCGGAGGACTCGTGACCGACCTGATCAGCCCGGCTGACCTGATCGACCCCGACGGTGCTGCGGGCCAGCCCTACGCCTATCGGCGGGCCGAGCTCGTGGAGCCGGACTGGACCCGGCTGCCCGGCTGGAAGGCCGTCACGGCCGAGGAGTGGCGCTCGGTGCAGTGGCAGCGTTCGCACTGCGTGAAGAACGTCAAGCAGCTGCGCGACGTGATGGGCGACCTGGTCGACGAGCGGTTCTACGAGGACCTCACCCGGGACCAGGCCGAGCGCGCGACGATGTCGATGTTGCTCCCGCCGCAGATGCTGAACACGATCGTTCCGAACGGCGCGGCCGACTACACCGAGGCGTTCTACGCCGACCCGGTGCGCCGCTACATGCTGCCGGTCTTCACGGACCGCCGCAGCGACTGGCCGTCGCACCCGCATGCGACGCGCGACTCGCTGCACGAGCACGAGATGTGGGCCACGGAGGGGTTGACCCACCGATACCCGACCAAGGTCCTTGCCGAGCTGCTGCCGACGTGTCCGCAGTACTGCGGTCACTGCACTCGGATGGACCTGGTCGGGAATTCGACCCCGGTCATCGACAAGCTGAAGTTCGTCACCAAGCCGGGTCAGCGGGTCGAGGACATGCTCGACTACCTGCGCCGTACGCCGGGTGTGCGTGACGTCGTCGTCTCCGGCGGCGACGTGGCGAACATGCCTTGGCCGCGGCTCGAGTCCTTCCTGACCAGCCTGCTCGACATCGAGAACATCCGCGACATCCGCTTGGCCACCAAGGCGCTGATGGGCATGCCGCAGCACTGGCTGTCCGATGACGTCCGGGCCGGCGTCGAGCGGGTCGCGACGCTGGGCCGCGAGCGTGGCGTGATGATCGCGATGCACACCCACGTGAACGCAGCCCAGTCCGTCACCCCATTGGTGGCCGAGGCAACCAAGGCGATGTTCGAGGCCGGCCTGCGCGACGTCCGCAACCAGGGCGTCCTGATGCGCGGCGTGAACGACTCGATCCCCGAGCTGCTGGACCTCTGCTTCGCACTGCTCGACGGAGCGACCATCACGCCGTACTACTTCTACATGTGCGACATGATCCCGTTCTCCGAGCACTGGCGCGTCTCGGTCAAGGAAGCCCAGCACCTGCAGCACGGCATCCTCGGCTACCTCCCCGGCTTCGCCACCCCGCGCATCGTCTGCGACGTCCCGTACGTCGGCAAGCGCTGGGTGCACCAACTGTCGGAGTACGACGAGGTCCGCGGCATCTCGTACTGGAAGAAGAACTACCGCACCGGTATCGAGCAGCAGGACCCGGAAGCGCTGAACCGCACCTACGAGTACTACGACCCGATCGACACCCTCCCCGCCGAGGGCCAGGCCTGGTGGAACCAGCACGCCGGCAACTCCCTCGCCGAAGCCGAGTCCCGCGCCGCCGCCTCCCGCGAAGCAGCCGAAGCCCAGAAGCTCCTCCCGCTGATCTGACTCGCCTTCGGTGCCATCAATGCAGGGGGTGGCACCGAAGGCGTTCTCTTCGTCAGTGGATGATCTTCACCTCTGATCCCGTAGCCGCCGACTCGTAGATGGCGGTCAGCATGCGCGCCATTTCGAGGCCGTGTTCGGCGGGGGCGTCGGCGGGGATCTCGCGGCGGCAGATGCGCAGGAAGTTCTCGATCTGGTTCGCGAACCCGACGGTGAAGTCGAAGCCGAGGGAGTCGATCTGCGGCTCGATGTGCAGCAGGGTGTCGTGGCGTTCGGTGACCATGTGCAGGGCCGGCTCGATCTCCACACCGCCCTTCTCGCCGAACAACTGCACGGCGGTCTCGTTGCGGGTGTGCAGCGAGTAGGAGACGTCGACGTTCAGTACGGCGCCACCGTCGAACCGGATCTGCGCGGTGGCGTAGTCCTCGACGTTGTTGACGCGGGTGGCCGAGGCCGCGCGGTAGCGCGACAGGTTCTGAATGTTGTCCCGGGCACCGATCGGGTCGAAGGTCGCGCCCGACACGGCGACTGCGGCCGGCTGACCCATGAGGTACCAACAGAGGTCTACGACGTGTACGCCGAGGTCGATCAGCGGTCCGCCGCCGGCCACGTCCTTGTCGCCGAACCAGCCGCCGGGATTACCGGCGGTGCGCAGGATCGTCGTACGGGCGGCATAGATCTTGCCGAACTCGTCCTCGTCCAGGAACCGCTTCGCGACCAGGGCGTTCGGCGCATACCGCCGTACATAGCCGATCTGGAGGGCCTGGCCGGTCTCGGTGGTTGCCTTGACCAACGACTCGGCCTCGGCGACGGACACGCTCATCGGCTTCTCGACGAGCACGTCCTTGCCGGCGCGCAGAGCGGCCTCGGCGATCTGGGCGTGCAGGTTGTTCGGGACACAGATGCTGACGGCATCGATCTCGGAGTCCGCGAGGATCTCGTCGACGTTGCCGGTCGCGCGCGGTACGCCGAACTGTTCGGCGCGCTGCTTGACCCGCTCGATGTCGATGTCGCAGAGCGCGACCACCTCGGCGCCGGGGTTCTTCTGGTAGGCCTTCACGTGTTCCTGGGCGATCGTGCCCAGGCCGATCACGGCAATCTTGGTGGTCATGGTCAGGAGGCTCCTTCGGCCAGTGCGAGGACGTTCTTGAGGCCGAGCTCGACCGCGCCGGGAGCCGCTTCGAGTCCTTCGAACTCGAGGGTGACGGGCAGGTCGGGCTTGGTGGCGACGAGTGCGAGCAGGGCGCGCAGGTCGAGGTCGCCGTGGCCCGGGATGGTGCCGAGCAGGTAGTCGCCGGCCAGGGTCTTCAGCCAGCCGTCGCTGGGGATCGAGCGGCGGATGTGGAAGTCCTTGACGTGCGCGGCGGCCGCGACATCGAGGAGACCGGACACGGTCCGGCCGGGGACCTCGCCGACGCAGAGGCCGTTGCCGAGGTCGAGGGTGACGCGGAAGTTCGGGCGGCCAACAGCGTGCACCAGGCGGGCGATCCGCTCGTGTCCGTTCATGGACATGCCGTGGTTCTCGACCGTGGTGGTGATGCCGAGTTCGGCTGCGTGGTCGGCGATGACCTGGGCGCCCTCGACCAGCTGCGGGAAGACCTTTTCGAACTCGGCCTGGTTCGCCTCGCGCCAACCCCACGGCAGGACGTCGTGACGGAACAGCCGCGCGCCGAGCCGGTGCCCGACGTCCACGTGCCGGCGGACGCGGTCGATCTCGCTGCTGTCGCCTTCGCGGAAGTCGGCGCCGATCAGGTAGTTCAGGATCGGGACACCGCGGTCGCCCGCGGCCTTCACCACGGTCTCGACCAGCTTGTCGTCGGTCAGCAGGTCATCGCCGAGGGCGGCGATCTCCAGGTGCTCGGCCGGGGAGGCCGCCACCCAGTCCACGACCCCGACCAGGTCCATCTCGCCGCGGGCCATGAGCTTGCTGAAGCTGTACGAACTGACTCCCAGTTTCACTGGTAGTTCCTCTCTTCGTCATGCGTGAGCTTGTGCCAGGGACTCGGATAGTTCCGGACGCCGTAGATGGCGGGGCCGAACCGGTCGAACGCGTGACCGGCTGCCCCCAGCACCGCTGCCTCACGGCCCAAGGCAGCGGCGACGAACGGCGATCGCTCCGGAACGACGAGTTCCTTCGCGACAGCTGCTTCCAGCGGGCGGAGTAGCGCCGTACTCTCGGCGGCGCCGCCGCAGCGCACGACGACGACATCGGGGTCGACGACCAGCAGTACCGTCGCGATCCGGCCGGCGATCTGCCCGCAGAAATCCTTGATCTCGGCCTTGGCGTCGGCATCACCGGTGGCGGCTGCCTGCAGCACGGCCTCTCCGGTCGGGTGTGACGTCCAGACGAGTTGGCCGCGTTGCGCGTTGCGGGTCCAGCGCATGCCGCGCTGGGCGCCGAGCTCGCCGGCCAGGCGATGGCTTCCTTGCCGGATCTCCTCGTCGAGGACGATCGACAGCGAGAGCCGGTTGCCGACTTGCAGATAGAGAACGTCGGAGTGCCCGCGGCCGGCGCCACCGCGCTGCTCGGCCAGGGCCGCGAGTTTGATGTCGTTGTCGACGGTGACCAGGCAGTCGAGCTCGGTCGCGACGGTTGCTGCGATCGGCTCACCGACCACCTCTGGCAGCACGAGGCTGGCTCGCAGGCGACCGCTCTCCTCAACGACACCGGGCAGTGCGACTCCGACGGCGCGCAGCCGGTCGAGATCGGTCCCGGACTCTTTGGCCGCGGCCTCGACCGCGTTCCGTACGACGTCGACAGTGCTTTTGTTGCGAGCGAGCTCGGCGTACCCGAGCCTGTCCCCCGCAAGGTCGCAGAGCACCGCCCGCACGCCTCGCGGCCCGATGTCGACGCCGGCGACGAGACCGGCTTCGCGGACGAACCGGAACGATCTCGCTGGTCGTCCGGGTCCGGCGGACGCGGCGTTGCTGGGCTCGACGAGTCCGGCTTCGACGAGATCGTCGAGTACGGCGTGCACCGTCGGACGGGACAACCCCGTCTCGGCGGCGATCACGCCGACCGTCTGCGCGACCCCGGCCTCGGCCAGCCATCGCAGGCAGGCGACCTGGTTCGCGGACCGCTCGGCATGAGCGGCCCCAGGAGCAGTCTCCATCGACCCCAACCAATTATCTAACCGGCTTTAATAACCACGCTAGTCGACCGTCTCTGGTCCTGACAAGCATCCTGGAAACGTCACGGAGAGCGATCTCCCGGGCACCCGGCGGCAGGCTCAACCGAGCGGCTGCGATCACTTCCGTGGCTCCTGCAACCTCTCGGTGCCTCCATTGCATTTGTCTGGCACAAGGCGATCGAGGGGGATCTTTGAGGATGCGGGCCCGGCGCTACTGGCCAGCCATGGTTGCGGGTGCTGCGGCCTCCGCCACGTTCGTCCTCAGCGGGATCATCCGCGGAACTTACCCGTTCGGCGATCGGACCCGCAGTACCAACGACCTCGGTCAGCAGTTCATCCCGATGGCCGCGCACCTGCGCGACGTCGTCACCGGCCAGGCCGCGGGCGATCTGGTGTTCAACTGGCAGAGCGGTTTCGGCGTACCGTTCATCGGCGACTTCATGGCGTACGTCGGTTCCACGCTCTCCTGGATCGCGTTCGTCCTGCCGCGCGACCGGATCGACCTCGCCCTGTTCCTGATCGCCACGGCCGCGATCGGCATCGGGGCCGGCGCGATGACGGCGTACTTGCGGATGATCCGGCCGAGCGGGCCGGTCTGGATCGCGGTGACGGCCGGGACGTCGTACGGCGCCTGTTCGTGGTCGATCGACGATGCGGCGTACATGACCATCTGGCTGAGTGGGATGGTCGCGTTCCCGGTGTTGTGTCTGCTGTGCGAGTGGATCCTGCAGAAGCGGTCGATCGTCGCGATGGTGGTCACGCCGATCGTCGTCGCGCTGCTGTGGACCTCGCATTTCTACACGGTGTACATGGCAACGATCGGGGCCGGGATCGTCACCCTGGCACGTCTCCTGACGACCTCATCGACCTGGCGGGATCGGCTGACCGGCGGCGTGCGATGTGTCGTAGCGGTTGCCTTGGGCATCGGTCTGGCGGCGCCGTTGCTGGTGCCGACGTTCGCTCTGGTGCAGGCTGCGACGCCGAGTCCGCCGCAGGAGTTCCAGCGGGCCGGGATGCGGGAGTTCCTGTCGCGGCTGCTGGCCGGCACTGAGGGTGTCGGCACTAGCCCGAGCTTCGCCGTGGGTACTGTGATGCTGCTGCTCGCGTTGAGCTTCCCGTTCAACCGGGCGATCGCGGTACGACAGCGGCTGGTCTGGACGCTGACGGTTGTGCTGACCGTGGTCAGCATGCAGGTGACGTTCACGCATCGGGCTTGGCACGGGTTCGATACGCCCCAAGGCAGTTCGTACCGGCAGGCCTTCGTGATCGCGGGGATGCTCGTGATCCTCGGCTGGATGTCCGCGAGTGAGATCACGAGATCGCGCTCTCTCGTGATCTCTCTCACTCCCCCGGTGCTCGTTCTCGGGCTTTACGTGTGGACGCGAGACGTCGGGCACATCACGCCGACCACGCGCGTCGTCGTACCGGTGTTGATCGGTGTCGCGGTGGTGGCTTGGTGGTTCAGTCGCTCACCTGGACGGTTGCGGTGGGGTGCGGTCGCGGTTCTGATCGCCGCTGTGCTGGCGGAGGTGACGGCGTCGTCGGTGGCCATCGATGCCGCTCGGTACCCGCGGCTGTCGAATGCGGCGTTCTGGGGTGCTGATCACGAGCAGGTGCGGTCGCTAGTGCAGTCGATGGATGACTGGCCGCGGCATCGGACATCGCCGGGGCAGTCGCTGACGTTCAACGATCCGATGCTGGTGGGTGGGCAGGGATCGCAGTACTACTCGAGCACCATCCCTCACACGACCACGCGCGCGTTGATCGCGCTGGGATTCGGTTACACGTCGTACGGACGCGCTCTCTATGATCCTGAGAACCCCGTCGTCGACGCCGTCTTCGCGATCCGCGGCCGTGTGCTCCGCGGTCCGAAGCTGGTAACGCAGGACGCGGTGGCGCCGCTGGTCACGATCCGCCCTGCTTCCCCGTGGAAGTCGTCTGATCCCGGTCCGTACGGCGTTCAGGAAACCGCTCTCGGAGCCGACGTCTACACCGTGCCTCCGGTGTCCCCGCTGAAGATCGAACCTGGCGCCACTGCGAGTCTCGTCGCCTCGTGCCAGCCTGGTGCCGAGGTCTACCTCACCGCGCCCCAGTACGTCGACCTCTTGATCGACGGGACCTGGAAACCGACCCTGCGCGACCGGCGCCCTGGTATCTACAGCGGCGCTCCCGTGACCAGGGTCGGCACAGCCGACACCAGCGGCAACGTCCGCGTCGACATCAAGGCGCACCAGCGGACCACCATTCCCAGCGGCGCCCTGGCCTGCCTAGACCGTGCTCGCCTGACCGCCGCCGTACGCGACCTCACGGAATCCGCGCCGGGAGTCGTAGACGTCGGCGGCCACAACATCCGCATCCAGCGCCTACCGGGCCGCGCTGCAACAGTCACCGTCGCCGTCATCAGCATCAAGGGCTGGCGCTGCAGCGTCGACGGCAGACCAACCACCCCGATCAACCACGCCGGTCTCCTGACCGTCGCCGTAGGACCACGCGCCTCCGAGATCGCCTGCACCTACCGCCCACCCGGTACCCGCCTCGGCCTGGCAGCCGGCGCAGGCTCCCTCGCGGCCCTGCTGCTCTTCATAGCCCTCCTCACCTGGCACCGACGGCGAGCCGCCTCACGCCACGATGAGAGCAGGTAGCTCGGCAAACGTGTTGATGGTTTCACCAGGCCAAGCCGGGTGGCTGTTGGAGTGCTCCAGCGTGCGGATCGTATGCATACCGAGCGCCGCCGCAGCCGACAACTCGTTGTCCCGCCCATCGCCGACGTAAACGCATTCGGAGGGCGCAACACCGAGCGCCATACACGCGGCGAGGTAAATGGCCGGCTCGGGCTTGGCCGCACCAAGCTCAGACGAGAAGGCCGTCGTGTCGAAGTACGGCGCGAGCGGGCTGTCGCCCCACTGCAGCTGAGTCTCCGTGGTGATGTTGCTGACCAACCCGATCCGCCACCCCTCAGCACGCAACTTCGCCAGCGTCCCAAGAGTCGCCGCCGGCGGCCCCTGCATCAGCCGCCGAGTAAGCCCGCGCCGAAGATTAGTTGCCTCCAGCACCTGCTCGTCACTGGGATCCCCACCGGCCCGCTCAGCAATCAACCGAACGGTCGTCTCCAGGTCGCCGTACACGCCGGTAAACCGCTCATAAGCAGCCGCATCGAACTCCCGAACAAACCGAGCCGCATCCACCCCCAGCACCCGAGCCATCGCCTCATTCAGCACCCCCCGCTCGGCATCCCCACCCGGAATCAACGTGCTGAACAAATCACTCAAAAGCACCCGACGCATCCCCAGACCCTACGTCACCTCCCCACCCCCGCCGCCCCCACCGCACGCGCCCGTCCACCCCGTCATCATGGCGTGGCACCTGCGCACGGTCCTCGCGGATGCGCTCTGGCGGTCCGAGGCCGGCGTTCCGCTCCCCGACCACCGGAGCGCCGACGAATGGGTCGACGATCTCGGCGACCGGTCCGCGCGGGATCGTTAGAGCGCTGGGGGGCGGCGTTCGTATGGGGTGCTGAGGACGATGGTTGTGGTGGTGGAGACGTTGGCGCGGGCCCGGATGACGGCGAGGAGGTTCTCGAGGGCCGCGGGTGAGGCTACGCGGACGATCAGGACGTAGCTGGAGTCGCCGGCGACCGAGTAGCAGGACTCGATCTCGCGGACGTCGCGGAGGCGTTCGGGTGAGTCGTCGGGCTGGGAGGGGTCGATCGGGCGGATCGCGATCAGGGCGCTGAGCGGCAGGTCGAGGGCAGTGTGGTCGATCAGGGCGGCGTACCCCTGGATGATGCCGCGCTGCTCGAGGCGCTTCACCCGCTGGTGCACCGCAGAGGTGGACAGGCCGGTGGCCTTGCCCAGGTCGGTGAAACTCATCCTGCCGTCGGATGCGAGCAGGCCGACGATCTTGCGGTCCAGGTCCTCCATCCTGGAGACCCTACTGCCGCGAGACCCCGGCATGAAAGCATCCCCTCATGGCTGAGATGGATCCTGGGACAGGACAGCGGCTGATGCTGCTCGACACCGCCTCGTTGTACTTCCGCGCGTTCTTCGGCGTGCCGGACACGATGAAGGCCGCCGACGGTACGCCGACGAACGCGATCCGCGGGCTGCTGGACTTCATCGCCCGCCTGGTCGAGAACCACCGTCCGACCCATCTGGTCGCCTGCTGGGACGACAACTGGCGGCCGTCGTGGCGGGTCGCCCTGATTCCGTCGTACAAGGCGCAGCGGGTGGAGTACGTGTCGCCGAAGGGTGATCAGGTCGAGGACGTTCCGGACCGCCTGGAGGTGCAGGTGCCGTACATCCGCGCCTGCCTGGACGCGCTCGGGATCGCGATCGTCGGCGCGGCCGACCATGAGGCCGATGACGTGATCGGAACGCTGTCGCACCAGGCGCAGATGCCGGTCGATGTGGTGACCGGTGACCGGGACCTGTTCCAGCTGATCGACGACAGCCGTGGCGTGCGGGTCGTCTACACCGCGGCCAAGGGGGTCGGGCGGGCCGAGGTGTACGACGAGAAGGCGCTGCTCGCGAAGTACGAGATCCCCGCGAACCGGTACGCCGACTTCGCGACTCTGCGCGGTGACGCCTCCGATGGGCTGCCCGGCGTCAAGGGGGTGGGCGAGAAGACGGCCGCGTCGCTGATCACGGCGTACGGGGATCTGGACAGTATCCGCGCGGCCGCTGCCGACCCCAGTACGCCGATGTCGGCGTCGGTGAAGCGGAAGATCCTGGACGCGGCCGACTACCTCGATGTCGCGCCGAAGGTGGTCGCGGTCGCCAAGGACGCGCCGGTGACCGTCGCGAACTTCTCGATCCCGCGGCAGGTGCAGGACCCCGAGCGCTGGCTGGACCTGGTCGAGCTGCTGGAGCTGGGCAGCAGCGCCCAGCGGGTGATGACCGCCCTCAACCTCGGCCCGAAGTCGTGACGGCCACTCAGGATCTCGCCCGGAGTTTCGGCGACGAGATCATCGCCCTGCGCCGCGCCCTGCACCAGGTGCCGGAGTACGACCTCGATTTGCCGAAGAGTCAGCAGCTCATCCTCGACGCGCTCGCCGGTCTGCCGCTCGAGATTACGCTCGGCAAGGAGCTGTCCTCGGTCACCGCCGTACTGCGAGGAGGCGGCGGTCCCGGACCAGTCGTCCTGCTCCGCGGCGACATGGACGCATTGCCGGTCACCGAACGCGTCGACGTACCGTATGTGTCGCAGCACCCAGGCATGATGCACGCCTGCGGCCACGACCTGCATGTGGCCGGCCTGGTCGGCGCCGCGAAGGTCCTGTCGGCGATGCAGGCTGAGCTGACCGGTGACGTGGTCTTCATGTTCCAGCCCGGCGAGGAGACCAGCGGCGGCGCGCCGATCATGATCCGCGAGGGCGTCCTCGACGCCGCGGGTCGGCGGGCGGATGCCGCCTACGGCCTGCACGTCGGTTCCGCGGTGCAGCCGCTGGGGATGTGGAGCAGCCGGCCCGGTTCGTTCATGGCCGCGGCCGATCAGCTCCACGTGCGTGTCGTCGGCGCGGGGACGCATGGGTCGACGCCGTTCCGCGGCAAGGACCCGATTCCGGTGGCCTGCGAGATGGTGACCGCGCTGCAGACGATGATCACGCGGCAGTTCGATGTGTTCGATCCGGTGGTGCTGACCGTCGGGCGGATCGCGGGCGGTACGAAGGAGAACATCATTCCGGACGACGCGTTCTTCGACGCGACCGTGCGGACGTTCTCGGAGGAGACCCGGGCCAAGATTCAGCAGACGTCGACGCAGCTGGTCGAGTCGATGGCGGCCGCGCACGGGCTGGTCGCGGAGGTCGAGTACCTGATCGGCTACCCCGTCACCGTCAACAACCCCGACGAATTCGCCTTCGCCCGCGACACCATCATCGACCTCTTCGGCGCCGACCGCTTCCGCGAACGCGCCCACCCGCGCTGCGGCGCCGAGGACTTCTCCTACGTCCTCAACGAGGTCCCCGGCGTCTACGTCAACCTCAGTGCCTGCCGCTCCGCCGAACCCGACAAGGCGGCCGACAACCACTCCCCCTTGGCCGACTTCGACGACTCCGTCCTCCCCGACGCCGCAGCCCTGCTGGCCGAACTCGCCGTACGGCGTCTGGCCCGCGGCATCTAGGGAATCTTCCCGATGCGCGCCTGCCCCGTGGGCGTCCACACTGCGGGGCATGCGCGGACATTACGTCGAGGTCTCTGAGGGCTACCTCTACTGCGAACAGCACGGCGATGGCGGCCCCGACGTCGTCCTCCTGAACGGCGGCCTGGCCGACACGCGGATGTGGGATTCGACCGTCCCGTGGCTGGCCAAGTTCGCCCGCGTGACCACCTGGGACTACCGCGACAACGGCCTGTCATCCGTGTCGTGCGGCCCGTACGACGAGATCGCGGACCTGCTCGCCGTACTGGATGCCGGCGAGATCGACCGCGCCGTCCTGATCGGTTCGTCGGACGGCGGTCGTCGCGCCCTCGCGTTCGCACACCGACACCCCGAACGCGTGGAACGGGTGTGCGCGCTAGCGCCGTCGTTCGGTGAGTTCCCCGACCCGACGCCCGAGGAGGAGGCCGCCCGCGTCATCATGCGAACCCACTTCGCCGAGATCGCCGACCTCCTCGAAACCGAAGGCATCCCCGCCGCAGCCGCCCACGACATCGACGGCTGGTGCCCCCAAGTCACCGAACCCGACCGCCGCCTACTCACCGCCCTGGCCGTCGCGAACGCGCGCATCCTGACCATGCCGGTAGCCCACAACCAAGAACTGGACCCACCCATCAAAACCCGCTTCGCCGAACTACAACCCCCGATCCACGTCCTAGTCGGCAAACACGACTTCCAAGGCACCCAACTCTGGGCCCACCGCCTAGCCGCCCAGGCCCCCACCGCCACCCTGTCGGTCCTCCCCCACGCCGACCACATGCCCATGTTCTCCGCCCCCGCCGCCTTCCGCGAATGGATCACTCACCACGCGAATGCAGCGGCGTACCAAGCCATGAGCTAGTTCTTGCACGGGCCGGACGCGTCGCGCCGTTCATGACTCCGGTTGGTCATGAACGGCGAGAGCGCGTCGGTCCTCAGCTGCGGAGGGCTCCTGCTGGGCCTGCGGGGACGGGGGCGGCGTCTATGTCGGCTACGGCGCCGCTGAACTGGGCGTTGTAGAGGCGGGCGTAGGCGCCGTCGATGGCTAGGAGTTCTCGGTGGTTGCCTTGTTCGACGATGGCTCCGTTCTCCATGACCAGGATCAGGTTGGCGTCGCGGATGGTGGAGAGGCGGTGGGCGATGACGAAGCTGGTTCGGTCGGAGCGGAGGGCGGCCATGGCCCTTTGGACCAGGACTTCGGTGCGGGTGTCGACCGAGCTGGTGGCTTCGTCGAGGATCAGCAGTTGGGGGTCGGCCAGGAAGGCGCGAGCGATGGTGAGCAACTGCTTCTCGCCGGCGCTGACGTTGCTGCCTTCCTCGTCGATCACCGTGGCGTAGCCGTCGGGGAGGCTGTGGACGAAACGGTCGACGTACGTCGCTTTGGCGGCCGCGAGCATGTCGTCCTCGGTGGCGTTGAGGTTGCCGTAGAGGATGTTGTCGCGGATGGTGCCGCCGAAGAGCCAGGTGTCTTGGAGGACCATGCCGATGCGCGAGCGGAGGTCGTGGCGGGTCAGCTCGGTGATGTCGACACCGTCGAGGGTGATGCGGCCGCCGTTCAGCTCGTAGAAGCGCATGATCAGGTTGACCAGGGTGGTCTTGCCGGCGCCGGTGGGGCCGACGATTGCGACTGTCATGCCGGGTTCGGCGACGAGGCTCAGGTCGGTGATCAGCGGTGACTCGGGGTTGTAGGAGAACGAGACGTGCTCGAACTCGACCCTGCCGCGGGCCTGTGTGACGGTCTCCGGGGTTGCGTCCTCCGGCACCTGCTCCTCGGCGTCGAGGACCTCGAAGACGCGCTCGGCCGAAGCGACGCCCGACTGCAGCAGGTTCGCCATCGAGGCGACCTGAGTCAGCGGCTGGGTGAACTGGCGTGAGTACTGGATGAACGCCTGCACGTCACCCAGCGACAGCTGGCCGGACGCAACCCGAAGACCACCGACGACCGCGATCACCACGTAGTTCAGGTTCCCGACGAACATCATCAGCGGCATGATCAGACCGGAGATGAACTGCGCCCCGAACGCGGCCTGGTACAGCTCGTCGTTCTTCACCTTGAACGACGCCTCGATCTCCTTCTGCCGGCCGAAGACCTTCACCAGCTCGTGCCCGGTGAACGCCTCCTCGATCTGGCCGTTCAGCGCGCCGGTGTGCCGCCACTGGGCGACGAACTTCGCCTGCGACCGCTTCGCGATCACCGCGGTGACGATCATCGAGATCGGGATCGACACCAGCGCGATCAGCGCCAGCAACGGCGAGACCACGAACATCATGGTCAGTACGCCGATCACCGTCAGCAGCGAGGTGAGCAGCTGGCTCAGCGTCTGCTGGAGACTGGTCGAAATGTTGTCGATGTCGTTGGTGACCCGGCTCAGCAGCTCACCGCGCGGCGCACCGTCGAAGTAGCTCAGCGGTAGCCGGTTCAGCTTGTCCTCGACCTCGGACCGCAGGTCGAACACGGTCCGCTGGACGACGCCGTTCAGGATGTAGCCCTGCATCCAGGACAGGAAGAACGCACCGATGTAGAGCGCCAGCACCAGCATCAAAACGTTGCGCAGGGCATCGAAGTCGATCCCCATCCCCGGGATCAGGTCGACACCTTGCAGCAGGTCGGCGAGCCGGCCGTTGCCGGAGGCACGGGTCTGCTCGATGACCTGCTCTTTGGTCATTCCACTCGGGAACCTCTTGCCGATGAAACCGGCGAAGATGATGTCAGTCGCGCGACCGAGGATCTTCGGCCCCAGCACCGCCAGGCCGACGCTGAAGATCGCCAGTACGACGACGCCGGACACCTTCAGGCGGTGTGGGCGCAGCCGCTTCAGCAGCCGCTTGGCCGACGGACCGAAGTTCATCGACTTGTCCCCCGGGATACCTCCCGGAGGCCCGAACGCCCGGCCGGTATTCGGCCGATCGGTCGCCTTCACAGTCTGCTTCCCCTCAGGGACAGCCGCTTCCTCGCTCATGCTGCCTCCTCCGCAGAACGCTGGGACTCGACGATCTCGACGTACGTCGGACAGGTGTCGAGCAGCTCGTCATGCCGGCCCTTGCCGACGATCGCGCCGTCCTCGATCACGATGATCTGGTCGGCGTCGACGATCGTGGAGACGCGTTGCGCCACGATCACCACACACGCCTCCCGGGTCTCCGGCCGCAGTGCCGCCCGCAGGCGGGCATCGGTGGCCAGGTCGAGTGCCGAGAACGAGTCGTCGAACAGATAGATCTCGGGTTTACGAACGAGCGCCCGCGCGATCGCCAGCCGCTGCCGCTGACCACCGGACACGTTCGTACCGCCTTGGGCGATCGGCGACTCCAGTCCCGCCGGCATCGCCTCGACGAAGCCCTTGCCCTGGGCAATCTCCAGCGCAGCCCACAACTCTTCGTCGGTCGCCTCCGGATTGCCGTACCGCAGGTTGCTCGCGACCGTCCCGGAGAACAAGTACGGACGCTGCGGCACCAACCCGATGCGCTCCCAGAGCGCCTCCGGCTCGATCTCCCGTACGTCGATCCCGTCGACCAGCACCCGGCCTTCGGTGGCATCCATCAACCGCGGTACCAGCGAGAGCAGCGTCGTCTTACCGGCGCCGGTGCTCCCGATGATCGCGGTCGTCTGCCCCGGCGATGCCACGAAACTGATGTCACGCAGTACCGGCTCGGCCGCGCCCGGGAACTTGAACGAGGCGTGCTCGAGACTCAGCTGACCGCGTCCGGTGAACGACTTGATCGGCGTGGCCGGCGGACGCACCGACGAATCGGTCTGCAGCACCTCGGAGATCCGGTCCGCACAGACCGAGGCCCGCGGCACCATGATCATCACGAAGGTCGCCATCATCACCGAGAACAGGATCTGGATCAGGTAGCTCAGGAAGGCCGTCAGTTCGCCGACCTCCATCGCGCCGCTCTCCACGCGGGAGGCGCCGAACCAGAGCACCGCGATACTCGACACGTTCAGGATCAGCATCACGACCGGGAAGACCAGGGCCATCAGCCGGCCGGCCCGCGTCGCGGAGTCGGTCAGATCCGCATTGGCCGAGGCAAAACGCTTGGTCTCGTGCGGTTCGCGGACGAACGCCCGGACCACCCGAATACCAGTGATCTGCTCACGCAGCACGCGGTTCACACCGTCGACGTACTTCTGCATGCGCTGGAACTGCGGCACCATCCGGCTCGCGATCAGCCCGATCGATGCTGCCAGCAGCGGCACCGCGACGGCGACCAGCCAGGCCAGACCGGCCTCCTCACGGATGGCCATGAACAGACCGCCGACCATCGTGATCGGTGCGGCGACCAGCATCGTGCAGGTGGTGACGACGAGCATCTGCACCTGGGTGACGTCGTTCGTGCTGCGCGAGATCAGTGTCGGCGCGCCGAACTGGTTCACCTCACGCGCGGAGAACTCGCCGACCCGGTGGAACACCGCGGCCCGGACGTCACGCCCGAACAGCGCGGCCGTCTTGGCCCCGTAGTACACCGCGACGACCGTACAGAGAATCTGGATCAGGCTGACACCGAGCATCCAGCCCCCGGTGCTCATGATGTAACCGGTGTCCCCCTTGGCCACGCCGTTGTCGATGATGTCGGCGTTCAAGCTGGGGAGGTAGAGGGAGGCGATCGTCCCGACCAGTTGCAGGACGACCACCAGGGACAGGTATCCCGCGTACGGACGCAGGTGCGTACGCAAGAGTCGAACTAACATCGATCATCCCCTGAGTGGTGTGCGGACACCGTCGAGCGCGAAGTCGACGATCTCCTCGGCGGTCAGCACCTGGCCGCCGGAAATCATTGGGTGGGTCGCGGAGAAGGTGATCATGTGCAGCCGGCGCACGACCTCCTCGGGCGAGAAGCGCAACTGGTCCGCGTCCGGGCGCAGCAGGTCGGCGAAGGCAAGGTTCACCAGATCGGACTGCCGCTTACGCCGTGCCTCGTCCATCGGCGTCTGCAGCTTCGGGTCCGGCGGCCGGGCGATCCGCATCGCGAACATCAACCGGAACACCCCGCGCAGCCGCCGCTGGCCGACCTCGACCGCGGCGATCATCCGCTCCCGCAGCGGCAGCGCCGGGTCGACGGCCAGCAGTTCCTCGAGCAGGCCGCTGCTGTCGAAGGCCTTGGCCATCGCCGCGTCGATCAGCGACTCTTTGCTGCCGAACGCGCGGAAGATCGTCCCCTCGGCGATCCCCGCCGCCTCGGCGATCTGCTTGGTACTCACGTCCGATCCGTGCTCCTCGAGCAACGGCAAAGCCGCCGCGATGATCGCGGCCCGGCGCTCGTCCGGCGGCAAAGGCGTAGCTCGTGGTGTCACCCGAACGACATTAACTGAGTGAGTACTCACTCACAACTGTATTTACGAGCGATCTTCCACGAGCGCCGCGACCCCGTCGAGCAGCCGGGCCAGGCCGTACTCGAAAGCGTGATCCGAGTCGTACGGCGCGTCGAATTCCTCCCCGACCGTACTTCCGACCCGCGTCGACAGCGGGTAGCTGTCGATGTCGGCGATCCGGTCCAAATGCGGCACATGCGCCAGCCACCACTGCTTGTCGGTCATCCCCGAGTGCTGGATGACCTGCCGCGCCTCGACCGCCGCCCGGACCGCGCCATGCACATAGCCGTTGATCAGCGCGACCGTCGCATCCATCTCGACATCGGTCAACCCGATCCCCTCGACCGCGGCCAGCTCGTACTCGTACTTCGCCATGACCTGCGGACCGAGTGGCGGCCGGCTGACGGCGACCTGAAGCATCCAGGGGTGCTTCAGGTAGAGCTCCCGATTCTCCCGAGCCACCTCGTCGAGCTTGGCGCGCCAGTCTCCCGGTACGACGCGCTTCGATAGCTCGCCGTACACGGTGTCGAGCATGACGTCGAGGAGCTCGCCCTTGCCGGGGATGTAGCGGTACAGCGTCATCGCGCCGGCGCCGAGCTCATCGGCGACCCGGCGCATCGACATCGCGGCAATCCCCTCCGCGTCGGCGATCCGGAGCGCGGCTTCCACGATGCCCTCGACGGTCAGGGCCGGCTTCGGGCCGCGGGTGGGCTGCGGGCGTCGGCGCCAGAGCAGTTCCAGGCTCTTCGCCGGATCCCCGCTCCCGCTGTACTCCTGGCTCATGTGCGTGATTCTCCCGGACCGGATAGTCTAAGCTATTCTTCGTACACTGTACTCAGTTCGATCGGAGATTGACCTCAAGGTTTGTTGAGGTCATACGGTCGGAAACTGTCGGTGAGGTACGGAATCATCGACTCACCCGATCGACCGATGCTGTGGAGCCCGCTGTGAGTATGGAAATGACCGCGTGGAACTCGCTGTACCACGCCATGCACGCCTCAGACGACCGACGCCCGTTCTCCAAGGAGACCCTGCTCCGGATCCTCGCGTTCGCGCGCCCGCACAAGCGGCAGCTGATCTCGTTCCTCGTGCTCAGCGTCGGCGCGGCGGTGCTCGCGGTCGCGACGCCGGTGCTGGCCGGCCGCGTGGTCGACGCCATCGTCGATCACCAGGCCGTCGGGACAGTGCTGCGCCTGGCCGTGCTGATCGCGGTGATCGCGGTGGCGGAGGCCGGGATCAGCATGCTCACCCGCTGGCTGTCGTCCCGGATCGGTGAAGGGCTGATCCTCGATCTCCGGACTGCGGTCTTCGACCACATCCAGAAGATGCCGATCGCCTTCTTCACCCGCACGCGGACCGGCGCGCTCGTCTCCCGGCTGAACAACGACGTCATCGGCGCGCAGCGCGCGTTCAGCGACACGCTGTCCGGCGTGGTGAGCAATCTGGTCATGCTGGCGCTGACCCTCGTCGTGATGCTGCGCGTCTCGTGGCAGATCACGCTGCTCGCGCTGGTGATCCTGCCGATCTTCGTGATTCCGGCCCGGCGTGTCGGCAGCCGGCTGGCCGCACTCGAGCGCGAGGCGGCCAACTACAACGCCACCATGAGCACGCAGATGACCGAGCGGTTCTCGGCGCCTGGTGCGACCCTGGTGAAGTTGTTCGGGCGACCGGCACGCGAGTCGGCGGAGTTCGCGTCGCGGGCTCGTCGGGTGCGCGACATCGGCGTGCGGACCGCGATGGTGCAGTGGATCTTCGTCACCTCGTTGACGCTGGTGTCCGCACTGGCGCTCGCCGTGGTCTACGGACTGGGCGGCTTCTACGCGCTGCGCGACCAGCTCGATGCCGGCGCCGTGGTCGCGATGGCACTGCTACTCACCCGTCTCTACGCGCCGCTCACCGCACTGGCGAGCGCGCGACTCGAGGTGATGACCGCACTCGTCAGCTTCGAGCGGGTCTTCGAGGTGCTCGACCTCAAACCGCTCATCCAAGACAAGCCGGACGCCGGCAAGGTCCCCGAGGGCCCGGTCTCGGTCGAGTTCAGCAACGTGCACTTCGCGTATCCGTCGGCCGACAAGGTCTCGCTCGCCTCACTCGAAGAGGTCGCGAAGCTCGACACCCGCGGTGGGGTCGAGGTCCTGCACGACATGACGTTCCGGGCCGAGCCCGGTCAGATGGTCGCACTGGTCGGTTCCTCGGGTGCGGGCAAGTCGACGATCGCCCAGCTCATCCCCCGGCTGTACGACGTGGATTCGGGGTCGGTGCGGTTGGCGGATGTCGACGTACGGGATGTGTCGGCCGAGTCGTTGCGGGAGACGCTCGGCATGGTCACCCAGGACGGTCACCTCTTCCACGACTCGATCCGCGAGAACCTGCTGCTCGCGCGTCCCGAGGCGACCGAGGACGAACTGTGGGATTCGCTGCGGCGGGCCCGGCTCGAGGACCTGATCCGGTCGCTGCCCGACGACCTCGACACCGTCGTGGGTGAGCGCGGCTACCGGCTCTCCGGTGGCGAGCGGCAGCGGTTGACGATCGCGCGCCTGCTGCTGGCTCAGCCGCGGGTCGTCATCCTCGACGAGGCGACCGCAGCACTGGACTCCACCAACGAGGCCGCGGTCCAGGCTGCGCTGACCGAGGCGCTCGCCGGACGTACGGCGGTCGTCATCGCGCACCGCCTCTCGACCATCCGCGCCGCCGACCAGATCCTCGTGATCGAGGACGGCCGCATCGTCGAGCAAGGTACGCACACCAGCCTGCTCGCGGCCGGTGGCCGTTACGAAGAGCTCTACCGAACTCAGTTCGAGCAGCCCGGCGCCGGGCCGAGCGACGCGGAGGTGCTCACGGTCTGACATAGCTGCGGTGACGGGGTCAAGGCTGTCGGGACGGTTGGGAGTGCGGTTGTCTGAGTTGTCGGGGTGTGCGGTCGGGTTCGAGCCTGCGGATCCACCGCGGGACGGTCGGGTGGTGTTCTGGGATCCCGAGGGCGGCGAGTTGCCGCTCGGGGTCGGTGAGCAGGTCCGGCTCGACATAGCAGTCGGGTCGGGCGGGGCGCCGGGCTCGAGCACGATGGCCGGGGCGGGTGTGAGCTCGGTGCGCGCGATCAGCGTGCCGGTGGCGGACGCCGTACCGATGCTCGGGCGGATGCGGCGGGAGCCGGGTGCGCATCCGTCGGCGGCGTTCTGGGGTTCGGCCGCGGTGGCGGCGCTGCAGTTGGTTGCCCGCGGCAAGTTGTTGCCGGGCGTCTCACCCGAGGGGTACGACGCCTGGCGGATGGGGCCGTTGGAGCCGGCCGACGTGACGCGGCTGGTCGCGCTGGCCGAGGCGATGCCGCCGACCGATTTCAGCGGCGAGCTCGCGGCCGAGGGTTTGGTGCGGGCGTTCTGGGATGCGGTGGCGGACGGGATGCCGCGCTCCCCCGCCGCGGCGAAGGCGCAGGGGGTTGGGCTGTTCGCGGCGAAGGCTCCGCAGCCGGCTAAAGGTCTGCGGCGCTGGGCCGATGAGGTGTCGGTCGGGCTCGACAGCGGCGTGCGGGTCTCGCTGCGGATCGAGATGTCGGAGTCCCAGACCTTTCATGCCGTCGTCCAGCTGCACAGCCTGAAGGATCCGACGCTGGTGCGGGATGCGGACGACGTCTGGGCCGCCGAGGTACCGGGGTTCGGACCGCGAGCGCGGATCGACGCGACGCTGGCGATCCGCCGGGCCGGGCGGGGCTGGTCACCGCTCGCGCGGTTGCTGGACGCCGCCGTACCGGATCAGTTGGAGCTGGCCGACGAAGAGGTCGCGGATCTGCTGGCTGGTTCTGGGCAGCGGCTGACTGCTGCCGGGATCGACCTGCACTGGCCGCGCAGTCTCGGGCGCGACCTCAAGGCGCGGGCGGCGATCACCACTCCGGAGCACCGGCCGAGTGATCTGCCGAGCTTCTTCGGCGGCGACGCGACGCTGGACTTCCGCTGGCAAGTCGCCCTGGGCGACGATCCGCTGACCGAGGCCGAGCTCGACAAGCTCGCGGAGGCGACCCGGCCTGTGGTCCGGCTGCGTGATCAGTGGATGTTGATCGACCCTGAGCTTGCGCGCAAGGCGCGGGAGCGCATTCTCAAACCGGTCACCGCGATCGATGCGCTGAGCGCGGCGTTGACCGGGACCACCGAGGTCGATGGGCGGCAGATCAAGGTCGAGCCCACGGCCTGGTTGTCCGAGCTGCGGACCCGGATCGCTGATCCCGAGCGCGCTGACGACCTGATCGACGTACCGGCCGGGTTGCAGGCCACGCTGCGCGACTACCAGCTGCGCGGTCTGCGGTGGCTCGCGCGGATGACGTCGCTCGGTCTCGGCGGTTGTCTCGCCGACGACATGGGTCTTGGCAAGACGATCACGCTGATCTCGCTGCACCTACATCGGCAGGAGTCCGCCGGGACGGCCGGTCCGACGCTCGTGGTCTGCCCGGCGTCCTTGCTTGGGAACTGGGAGCGGGAGGTCAACCGGTTCGCGCCTGGGACCGCGGTGCGGCGCTTCCACGGGTCGGCGCGGTCGCTCGAAGGGGCCGAGGACGGATTCGTGCTGACGACGTACGGGACGTTGCGGCGCGACGCTGCTCGGTTGGGCGCGCATCGGTGGGGGCTCGTGGTCGCCGATGAGGCACAGCATGTGAAGAATCCATCCTCGGGTACGGCGAAGGCGCTGCGGACGGTTCCGTCGCAGGCACGCGTGGCGCTGACCGGTACGCCGGTGGAGAACAATCTGTCCGAGCTCTGGGCGGTGCTCGACTGGACGACGCCTGGGCTGCTTGGTCGGCTGAGCACCTTCCGGACGCAGTGGGCGACACCGATCGAGGCGGACAAGGACGAAGAGGTCGCCGATCGGCTGGCGAAGTTGGTCCGGCCGTTCCTGCTCCGGCGGAAGAAGTCCGATCCGGGGATCGCGCCGGAGCTACCGCCGAAGACCGAGACGGATCAGACCGTTTCGCTGACGCGGGAGCAGGCTGTCCTCTACGAGGCGACCGTGCGCGAGCTGATGTCGGCAATCGCGGCCAGCGACCAGATGGCGCGCCGCGGCGCGATCGTGAAGCTGCTGACCGGGCTCAAGCAGATCTGCAACCACCCGGCGCAGTATCTGAAGGAAGGCGAGGACGCGCGGCTGACCGGGCGTTCGGGCAAGCTCGAACTGCTGGATGAACTGCTCGAGACGATCGTCGCGGAAGACGGCGCCGTGCTCGTCTTCACTCAGTACGTCGCGATGGCGCGACTGCTCGAGCGTCATCTCGCCGGGCGTGGGATCGCTACCCAGTTGCTGCACGGCGGGACGCCGGTGCGGAAGCGGGAGGAAATGGTCGAGCGGTTCCAGGCGGGCGACGTACCGGTGTTCTTGTTGTCATTGAAGGCGGCTGGAACGGGGCTCAACCTGACGCGGGCCGATCATGTCGTGCACTACGACCGGTGGTGGAATCCGGCGGTCGAGGATCAGGCGACCGACCGGGCGTACCGGATCGGGCAGACCAAGCCGGTGCAGGTGCACCGGTTGATTGCCGAAGGCACCATCGAGGACCGAATCGCGGCCATGCTCGCCGCCAAGCGGGAGCTGGCCGATGCCGTTCTGGCCGGCGGTGAGGCGGCGCTGACCGAGCTCTCGGATGCTGAGCTTGCTGATCTGGTCGAGCTGCGGGGAGGTCTGCGATGAGTACGGCACAGGGTTATCCGGCGTTTCCGGCTCAGCGGCGGAGTACGCGCGGGCAGTCGTGGTGGGCGCGGGCGTGGGTCCAGGCGCTGGAGGACACCTCGCTCGACAACACCCAACTCAAGAAAGGCCGCCGGTACGCGAACTCCGGGCACGTCGGCACGATCACGATCAGCCCGGGGCGGATCGGCGCGACGGTCTACTCCCCCGATGACACCTACGAGGTCGCCGTTCGAGTGGACGAGCTCAGCGAGGCCGAGTGGGACCAGTTCCTGGAGCAGATCGCGGCACGAGCCGGGCACATTGCAGCTCTACTAGACGGTGAGATGCCGCACGACCTGGTCGAGGCGGCGGAGGACGTCGGCATCGGCTTGCTGCCGGGGATCGGCGACCTCGACCCAAGCTGCACGTGCGACGCGTGGGAGCTGCCATGCCAGCACGCTGCGGGGCTGGCGTACCAGGTTGCCTGGTTGCTCGACTCCGACCCGTTCGTGCTGCTCCACCTGCGCGGGCGGTCGCGCGACCTGCTGATCGACCAACTGGTGGCCCGCTCGGCCGGTCCGGAGGCTGACGCTAAAGCTGAGGGTGAGGTCGACTCGGGGTCAAGCGTTAGCCACACGGGGGTTGAGGGCCTGGCCGGGGCGGGGCTTGCGGGTGAGGCTGCACATCGCGCGGATTGGGCTGGGGATCGGCCCGGGTCGGGTAGCTTGCCCGAGGTTCCTGCTGTGCCGCGGAAGGTGTTGGTTGAGGAGTTGGCAGTTAGTGGGATTGAACCGCCGGCGGGGATGGCAGCCGGTGTGCTGCCGCTGCTTGTGCTGGATGCTTCGCGGCGAGCGCGTTCGTTGCTCATCGCCTTGCTGAACGGGACGGCGGAACCGCAGGCGCTGGATGAGTGGCAGGACGCGGTGCGGCTCGCGGCTGACTTCCCTGAGTTGCTGGCACCACTGGCCGAGGCGACTGGGCGGCCGGCTGAGCTGGGACTTGGTGTTCAGGCTTGGCGGTACGGCGGGGTTGCCGGGCTCGACGTACTTGAGCACGCGTGGGAACCGACGGCTGGTGAGCTGGCCAGGGCTCGGACTGATCTGGTTGCGGAGGAGATCGAGGATGTCGTTGTGGCCGGCAACCGGCTGACGGTTGGGGATGACGCTCAGCTGCGGTTGGATCGGCGCGGCAACTGGCACGGCTACCGTTTGGTTGAGGAGACCTGGACGCCGGCTGCACCTGCCTCGCCGGATCCACTGCTGGCGCTGGAGGAGGCTGTCGCACAGGTATGACCGAGAACGAATCGACGAGCGTGCACGCCACGGAGCGGGTGCGGCTGGCGGTCTACCACGGGTTCGCCCGGAGCGGACATGCGCCGGGCGTGGAGGAGCTCGCCGTACTCACCGAGCTCACTCCTGACCAGGTGCGCTCGGAACTCAGGGCTCTGCACGCTAGCCACGATCTGGTGCTGGATCCGCAGGACGGCGACCAGATCGTGATGGCGCACCCGTTCGCGTCCGTGCCGCTCGGCTTCTCCGTCATGGGGGCGCGCACGCTGTGGTGGGGCGGTTGCGCCTGGGACTCGTTCGCCCTGCCTCACCTGCTCCGCGACGAGCCCGACGTCCTCATCGCCACCCGCTGCCCAGCCTGCGACACCCCACACGCGTGGGTCGTCAACCGAGCAGCACCCCCGAAGGGCAGCCAGGTGGCCCACTTCCTCATCCCCATGAGCCGCGTCTGGGACGACGTGGTCCACACGTGCGCCAACCAGCGCCTGTTCTGCTCCACCCACTGCGTCGACACCTGGCTGCATGACACAGGACAGGAACGCGGCTACGTGATGGACCTCCACACCCTCTGGCGCTTCGCAAGCGACTGGTACACCGGCCGCCTGGACGCGGGCTACCGCCGCCGCGACCCCGCCGCCGCCAGCACCTACTTCGCCGAAGTCGGCCTCCGCGGTTCCTTCTGGGGGCTCCCCAAGCCCCAGTGAGTTAGGCCTCCACCGCGCCGGTACGACGTTGTGCACGGGTCAACCATCTGCGCGGCCGGAAAGTGGTTGACCGGTGCTCAAGGTGAGCTGGCCGGGCGACCTTGAGCACGGTTCGACCGTTTCGGCGGGGCTCGGGTGGTTGAGGGGTGCCCAAGGTGAGCTGGCGCCCGCGATGTCGGGGTCTCGGGGCTGCCCGGGTGCGTTAGCCGAGGGATTTTCGTCACCGAGTCCCCAAAATCCCTCGGATAGTGCAGATGTCGGGCATCACGTACCTCGGCCACAGCCCGTCAGCCCCAGGCAACGTGGAACCGTGGTCGCCGGCCTCGCCATCCCGCCCAGCCGTCCGCTCGGCTCGCCGTCTGGTTTTTGTCGGCCGTCTTTGGCGGTCGAGTGGGTTGAGGCGCGAAAGTCCTCGGCCGGGGACGTGCGCGGTGGTTGATCGCCGCTTCCGGCCGAACTGGAAGACAGGGTGGCTGGGCGCCGCGGTGGCTGAGCCGGATGGCAACGTCGGCGACCGCAGCTACACGTCGCTTGAGGTTGCCGGGCGATGGCTGGGGAGGTTGAGGTTCCGTCGCCTGACAGTGACCGTTGCGGGAGGTTGGGGTGGATATTCGCCCTGACCGGCCCAATTTCCTCCCCAAACCGGTATGGGGAGGGTTGGCACCGGGAGCGAGGGGATGTGGGGAGGGGCCACCCCCCGAATCCGTCTGTGTTCGGGGGGGATCCGCCCCAGAACGCCGCGGGTGGAGCGCAGGTGCTCCCCGAACCGGTTGGGGAAGGGGATTCGGCGACCCGTTCGCCGGCAGGCTCCTAACGTCCGATGATCCGGAGACGGGCCCTCCGGTCTTTCGGACGTTACGTGCGGGCCGCGGTTAACGTCCGGCGATCCGGAGACCATGTGTGCGGGTTCTTCGGACGTTGTGGCGGGGTGCGGGATGCCGCATGGGTGGGCGTTGATTGACTCGCGTTGGGGGCTGCCAGGTGGAGTGTTTTTCGCCGTTTGACCTGTGTCCCGGGCTCTCTGGCGGTTACTCAAGAGGCCTTGTGCAAGGTTTATTGCGCACATCTGCGGAATCACCTGTTTTAGGGTGGGCGGGACTTCGGAGGAGGTGGGTTGATGACCGCGCGACGCGGGACCTCGGTCGGCTCATCCCTTTTTTCGAGAGGCTTCGAAGTTGTCTATTACCTGGAACACCCGTGTCGGGACGTCTGCTGACGAGCAGGTTCTGCGTGACATCACGTTGCAAGCGTTCGGCCGGCAGTACGAGGTCGACTACCTGGACGCCTTGCGTGCCGAGCCGGCGACTTGGATCCCCGAGCTCGTGTGCGTGGCCACTGTCGATGATCGGCCTATTGCCTACGCACTGTTGACCCTCGCGGCGGTCGGCTCTACGCCGGTGTTGTCGTTGGGGCCGGTTGCGGTGGTGCCGGAGTATCAGCGGCAAGGGGCTGGTGACGCGGCTGTGCGGACGGTGCTTGCCTTGGGCTCCGAGCGCAAAGAACCCGCGGTTGTGGTGCTTGGGCACGACAACTACTACCCGCGGTTCGGGTTTCGGCAGGCTACCGAGTTCGGGATCCATCACCCGCAGTACGACGGGCCGAACCTGATGGCGCTCGCGTTCGGTGATCGCGTCGTACCGGCGGGGCTGTTGACGTACTCCGTCGAAGGCTGACGAGAACCGGAAAGAGTTCGAAAGAAACTCGCCCAATCCCTTGCGCGGGCAGCTTGTATACATGAAACAGTCGGGGAACCGCCTATGCAGGGAGCATGTGATGTCTCCTCGACTTCCGTTCGTGTTTGCGACTGTCCCCGTGATGGTCACGGCCCTCGCGCTCGTCGTGGCCGGCTGCTCTCCGGTGCAGCCGGCCGCTGACGGGCCGACGACCGCGGAGACCCAGAGCGATGTGTTCGGTGAGCCCACGGATCCGGCGCAGGTGAAGGCCGGCGGGACGCTGACGGTCGCACTCTCCGCGGATCCCGACAAGCTCGATCCGACGCTGTCGCGCAGTCTGTACTCGCGATATGTCTTCCACACCTTGTGCGAGAAGCTGTACGACCTCGGTCCGGATGCGAAGGTCGTCCCGCAGCTCGCGACCGCGCTGCCGACGATCGCACCGGACGGGCTCAGCCTGACCATCCCGTTGCGCCAGGGCGTGAAGTTCGCCGACGGCGGCACCTTCGACTCGGCCGCTGTAAAGACGACCATCGAGCGCCATCTCACGCTGGCGGGTTCGGCTCGTAAGAGCGAGCTCGGTCCGATCAGCGCGGTCGAGACACCGGACCCGAATACCGTGGTGATCAAGCTGTCGAAGCCGTTCGCCCCGCTCACCGCGGCGCTGGCCGATCGGGCCGGCATGGTGCTCAGCCCGGCCGCGGTCGCCAAGCTCGGTGCGAACTTCTCCACCGCGCCGACCTGTGTCGGTCCGTTCAAGTTCGCCAATCGCGTCGCGCAGAACTCGATCAAGGTCGTCAAGGATCCCCTGTACTACGACGCTGCCAAGGTGCACCTGGATGCGATCGAGTACCGGATCATCACCGACTCGAGTATCCGCTCGGCCAACCTGAAAGCCGGTGACGCCCAGGTCGCGGACTCGCTCTCCTCCCAGGACGCGCCTTCGCTGCAGAAGGACAGCACGATCAGCGTCCTGCAGTCTCAGTCGCTCGGCTACCAGGGCGTGACGATCAACATCGCCAACGCGAACGGCGTCGGCAACCCGCTCAAGCAGCTCGACACCCCGATCGCGAAGGACCCGCGCGTCCGCCAGGCACTCGACCTGTCGATCGACCGCGCTGCACTGGTGAAGTCGATCTTCAACGGGCTCAACACGGTTGCGTGTTCGCCGGTTTCGCCGAAGAGCGAGTTCACGTCCGACGCGGCGCAGGCGTGTCCGGCCCATGACCCGGCCAAGGCGAAGGAGCTGCTCGCCGCGGCCGGCGTCAGTACGCCGTACAAGGTCTCGATGATCACTTCGAACAACCCCGACAGTCTGCGGCTCGCGCAGGCTCTGCAGGCGATGGTCAAGGACGGTGGATTCGAGCTGGTGATCAAGCCGGTCGAGTACGCCTCGCTGCTCGATCAGCAGGATCGCGGCGACTTCGAGATCCTTCAGCTCGGGTGGTCCGGCCGGGTCGACCCGGATGCGAACATCTTCAACTTCGTCGGCACGACCGGAAGCCAGAACGTCGCCGGCTACAGCAGCCCCGAGGTCGACAAGCTACTCACCGACGCGCGGCAGTCCACGGACAAGGCCCAGCGGATCAAGTTGTACGGCGATGTGGTCACCAAGTTGCAGCAGGACGAGCCGCTGATTTACCTGTACCGGCAACGGAACCTGACCGGGGTTTCGAAGAAGCTGCTCGGCGTGCAGACCTATCCGGACGGGGTGATCCGCACGGCGTTCGCGGGGTTCGCCAAGTGAGCCGCTACCTTCTGCACCGGCTATGGCAGTCGGCGGTGACGCTGATCCTCGCGACGATCGTGGTGTTCGCCGGGGTCCGCGCGCTGCCGGGTGATCCGGCGCTCGCGTTGGCCGGTGAGGATCGGGATCCGGAGTCGTTGCGGGCGATCCGGGAGCAGTACGGGCTGGACGATTCGTGGCTGGTGCAGTTCTGGCAGTTCGTGAGCCATGCGGCGCGCGGTGATCTCGGTCAGTCGATCCGGACGGGTGAGCCGGTCAACGGGATGATCGCTGGTGCGTTGCCGGTGACGATTGAGTTGTCGGTGCTCGCGATCCTCGTGGCTGGTGTGATCGGCGTCGGTGCTGGAGTGATTGCCGCCGTACGGCGAGGCCGGCCGGCCGAGTGGGCGGCGAACGCGCTCGCTCTGCTCGGTCTGTCGGTGCCGAACTTCTGGCTCGGGCTGATGGCGATCCTCTACCTGTCCGTTGCCCTCGGCCTCTTTCCGGCGTCGGGGTTCGTCCCGTTCTTCACGAATCCGGTGGCCAATCTGCACCATCTCGTCCTGCCGGCATTGATTCTCGGTACCGGGTTGGCCGCGGTGATTATGCGGCAGACTCGGTCGTCGATGTTGGATGCGTTGTCCGCTGACTACGTGCGGACTGCGGAGGCCAAGGGGCTGTCTCCGCGTGCGGTGATCGGGCGGCATGCGCTGCGGAACAGCTTGATTGTCGTGGTGACGATCGTTGGGCTGCAGCTTGGGGCGTTGATCTCGGGGGCGGTGGTGACTGAGCGGATCTTCGCGCTGCCTGGGTTCGGGAAGCTGACGGTCGATGCGGTGTTTCAGCGGGATTACCCGGTGATCCAGGCGGTCGTGCTGGTGACGGCGACGGCGTACATCGTCATCAATCTGCTCGTGGACCTGCTGTATTCGGTGATCGATCCGCGGATCCGGGTCAGGGGTGGGTCATGACGACGGTCGCGGTGCCGATCCGGACCAATCGGCGGAAGGTCGCGCGGCGGATCCTGCGCAATCCGCTCGCGATCACCGGGCTCGTCGTACTCGTGCTCGCGATCATCTTGGCTGTCTTCGCGAATGTGCTCGCGCCGCATGAACCGACGCAGACTCAACTGGATCAGGCCTTTGCACCACCTGGTACGGCGGGGCATCTGCTCGGGACCGATGATCTCGGGCGGGATGTGCTGTCGCGGATCATGTTCGGGCTGCGGGCTTCGTTGCATGTCGGGTTGCTGGCGGTCGCGACCTCGTTGGTGATCGGGGTACCGCTGGGGTTGATGGCGGGGTACTTCCGTGCGATCGACGCGTTGATCTCGCGGTTGACCGATCTGGTGCTGGCGTTTCCGTTCCTGATTCTCGCGGTGGGGCTGGCTGCGATCCGCGGGGCGAGTCTGGGCAACGCGGCGATCGCGATCGGGATTGCGCAGATTCCTGGGGTGATCCGCATCGTGCGGTCGGAGACGCTGCGGCTGAAGTCGCTGGACTTCGTCGCTGCGGCGATTGTCGAGGGGGCGAGTGATGCTTGGGTGCTTGGGAGGCACATCCTCCCGAACGCCGCGTCGGTGATCATCGTGCAGGCGACGGTCGCGATCCCGGCTGCGGTTCTTGGTGAAGCGGTGTTGTCGTTCCTGGGGCTCGGGATTCAGCCGCCCGCGCCGAGTCTGGGGACGATGTTGTCGGATGCGCAGCAGTTCGCGGCACGGGCACCGTGGGCGGCAGTGATGCCGGGGCTGGCGATCATGTTGCTGACGCTGGCGTTCAACATCGTCGGCGACAGCCTGCGCGACGCCCTCGACCCGAAAGCGAGCCGCCGATGAGCGCGACCGTGAGGCCCAGCCCCGACTCGACGCAAGCCGGCCGTGACCGGCGCGTGCTGGAGGTGCGGGACTTGTCGGTGGCCTTCCGCACGGAGGACGGTCAGTTGTCGGCGGTGGACCGGGTCAGCCTCGAGGTCGGGGCGGGCGAGGTGCTGGCGATTGTGGGTGAGTCGGGGTGCGGGAAGAGTGTGACGGCGATGAGTTTGGCGGGGCTCCTCCCCCGGTCGGCGCACGTCGACGGGTCGGTTCGGCTGGATGGGGTTGAGCTGATTGGGGCGGACAAGCGGACGCTGCGCTCGATTCGCGGGCGCGAGATCGCGTACATCTTCCAGGAGCCGATGACCTCGCTGAACCCGGTCTTCACGGTCGGCAGTCAGATCGGTGAGGTGCTTCGGACCCATCTGGGGTCTAGCCGGAGCGCGGCCCGGGCGAGGTCGATCGAGTTGCTGAAGTTGGTGGGGATTCCGTCGGCCGAACGTCGGGTCGACGACTATCCGCATCAGCTGTCCGGTGGGATGCGGCAGCGAGTGATGATCGCGATGGCGGTCGCGTGCGATCCGAAGGTACTGATCGCCGACGAGCCGACCACCGCGCTCGACGTGACGATCCAAGCGGGCATCCTCGACGTACTGCGGGGTCTGCGCGAGCGGCTCGGGACGAGCATCGTGCTGATCACGCACGACCTTGGTGTGGTGGCGGATCTCGCGGATCGGGTCGCGGTCATGTACGCCGGCCGGGTCGTCGAGACGGCCGAGGTCCATGAGCTGTTCGCCCACCCGCAGCATCCGTACACGACCGGTCTCCTCGGGGCCTCCCCCGCCGCCGGCCGCCACGCGGATACGGAACGGCTGGATGAGATCCCCGGTCTGGTGCCGGTGCTGTCGGAGCAACCGGATGCCTGCACGTTTGCTGACCGCTGCGGCCAAGCAGTCGACGCCTGTACGACGTCTCAGCCGCAACTGACGTCTAGTAAGCACGGACTGGCGTGCTGGAACCCAGTGGGGGTCTCATGAACGCGCTGGAGGTCGAGGACCTGGTCATGCACTTCGGTCCGGTCCGTGCGGTCGACGGGGTGACGCTGCGGATCCGTGAAGGCTCTGTGGTCGCACTGGTCGGTGAGAGCGGTTCTGGGAAGTCCACGGTCGGTCGCTGCATCGTCAGACTGCTCGAACCGACCGGAGGCACGGTCAGACTCGCCGGTGCGGACATCACGCACCTCAACCGGCGTCAATTGCGCTCACACCGGCGGGACGTCTCCATCGTGTTCCAGGACCCGGCGGGGTCGCTCGACCCACGGTTGTCGGTCGGGGACATCGTTGGGGAGCCACTGCGGTTGATGCGGCGCAAAGACATCGCCGTACAGGTCTCTGAGGCGCTGCGGCGGGTCGGGCTGCGTCCGGAGGTCGCCCAGCGCGCACCGCATGAACTGTCGGGTGGGCAGCGTCAGCGGGTCAGCATCGCTCGCGCGCTCATCTCCGAGCCGCGGTTGTTGGTGGCGGACGAGCCGACGAGTGCGCTTGATGTGTCCGTGCAGGCCGCCGTACTGAATCTGCTGGCGGATCTACAGCGGGATCTCGGGTTTGCGTGCTTGTTCATCACGCATGACTTGTCGGCGGTTGAGTACCTGGCTGATGAGGTTGCGGTGATGTATCTGGGTCAGCTGGTTGAGCAGGGGCCGCGGGCACGCATCTTCGGTACGCCGGCTCATCCGTACACGCAGGCGTTGTTGTCGGCCGCGCCGGTGCCGGATCCGGTCGCGCAGCGCGAGCGCAAGCCCGTGTTGCTGGGTGACGACTTGCCGTCGGCGATCGATCCGCCGGACGGCTGCCGGTTCCACACCCGGTGTCCGGTGGCGGTTGATCGGTGCCGGACGATTGTGCCGGAGGCTCGCGTGATCGGATCGGGTGGACACCAGGTTGCGTGTCACTTGGTGGCCGAGGACGGTAGCGGTCCCGACGTACGAACAGCAGAAGGAGTTGCTTGATGACGTTCACCACGCGGCCGACGTTGCGCGGCACGTTCGGCATGGTCTCGTCGACACACTGGCTGGCGTCGCAGTCGGCGATGCGGATGCTGGAGCTCGGCGGGAACGCGTTCGACGCGGCGGCGACTGCAGGGTTCGTGCTGCACGTGGTGGAGCCGCATCTGAACGGGCCTGGTGGTGAGGTGCCGGCGATCGTGGCGACGGCGGACGACCCGACTCCGCGGGTGTTGTGCGGGCAGGGGGTTGCACCGACTGGGGCGACCATTGAGCACTATCGGTCGCTCGGGCTCGATCTGGTTCCGGGGTCGGGGCCGTTGGCCGCGACTGTGCCGGGTGCGGTCGACGCGTGGTTGCTGCTGCTGCGGGACCACGGGACGCTGCCGCTGCGCGTCGTACTGGAACCGGCCATCGACTACGCACGCAACGGGCATCCGCTGGTACCGCGGGTGACGGAGACCGTGGCGACTGTCCAGTCGCTGTTCGAGGAACACTGGCCGACGTCCGCGGCACTGTGGTTGCAAGACGGCCCGCCGACCGGGTTGTTCCGCAACGAGGCATACGCGGCGACGCTTGAGCGGCTCGTGGTTGAGGGTGAGACGGCCGGCGCGGATCGGGTCGCGCAGGTCGAGCAGGCGCGGAAGGCGTGGCGGGAAGGGTTCGTGGCCGAGGCCATTGACGGGTTCTCGCGGTTGCCGCATCGCGATTCGAGCGGTTCGGATCATGCGGGGTTGATCACTGGGGATGATCTGGCGGCGTTCTCGGCCAGCTGGGAGGACGCGACCACGCTCGACTGGAACGGTCACACGGTGGCGAAGACTGGCGCTTGGGGACAAGGACCGGCTTTGCTGCAATCGCTCGCCGTACTGGCTGAGCTTGGTGATGTGGACCTGGCGAGTGCGGAGGGGGTGCACACGACGGTTGAGGTGATGAAGCTGTCGTATGCGGACCGCGAGGCCTGGTACGGCGATGGCGACGTACCGCTGAAGTCGTTGCTCTCCCCCGCGTACGCCGCCGAGCGGGCGAGGCTGGTTGGTTCGGAGGCGACGCTCGAGCTGCGGCCGGGGTCGCCGGACGGGCGGGCGCCGCGGATGCCATCGCTTGCTGGGGGCAACCATCTGATCGATGCGAGTGTCGGGGAACCGACCGTTGCGCGCGACGGGGTGACGCGTGGCGACACGTGTCATGTGGATGTGGTGGATCGCTGGGGCAACATCATCTCGGCGACGCCGAGTGGTGGGTGGTTGCAGTCGTCGCCGACGATTCCGGAGCTGGGGTTCTGTCTGGGGAGCCGGGCGCAGATGTTCTGGCTGGAGGAAGGGTTGCCCGCGTCGCTTGCTCCGGGCAAGCGACCGCGGACGACTTTGACGCCGACGCTGGTGCTGCGCGATGGGCGGCCGGTGGTGGCGTGTGGTTCGCCTGGTGGGGATCAGCAGGATCAGTGGCAACTGCTGTTCCTGCTGCGGCACCTCGGTGGCGGAATGGACCTGCAGGAGGCAATCGACGCGCCGGCCTGGCACACCACCGGCTTCCCGTCGTCGTTCTACCCCCGCGCGACCGAGCCCGGTGGGCTATCCCTCGAGAGCCGCCTAGGCCCCGAGATCCGCGACGACCTGGTACGCCGAGGCCACGTAGTCACCGAGTCCGACCCCTGGAGCCTAGGCCGCCTCTGCGCCGTACGCCGAGACCCCGACGGCCTCCTATCAGCAGCCGCCAACCCCCGAGGCATGCAAGGCTACGCCGTAGGCCGCTGACCAAGAGCCGCCTTCGCGGCTGCTTCTACGTGGAGGCGGGCGGCTTCGGTGGCGGCTGGGCGGTCGCGGGCGGCTATGGCGTCTACCAGGCGGACGTGTTCTTCGGAGGAGTGGGGGGCTCGTTGGGCGGCGCCTACTCGGAACACCCAGTGGACGTGGTGGTACATGGCGGCTGAGATCGAGTGCAGCCAGCGGTTGCCGCTGACCTCGATGACGGCGCGGTGGAAGTCGCTGTTCAGTTCGGCGACTCGGCCGAAGTCTTGTGCTTCGGTGGCGGTGCGGGCGTCGTCGCACAGCTGGCGGAGGCGGGCGATGTCTTGCTCGCTGGCGCGTTCGGCGGCGAGGCCGGCGGCTAGGGTTTCGAGTTGTTCGCGGACTGAGAAGAGGTCGCGGACGGCGGTCTCGTCGAGGGTGGCTACGACGGCGCCGCGGCGGGGCAGGATCTGGACGAAGCCTTCGGCCTCGACGACTCGCAGGGCCTCGCGGACCGGGTTTCGGGAGACGCCGAAGTCGTCGGCCAGCCGCGTTTCGGTCAGACGCTCGCCCTGTGCGTAGTCGCCGTCGACGATCCGTCGTCGCAGCTCCGCCAGCACCTGCTCGCGTAGTGCGATGTGGTCGGCGCCGATCGTCCGGATCGCGTCCGCAGCCAGCTCTTGCACCCCGTGCTCCTCTCCCCACTGTGCCTGCCACGGTCGAGTTCCGCGGTCGGCTTCGCAGCACCGTAGCGGATTCACCGTGTCACAGCACGTGGCCCGCTGGGGAGCTATGGTGCCGGTTTGAGCATCAAGCTGACTCCTCTGACCGATCCGGACTTCCGGCCGTTCAGCCGCCGGATCGCCTGGCTGGCTGCGGACGCCGCCGGCCACCCGGTCGGTTCCGCGTTCCTCCGGCTGCACAGTCGTGAGTCGATGGCGCATCTGGCCGAGCTCGAGATCACCGTCCATCCCGCCGAACGCCGTCGCGGCATCGGCAGCCAACTCCTGTACGCCGCTCTCACCGCGGCCCGCGATCAGAACGCGCGGGTGGTCGTGGCCGAGGTTCACGCGGACACCCCGTCGTACGAGTTCCTGGTGCATCACGGGTTCACGATCGGGCTGACGCTGATCTTCGCCCGGCTCGATCTGGCGACGGACGTGCAGCCGGTCCACCCGCCTGCCGGCTACCGCATCGTGACGTGGCAGGGCGTCGTACCGGATGAGCTGGTGCAGAGCTTCACGGATGCGCGGACCGGGATGGATGATGCGCCGACCGGTGCGATCGACTACGGGGCCGACCAGTGGGATGTCGCGCGGACCAGGAACGCTGCTGAGGTGATTGCGCAGCGCGGCGAGTACCTGATGACGGTGGCGGCGGTTGAGGAGGCCAGCGGGCAGGTGGTCGCGTTCACCGAGCTCGTCGTACCGGGTGATGGGAAGGGCGATGCCCAGAACTACGGCACCGCTGTCCTCCCCGCCCACCGCGGCCGCGGCCTCGCCCGCTGCCTCAAGACCGAGCAGATCCGCTGGGTGCGCACGGCCTTCCCCGACCTGGGCGGTCTGCTGACCGACACAGTCGACACCAACGTCGCCATGCGGCACCTCAACGACGCCCTCGGCTACGTCCCCACCCACACCGTCCACCGCTGCGTATTCGACCTCACAGCAGCCCAGCCAGCCGATAGAGAACCAGCGAGCCCGCCACCGCAACGTTGAGACTGGAACCGGTCCCGATCATCGGAATCTCCACCACCAGATCCAGCTGATCCACAGCCTCAGGTGGAATCCCGGTCCGCTCATGACCCAGTACGGCGATCGTCCGGTTCCGCGCCGCTTTCAGGTCACCCAGCCGCACCGACTCATCGGCCAGCTCAACCCCGACCACCGTCGTTTCGGACCGGCTCTTCTGATCGATCAGCCAACGCACCGGATCATGACCAGTCCAGTGCACGCACGACCGAGTCCGCAAAGTGTTGCCCCTGGCAAGCGCCTCCGGCACCCACGGCAACCGCGGTACCGCGAGACAAGCCCCGACCGCATCACACGTCCGCAGCAACGTGCCCAGATTGGCCTCGTGCATCGGCCACAACACCGCGACCAGCAAGTGGTCCCAGCACCCATGCGCCCGGCGCCGCCGCTGCCCTCGAAGCTCCTTCGGGTTCCGCACCCGAATCCGAGCCCCACTCATCCGCCAGCGGGAGCGACCCTCCCGCACATACAAGTCATCATTCGCAGAGCGCTTAGCGGCGCGCCCAAGCCATCGCCAGACAACAGGAACACATCAGATTACCGCAGGCGCTCCCAGGCGTGCTGACTGACGAACTCACGCTCTCCGGCCAGCCATTGCTGTATCGCGTCGGCAATCTCCAGATGATTGCGGACGGTCGTCTGGAAGTGCTGTTCTGGTGAGCCGTCACGGTATTCGAGCAGGAGGGTCCCGTCCGCGTTCATCGCTTGGATGTAGTGATCCGCCTGGCCGTCTTGCAGGGTCACGAAGCCGTTCGGATCACGCAACTCCTGTCCGAGGAACGCCATCCAGTGCGCCGGTACGGCGACCGCTCCGTGCGCAGTGGTGATGCCGCGCCGGGGTGCCATGTTGTGGACCCTGCCGGTCTGCGGATTGAAGCAGACCAGTCCGTTGGCGTCGGCCAACTGTTCGATCGGGCCAACCGCATCATCGATCTCGCCGTAGGCCAGTGTGAAGTACGCGATCGGACCAGACACGGTCACCTGCCACGACTCGTCCGGCGATCCAGGCCGAACGACATTCACTGCCTCCGTGAACGCCGCGAGTTCGGCGGCCGGCTCAAGCTCCGCACCCTCCAGAAACTCCTCAGCCAGGTCGGCGAACACTGCGCCGGCGGCCTCATCGTCGGCGGGAACCTCGCCGACCCAGACCGCTACGTCGTAGCTCACTGGCCGAGGATCTTTTGGACTGCGAGGGTGGTGATGGGGTGGTAGCCGGGGCGGGCTTTGGCGAAGACTTCGGAGGCGAAGGCTCGGTCGCTGCCGGCCAGGGCTCGGTAGACGGGGAGGACCAGCTTCATGCGGCCGACTTCGGTGAGGAAGGCGGCTAGTTCGGCGTAGGCGGGTTCGTAACTGCTGGCGGCGACGATCTGGTACCAGCGGCGGGCGATCTCGCCGTTGGCGGTGCCGGTGAGGCCGAATGCGCGGTCGAGTTGCTGGAGCTGGTTGGGGCTGAGCATGTCGGGGGCGGCGTCGAGGAAGCGGAGCCACTCCTGGGTGGTCCAGTTCGCGGCGCCGGCGGGGAGTTCGCCGGAGGTGAACCACAGGGTGCGGGCCTCGTCGACGACCTGGAAGCGGGCCGAGACGGCGCGCTCGGCGAAGGCGGGGATGCCGGGCTCTTCGAGCCAGGCGGCGACTTCGTGGTCCTTGACGATGCCGGGGTGGGCGTCGAGCAGGTGCTCCTGCAGGTGGCCGACGAAGTCGTCGGAGTTGATGCTGCGGAAGGCGAACCGGTCGAAGTACCCGCGCAGGAACGGGTCGAACACGTCCCGCGAGAACCGCTCCTCCAGCCACGCCAGGAACCAGGTGCCCTTGAGCGGCCCGAGCGCGGTGGTGCCGTGGTACTCGGAGCGGTGGTTCAGCCCGGGCAGCTCGACCGCCAGCTCGGCCGGGGTGAGCGGGTCGAGCTTCACCACGGTGGCGTGCTGCTTGATCGCCGTCTCCATCACCGCGAACTCGGTCCCGTAGACCGCCTCCACGATCCGGTTCTCGACGTACGCCGTGAAGCCTTCGTTCAGCCAGATGTCGTCCCAGCTGTCCTGGGTGACCAGGTTGCCCGACCAGCTGTGCGCGAGTTCGTGGGCGACGACGCTGACCAGGGACTTGTCGCCGATCACGACAGTCGGGGTCGCGAACGTCATCCGCGGGTTCTCCATCCCGCCGTACGGGAAGGACGGCGGCAGCACGAGGATGTCGTAGCGGCCCCAGCGGTAGGGGCCGAAGAGCGCCTCGGTGACTCGCATCATCTCTTCGGTGTCGGCGAACTCCTGCGCCGCCCGCCCGGCCATCGCCGGCTCGGCCCAGACGCCGGAGCGCTCACCGAGCGGCTCGAAGACGAGGTCACCGGCAGCGATCGCCAGCAGGTACGACGGGATCGGCTCGGGCATCACGACGTCGTACGAGCCGGTACGGCGGGAGGTGGTGCCGTTGTCGGCGCTCATCAGCACCATCAGCTCGGGCGGCGCGGTCACGTGCGCGGCGTAGCTGAACCGCACACCCGGGGTGTCCTGCACGGGCACCCAGCTGCGCGCGTGGATCGCCTGGGACTGGCTGAACATGAACGGCATCACGCCACCGGCCGTCATCGACGGCTCCAGCCACTGCAGCCCGGTCGCGGTCGGCGCCGTCCGGTAGCTCACCCGGACCCGCTCCTGGCGCGCGGTCCGGATGGTCAGCGCGGACCCCAGCTCCTTGTCCGGTACCGCGAGGCTGTACTCCAGCGGCTCCCAGCCACCGGCCGTCTCACCCTCGACCGCGAGCACGGTCAGGTCACGCGTGTCCAGGATCAGCCGGTCACTGGAACCAGACCAATCCAGCGTGTGCGTGGCGGTGCCGGTGAGCACCTTCGCGGTGAAATCCAGCTCGAGATCGAGTTCGAGATGGGTCGTCCGAACCAGCAGTGGTTCGGCGTAAGAGTGGCGATCGTGCGTCACGGAGTGCTCCCGAGTGAGTGCGTCCGGGGAACATTACCCACGGCTGTCGTGTCTCAGGCGGCCGATCTGAGCCACCAGCACCACCGTGCCAAATAGCTGGTGTCATTCCCGCTCAACGGCGAGGGTTGTTGCATCAAGCTGCAACGCTGGGAGCACACTGTGACCATGACATCGCACGGGGGTGCCGAGCTGGTCCTGAAACGGCGGCCGTTCGGGTCCTGGCTGCTCGGGCCCGCCGATCAGAGCAACCGGATGCTGCGGATCCGGCTCCGGGTGCTGCTGACAACGTTCTCGATCGGCACCCATCTGATCGGCGCGGCCGTGGTTTTCGTACTGGCCGTCTTCGTGATCCCCGGCCCGCCGCTGACCGATCAGATCCAGCGCCTCGAGATGATCTGGGTTCCGGCGTACTTCCTGTTCGCCGTGGTCGTGGGCGCTCTGTGGAGCACCCACGTCGTCACCCGCCGCACCGCCTGGGTGGACGAGGACCGCCCGGCCACCAGGAAGGAGCAGATCTCCACGCTGCGGCTGCCGTTGCGGCTGACGCTGATCGAGGTCGTGCTCTGGATGGGGATCGTGATCCTGGCCACCACGGTCACGGCGGTTCTCCAGCCGGAGAACGCGTTGCGGGTCGCGGTGACGATCTTCGACGGCATGATCGTGACCTGCGCGGTCTCGTATTTGCTGACCGAGTTCGCCCTCCGCCCGGTCGCGGCGAAGGCGCTCGCCGACTCCGCTCCCCCGCGCCGGCTCCTTGCCTTCGGCCTCAAAGCGCGCACGGTGCTGTTCTGGGCGGCAGGCTCGGCGGTGCCGGTCGCCGGGCTGATGCTGACCGCGATCGTGGCGATGGTCGAGGGCGGCGTCTCCGCGACCCGGCTGTCGGTGGTGATCCTTGTCCTCGGCACCGTTGCCCTCGGCATGGGTTGGCTGCTGATCGTGCTGTCGGCCAAGTCCGTGGTCGCCCCGGTCCGGTCGGTGCGCGACGCGCTGACCCTGATCGGTGAGGGCGAGCTGAACATCCGGATCCCCGTCTTCGACGGGACCGAGCTCGGTTCCCTGCAGGCCGGGTTCAACCGGATGGCGGCCGGTCTGCGCGAGCGGGAGCGGATCCGGGACGTCTTCGGCCGGTACGTCGGTCCTGAGGTCGTTCGCGAGGCGTTGACCAGCGACCAGTTGGGGGGCGAGGAACGGTTCGTCGCCGTCCTATTCGTCGACCTGGTCGGCTCCACGAAACTTGCGTCGGACCGGCCACCGGCGGAGGTCGTCCAGCTGCTGAACCGCTTCTTCACGATCGTCGTCGACGAGGTGGTGCGCGAGGGCGGGTTTGTGAACAAGTTCGCCGGTGATGCCTCGCTCGCGATCTTCGGGGCACCGGCAGAGCTGATCGATCCGGCCGGGGCGGCGCTGCGGGCCGGGCGGGCGCTCACCCGGCGTCTCACCGAAGAGTTGCCGGAGGCAACGGCTGGGATCGGGGTGACCGCCGGGATTGTGGTGGCCGGCACGGTCGGCGACGTACGGCGGCTCGAGTACACGGTGATCGGTGATCCGGTGAACGAGGCGGCGCGGCTGAGCGAGCTGGCCAAGAACACGCCGGAGCGGCTGATCGCGTCGATGTCGACGGTCGACGAGGCGGGTCCGACCGAAGGTGAGCACTGGCGGCCGGGTGATCGGGTCACGGTTCGAGGCCGCTCGGAGCCGACCCAACTCGCCGTACCGGAGTAGCACCCCGCCACCACGAGCCCACAGCTCAAGCCGGGGGCTTCTGCTCGATCAGGTGGTGAAGGAGGCCGGCGCCGTACAGCATCGCTTTGGTGATGCGGTCGTGGGCGGCTCGGCGTTCGGCGATCGCGTCGCGGAGGGCCTCGGTGCTGCCGGTTTGGCGCAGGCCTTCGAGGACGGGGCGGATCTGGTCGAACGAGTAGCGGCCCTGGCGGAGCATGTGGATGATGCGAGCGTCCCGGATCTGCTCCGGTTCGTACCGGCGGTACTTCGTGACCCGCTCGCGCGTCGGCAGCAGCAGCCCGGCCGCCTCCCAGACACGCAGGGCCGACGTACGGACGCCGAGGCGATGCGCCAACTCGCCCACCAGCAGCGCGGGGCCGGTCGGCGCCGGCTCGTCGCGGAACTCGGCCGCCGCCGCACCCAGCGCCTCGCTGGCGGCGTCGGTTGCGAGGCGCTGTTCGTAGAGACCGGAATGCGCCTGATCGACCAGCCGGTACGCCGATTCCTCGTTGCCCGCGTGGACCGCCTGCATGATGTGGCGAGCGGTCTCGGCGCCGAAGCCAGGCGCGAGGGCGCGATAGGTGAGCAGCGCGGACACGTGTTCCTCGCCGTACTGGCGGTAGCCGCTGTCCGTGCGCGGGGCCGGCGGCAGGATCCCGTCTGCTTCGTAGTTGCGGATGAGCTGGGTCGAGACCCCCGCACGCCGCGCCAGATCGACCGGCCGCAAGCCCATCGTCAGCGGCCGCCCGAGACGTCCATGGTGGTACCGGTCATGTACGACGACCGGTTCGAGGCGAGGAACGCGATCACCTCGGCCACCTCCTCGGGCTTACCCGGCCGGCCGACGGGCGGCGTCGTACCGAGCCGGTCGAGTCGGCCTGGCGCGTGGATGTCGGTCTCGATCAGTCCGGGCCGGACGCCGAGCACGCGGATACCTTCCTTGGCGACCTCGTTCGCGAGGCCGACCGTGAGGGTGTCGACAGCCGCCTTGCTGGCCGCGTAGTCGACGTACTCCCCCGCCGATCCGAGCACGGCCGCGCGCGACGACACGTTGACGATGACACCGCCGTCGCCGCCGTACCTGGTGGACATCCGGCGCACCGCGGCACCGGCGACCAAGAACGCGCTGATCGCGTTGATCCGGAACACGGTGTCGAGCCGCGCGACGTCGTACTCGTCGACGCGACCGGACGGTGAGACGACGCCGGCGTTGTTGATGACGGCGCTGATCGGGCCGAGCGCCGTGGTTACGGAGTCGAAGAGGCGCTCGATCTCTTCGGGCTCGACGACATCAGCCTGTACGGCGATCGCACGCCGGCCCAGCTTCTCGCAAGCTTGCACCACCTTGGCGGCCTCGTCGTCCCGCGACCGGTAACCGATCCCGACATCCCAGCCATCCGCCGCCAACGCGACCGCTGCCGCAGCGCCGATCCCCCGGCTCCCACCTGTCACCAACACAACCGTCATGGGAACACCTTAGGAGGAAGGCGGGATCGAGATCCCCAACTGGGTCTCCGAGTCGCTGAAGCCGAGGGCGCGATAGATCCGGATCGCCAGGTAGTCCGGGTCCGCGACCATCACCAGCGTCCTCGCGCGACCCTCGCTCAGCCCGTACGTCGACGCGTGGTGCACGAGTGTGCTCGCGATGCCCTGGTTGCGGTCGTCCGGATGCGTCTGCACGTTCTGGAACCGGGCTAGTCCCGCGCCGTCGAACATCAGCCCGAGCGACGCCTGGAGCCGGTCGCCGTCGAACGCACCGAACCACACGCCGTGCCCGGCCTCGACGCGACCTCGATCGGCCAATCCGCGGCGCCGGTTGTACTCGATGTAGCCCTCGTCGACCGTCATGGTGGCGGTCTTGAGGTTGAGCTCATCCTGCTGCGCCCAGTCGTCGTCGGTCGAGAGCAGGCGGTACGTCGAGGTCGTGTTCGGCCTGGTCGGGGCGATGACCGTGGACGCCGCCATCACCGTGTCGCCGTCCACGGTGGCACCGAGCGCGAGCAGCTCGTCCTTGACGCCGTCCACCCCGAGCACACCGTCGGTGGTGTCCACGCCGATCGAGACGTGCTCCGCGTGCGGGAACTCCTTGCGGAACTGTTCGAGGCGCCGCTGCACGTCGCCCGGGCCGAACGGCGTGCGGTACAGCAGGTAGTTCCCCCACCAGAACATCGGGTTGGCGGGTGTCCGGATGACGACGTACTCGCCGTTGTCCTGCAGTTCGCTACCGCCGAGACCGAGGAGGAACAGGTCGGTGCGGTAGCCGAGGCTCTTGATCTCCACCCCCTCATGGTCGTGGATGCGTCAACGGATTTCCTTGACAGGCAGCTGTACGGCTGCCTATTTTGGACAGGCAGCCGGACGGCTGCCTATGGAACGGAGCGGGATGGACGACGAGGTCTTCCGGGCGCTGGCCGACCCCAGCCGGCGGCAACTGCTGGACGCGCTCAATGCGCAGAACGGGCAGACGTTGCGCGAGCTGTGCGCCGGGCTGTCGATGGCGCGGCAGTCGGTCAGCAAGCACCTCGCGGTACTGGAGGCCGCGAACCTCGTCAGCACGGTTCGGCGCGGGCGGGAGAAACACCACTACCTGAACGCCGAGCCGATCAATGCCATCGCCGATCGCTGGATCAATCGCTACGACCGTCGGCGGGTGCAACTGTTCGCCGACCTCAAGACGGCTCTGGAGGCCGAGACCATGAGTGACAACGACTTCGTCTACACGACCTATATCAAGACCACGCCGGAGCGGCTGTGGCGCGCACTCACCGAGCCTGAGTTCACGACGCAGTACTGGGGTCTGCACTTCGAGACCGATTGGGAAGTCGGCTCGGAGATCGTGTGGAAGATGGGGAAGGCGACGATGGCGGGTCCTGGGCAGGTCGTGCTGGAGCATTCGCCTTTCACTCGGCTTGCGTACGCGTGGCATCACATGACGCCCGACTTCGCGGCTGAGGCGGGCATCGAGGATGATCTGTTCCAGCGGATCAGCAGTGAGCCGTTGTCGCAGGTGGCGTTCGATCTCGAGCCGGTCGACGGTCAGGTCAAGCTGACCGTCACCCACAGCGGCTTCGAGCCCGGCAGCACCATCCGCGAAATGATCAGCTCGGGCTGGCCCGCAGTGCTGTCCGACCTCAAGTCCTTCGCCGAAACCACCCCAGCACTCGTCAGCTGATCATGGGCGTTTGTGCAGTAGCAGTGGCAGTACGGCACCCGCTCCGGCCTCGCGGAGTTTTGCGGCGGCGACGGTGACTGGCCATTGCGATGAGCTCGCGTCGACCAGGAGCAGGACTGTGCGACCGGTGATGGTTTGAGCGGTGGTGCCGTCGACCTGGAGGCCGTCGCGCCAGACACGGGCCTCGTCGGCCGAGGACAGGTCGTCGGTGTAGCCGGAGCGATCGATGGTCAGGTCGGCGCGGTCCAGGCGGCCGACTGTTGCGATTCGATCGGCGACTGCAGCGGCGACTGCGGTGTGGCCGGCGGCGGCGAGGGGGACGACTACCTCGGGGCGGCTGGACCAGGTGCTGCGCCAGCGGGACAGGGCGGCAACCGCGCCGGCCTGGAGGGCTTCGAGGGCGTCGGCGGGTGGTTGGCCGCCTGCGAACGCGGCGGCGAGAACCTCGCGCCACTCGGGCGCATCGGCGTAGATGAGGGAACGGCCGGGGTCGGCCATCAGGTTGGCGGGGATCTTGCCGCGCGGGCCGAACGAACCGCCGGGCCACATCTTGCGTGGTTCGAGAACATGCACCTCGCCGCGGAGCAGACCGGTGACGGTCGCGACAGTGTCGGCGTCTGGCGCCGCAGAGAGCGGGGCGGGCAGAGCACCGAGGCAGACTGAGCAGCGGCCGCACGGCTCGGCGGAGGCGTCGTCCAGGGACTCCTGAAGTAGTTGCATCAGGCAACGTTCGCCGCGGGTGTAGGCGCGCATGATGTCGGCCTCGCGACGTCGTACCGCAACGATGCCGTCGTAGTGGGCCGCGTCGAACGTCCAGTCCTTGCCGGTCCGGATCCAGCCGCGCTCGAGCCGCTCGGTGACGCCGTCGACCGCGAGCTGCTTCAGCATCAGCTCGACGCGGGTGCGGCGCAGGCCGGTCTCGGCTTCGAGCGCGGGGACGCTGGCCGGCTGGTCGGGGCCGTAGGCCTGCATGGCGTGCAGGAGGCGGTTGACGTTCTCCGGTACGGGGATGGTTGCCGTCGCGAAGTAGTCCCAGATGCCGGAATCGGCATCGGACGGCAGCAGGGCGACGATCGCGTGGTCGATGCCGCGGCCGGCGCGGCCGACCTGCTGGTAGTACGACACCGGCGATGGCGGTGAGCCGACATGGACGACGAATCCGAGGTCGGGTTTGTCGTATCCCATGCCGAGCGCGGATGTTGCGATCAGTGCCTTCAGGCGGTTGTCCCGCAGGGCGTCCTCGAGGCTCTCCCGCTCCCCCGCCTCCAGAGCACCCGTGTACGCCGCCACTGGCACGTCGCGACCGTGGATCTCGTGGATCGTCGCCGCCAGCCGCTGCGCATCCGCGACCGTCAACGCGTAGACGATGCCCGAGCCCGGAAGCTTCGGCAGATGATCGACCACCCACGCGAACCGCTGCAACGGCGACAACCTGTCGACCACGGCAAGCTGCAGACTCGACCGAGCCAGCGGCCCCCGCAGTACAAGCGTTGACTCACCCAACTGGTGCGCGACGTCGTCAGTGACTCGCTCATTGGCCGTGGCTGTCGTCGCGAGGACCGGCGTCTTCGGGTTCAGGTGCTGCAGTACGTCGGACACGCGGCGGTAGTCGGGTCGGAAGTCGTGTCCCCAGTCGGAGACGGCATGCGCTTCGTCGATCACCAGCAGACCGATCTCCCCCGCCAGACTGTCCAGCACGCGCCGACCGAACCCCGGGTTGGCCAGCCGCTCAGGCGAAACCAGCAGTACGTCGATCGCTCCGGAGCGCAGGTCCTGCTCGATGCCCGACCACTCGTCGACGTTGTTCGAGTTCAGCGTCGCCGCTCGCAACCCCGCCCGCCCGGCCGCGCCCACCTGATCCCGCATCAACGAAAGCAACGGCGACACCACGAGCGTCGGCCCAGCCCCTTCGGCCCGGCGAATCGCCGTAGCCGCCCAGTACACCGCCGACTTCCCCCACCCCGTCGCCTGCACCACCAGAACCCGAGCCGCCGGCTCACACAAAGCCGCAACCGCAGTCTCCTGATCCGACCGCAACCGCGCGCTCTCCCCCGCGATCGCCTGGATCACCCCACCGGCAATCCCCGCCCGAGCCGCGTTCAGAGCCAACCCCGCACCACCATCAACCATGCCCCGACCCTAGACGCCCCCACCCCCATTCCCCAGTTCACACCAACCCACCTGTGGATAACCCCAATGGGTTAGGCGCAGCGGTTGGGGTGGCAGGGGGCGCCGGTTGGGGTTTGTAGGCGTTGGGGGCCGGGGCCTTTGGCGGCTAGGGCGTCGTGGGGGTTGGCCAGGGCGCAGCGGTCGAGGGAGAGGCAGCCGCAGCCTACGCAGTCTTTGAAGTCGTCTCGGAGTTGTTCCAGGTGGAGGATGCGGCGGTCCAGTTCGGCTTGCCAGCGTTCGGAGATGTGTTCCCAGTCCTGGCGGGTGGGGGTGCGGTTCTCCGGGAGGAGGGCGAGGATGGCGGCGACCTCGGACAGGGGGATGCCTACGCGTTGGGCGATGCGGATGAGGGCGACTCGGCGGAGGGTGTCGCGTTTGTAGCGGCGTTGGTTGCCGGCGGTTCGGCGGCTGATGATGAGGTTTTGGCGTTCGTAGAAGTGCAGTGCGGAGATCGCGACTCCGCTGCGTTGCGCCAACTGTCCGACCGTCAGCTCACCTGGCTCGACGTCCACTACTCCACCCACGGCTCCGCCCTCCGACAACAACCTCAACTTAGGTCGAGGCTAGCTGACGAAGGCACGTGCGATCGGCCAAGCCCCCGGTGAAGTGTTGGACAACACGGTGCAGGTGAGACCGGTGTGCGGATCATGCGTGGACTTGAACGACTCGCCGGCGTCGTACCCGACCAGCGTCACGGCGTCCGTCGTACCGTCCAGCCAGAAGCCGAGGCCGTAGCGCCTCGACTCCTCCGGTACGTCGCAGCGCGGCCGCACGACCTCTTCGACGGAACTCACGATGTCGCCGGCGAAGAACGCCCGCCAGAACGTCGAGATGTCAGCGGCCGTGGTGTGGATGCCGCCGTCTCCGGTGGACAGCACCGGGAGGTGGAAGACGTTCGAGCGATCGACGCCATCCAGCGGCAGATAGCCGACAGCCGCGTCGGCGGGTAGTTCGTCGGAGCGCAGGAAATCGGTGCGGGTCATACCGGCCGGGCGCAGCACCCGTTCGCGAACGAGATCGTGATAGCCGACACCGCTGGCGCGCTCAGCCAGCAGGGCGAGAACGACGAAGCCGCCGTTGCAGTAGGCGAACCGTTCGCCGGCCGGGAACTTGGTCGGGTGCCCGTCCAGCAGTGGCAGGAACGCCTCGGTTGTCGCCAGTTCGTGGGCCGCGCCGATGAAGTAGTCGGTGATCTCGGACTCGACCTCTTCGTCCAGGTAGTCGCCGATGCCGGACGTGTGCGTGAGCAGGTGCTCGATCGTCACGTCGTCCGCGATCAGCGGCAGATCCTTCCCGAGCAGGGATCGAGCCGTCGTACTCAACTCCAGCGCACCCTCGCGCACCAGCGAGATCACTGCCAGCGCAGTGAAACCCTTGCTGCCACTGGCGATCCCGAACCTCGTGTCCAGCGTGTTCGGCACCCGATAGGCGCGGTTCGCGAGCCCATACGCCTGAGCGAACTCGACCTCCCCGCCCCGGTCGATCTGGACGACACCGGAGAACCCGGTCTCCTGAGCAATCTTGTCGATCTCCCCCAGCTTCATGTCGGCAGGTTAGCCGGTACCACGATTCGTCGTCCGATGCTTGCGGACATTAGGGCAGCCGCTGCGCAGAGCCCGCCGGCCAGGTACCAGGCGAGGTTGTAGCTGCCCTGCACGTCCCGAATCGCACCGGCGCCAGTCGCCGCCAGCGCGGCACCGATCTGATGCGAAGCGAACACCCACCCGAACACGATCGGCCCGTCGACACCGAACCACTCCCGGCACAGCGCGACGGTCGGCGGCACGGTCGCGACCCAGTCCAGACCGTAGAAGATGATGAACACCCAGACACTCGGCTGGGCGGTCGGCCCGAGCAGTGACGGCAGGACCAGCAGGGACAGGCCGCGCAGCGAGTAGTAGGCGATCAGCAGGTACCGCGGGTCCCAGCGGTCCGTCAGCCAGCCGGACAGGATCGTGCCGCCAACATCGAAGACGCCTACCAGCGCGAGTAGCGAGGCCGCGGTGGTGATCGGCATCCCGTGGTCGTGGGCGGCGGTGACGAAGTGTGTCCCGATCAGTCCGTTCGTCGAGGCACCGCAGATGGCGAACCCACCCGCCAGCATCCAGAACGCCGGCCGCCGCGCCGCCGTACGGAGTGCATTCAGCGCGCGCAGCGCACTGCTACCGGTCGCTTCCACACGCTGCCCGGCAAGACTGCCCTCGGGGGCACCGTACGCGCGCAGACCGACATCGCTCGGGTAGTCACGCAGGAAGATCAGCACCAGCGGTACGACGGCCAGCGCCGTACCGGCCGCGACCAGAGCGGGCGTGCGCCACCCGTAGTTCGCTGCGAGGTTCGCGATGAGCGGCAGGAAGATCAGCTGGCCTGTCGCCCCGGCCGCGGTCAGCAGGCCGGTGACCAGACCGCGGCGCTCGACGAACCAGCGTCCGGTGATGGTCGCGACGAAGGTCATCGACATCGAGCCGGTGCCGACGCCGACGAGCAGTCCCCAGCAGAGCAGGAGCTGCCAGGACGAGTTCATGAAGATCGTCAGGCCGCTGCCGAGGGCGATCAGCACCAGCGCACCGCTGACCACCCGGCGCAGACCGAGGCGGTCCATCAGCGCGGCCGCGAACGGCGAGATCAGGCCGTACAGCAGCAGGTTGATCGAGACCGCCGACGAGATCGTCGCGTGCGACCAACCGAACTCCTCATGCAGCGGATCCAGCAGCACGCTGGGCACCGACCGGAACCCGGCCGCGCCGATCAGCGTCACGAACCCCACCGCAGCGACTGCCCAGGCCAAGTGCACCCGGGCAGGCTTCTTCGTCTCCACAGTCTGCGTCACCCGACTACTTTGCGGCCTCGGCCGCCGCCGAACCAGTGGCCTGAACGCCATCATGTGTCAAGATATGGCCATGAGGCATATCGTCGCTGTGCTCGTCCTGGAGCCGGTGGTCGGGTTCGACATGACCATCCCGTCGACCGTTCTGGGTGCCGCCAGCACCGCGGACGGCACCAAGCTGTACGACGTCCGCGTCTGCGGAATCGATCGCGAACCGGTCCGGGTCGAGGCCGGCTTCAGCATGATCCCGGACTACGGTCCCGAAGCCCTGGCCGAGGCCGACACCGTGATCATCCCGGGCACCTACATTCCGCAGCCCCGCTACGAGGGCACGCTGCCGGATGCGCTCGCGACGGCACTCGCGACCATCCGCCCGGGCACGCGGGTCGCCTCGATCTGCACAGGGGCCTTCGTGCTCGGCGCGGCCGGGTATCTGGACGGACGGCCGGCGACCACGCACTGGAAGCGCGCCGAGTTGTTCCGCGAGCGCTACCCACAGGTCGAATTGCGCGAGGAACAACTGTTCGTCGACGACGGCGACATCCTCACCTCGGCCGGTCTCGCCGCCGGGGTCGACCTCTGCCTGCACCTGATCCGCCGCGACTTCGGCAGCGATGTCGCCAACCGCGCGGCCCGCGCCTGCGTGGTCCCGCCGTGGCGTGATGGCGGGCAATCGCAGTTCATCGAACGCGCCGTACCGGACGAAGGCAGCGACGGTACGTCGCCCACCCGCGCCTGGACGCTGCATCACCTCGACCGGGATCTGAGCCTGCAGGCGATGGCCGCGCACGCCCGGATGAGCGTGCGGACCTTCAGCCGCCGGTTCAAGGCCGAGACCGGGCAGTCGCCGGGCATGTGGCTGATGCAGCAGCGCATCCGGCACGCCTGCCACCTGCTGGAGACCACCGACTTGTCCGTCGACCGGATCGCCACCGCCGCCGGCCTCGGTACGGCGGCCTCCCTGCGGCACCACCTGCGCTCCGAGCTCGGCGTCTCGCCCCTCGCCTACCGCAAGACCTTCCGCGCCAGCTGACCCCCTAGAGCACGATCAGCTCGCGCGGCCGGCGGTTCATCGGCTCGACGCCGTCCGCGGTGACCACGACGATGTCCTCGATCCGCGCGCCCCATCGGCCCGGCTGGTAGATCCCCGGCTCGATGCTGAACGCCATCCCCGGTTCGAGGAGCAGTTCATTCCCGGCGACGATGTACGGCTCCTCGTGAACGTCGAGCCCGATCCCGTGCCCGGTCCGATGGATGAAGTACTCACCGAACCCGGCCGCCGCGATCACCTCACGCGCAGCCGCGTCGATCGACTCAGCAGTCACACCCGGCCGCACCGCATCCACCGCAGCCTGCTGCGCTTCCTGCAGTACGGCGTACGTCGCCGCAACGTCCGCATCCCGCGGAGTCCCCACGGCATACGTCCGGGTCGAGTCCGAGAAGTATCCCTCCGCAATCGGCCCACCGATATCCACCACCACGACGTCACCGGACTCGATCACCCGATCCGACACCGAGTGATGCGGACTCGCGCCGTTCGGCCCGCTGCCGACGATGACGAAGTCGGCCTCCGTATGCCCCTCCTCGACGATCGCGGCCGCGATGTCCGCCCCGACCTCGGCCTCGGTCCGCCCCGGCCGCAACCACTCACCGACCCGCGCGTGCACCCGGTCGATCGCCGCACCAGCCGTCTGCAGCGCGTCGATCTCAGCCGCGTCCTTCCGCATCCGCAGCTCCCGCAGAATCGGACCAGCCAACACCTGCTCAGCCTTGGGCAATACCGTCCGCAACGCGAGCACGTGCAACGCCGCGGTGAAGTCGCTGACCGCGACCCGGTCCGCACCGCTCAACCGGTCAGCAGCCAACGCATACGGATCATCGCCGTCCACCCACGTGACGACCTCGATCCCAAGCTCCTCCATCGGTACGTCGACATACCCAGGTGCCTCCAGCTTCGGCACCACCAACGCCGGTACGCCGTCGGCCGGAATCACCAGCGTGGTCAGCCGCTCGAACGACCCGCCGCCCTGGCCGATCAGGTACCGCAAGTCGGAGCCGGGGGCAATCAACAGTCCGGTACCAGCGGCCGCCGTACGGGCGCGGTCGACACGGGAACGCAGGATGGCAGCATCGGGAGCAGGCGCGTGACTCGACATGAGGCGACTATAGGCACGCACCCCCGACAGAAAGCGATCGCAATGACCCTGCATCACGTGATCCACGGCGAGGGCACCCCGGTGCTCGCGCTGCACGGCTGGACTCCCGACCACCGGTTGATGACCGGCTGCCTGGAACCTGTCTTCAAAGGCCTGACCGGCTACCGGCGGATCTACCCCGATCTGCCCGCGATGGGCCAGAGCCCGGCGGGCGACATCGACAGCTCCGACGGGATCCTCGCCGCGGTCGAGGCGTTCATCGACGAGCAGATCGGCGCTGAGCCGTTCCTGCTGATCGGCGAGTCGTACGGCGGCTACCTCGCCCGCGCGATCGCCCGTTCCCGGCCGGCGCAGGTCACCGGGCTCGCGATGATCTGTCCAATCGGAACAGTGGTGGAGAACGCGGATCGCCGAGTCCCGGAGCACGTCGTACTGCGGTCCGAACCTGGTGTGCGCGAATCACTCGGACCGGACGAGGACTTCACCGACCTCGCGGTGGTCGAGACGGCGGCCGCGTTGGCGGCGTACCGGCGGGACATCGCGCCCGGACTGGCGGCCGCGGACACCGTGGCGCTCGAGCGAATCCTCAAGAAGCGCGAGCTCTCCATTGACCCCGAATCGGGACCGCCGTATGAGCGGCCGACGCTGATCGTGTGTGGGCGACAGGACGCGGTGGTCGGGTTCGAGGATCAGTACGTGCTGCTCCCCCACTACCCGCGCGCGACGTTCGCCGTACTGGATGTGGCTGGGCACAACCTGCAGATCGAGCAGCCTGAGTTGTTCGACGCGCTCATCCGCGAGTGGCTCAGCCGGGTCTGACCGCTACCAGGACCCGCCGCCTCCGCCTCCCCCACCGCCACCAGACGAGCTGTCGCTGGAGAAGCCCGACGACGAGCCGCCACCGTCACCACTGCTCGTCGACGGGCTGGCCGGTTCGCTGAACGTGCTGGCCACGGCGCCGGTCATCAGGTTCGGCGACCAGCCTGAGTCGTAGTACGACGGGCCGACGTACCAGCCCGGATCGGGGGTGAGGCGGCCGGCCGCGACGAGTTGTTTGCAGACCTGCTGCCAGTGGTCGGCGATGCCGAAGATGATGGCCCAGGGCAAGTACTTGCTGAAGATGTCCTCGCCCTCCTCGAACTTGAGCTGGTCCGCTTCGGCGGTAGTGAGGTACGTCCGGAAGCCGATCACCTGATCGGTCACCGCGCGTCCGGCGGCGGTCCGTCGGCCCTGGCGGCGTTTGCGAAGCAGGGTGATGCCGAGGCTGAGCAGCGCGATCGCGGGCAGGCCGATCGCGACGAGTGGGCCGGTCCAGCTCGGGAGCCCGTCGCGCACCAGGGTGATGATCAGGATGATGATTCCGAAGACTGCGAAGAATCCGGTCACCAGCCAGATGCCCACATGGGGGTCGCCGAGTTTCGACGGGGCCGGCATCCGCGTGTACCAGCCACGCTCGGAGACCTGTTTGCGGATGGCGTCGACAGTCCCGTTCGCGGCCATCGCGAGTGAGCTGTCGCCGGGGTCGCGCTGCTCGAGTCTGGCTTCCTTGCCGACCTTCAGCGACGGGAATAGTCCCTTGAGCAGTCGCTGCTCGTGCGGAGTCGTGGCCAGGTCGGGATCGACGAGGACGGCTTTGCGCTTCTTGTCGCTGTTGTCGATGCGCAGCGCGCCCCGAACGGCGAGGTCGATCAGGGTCGCGGCGATCTCGGTCGAGTCGGATTTCGCGTCGAGCAGCAGGCCACCTTCGGCGACTGGGACCCGGGGCGGCGAGAACGCGACCGGTATCTGGTCATCGGTGATCGTGTTCTTGACGGTCCGGCCCGTCTCGCCCGCGGGTGGCAGCGTGCCTGGCGGCAGGCCGGCGTACCGGAGGTCGCGACCGCCACGAGCGGCGTACAGCTTGCGCGTGACGAAGGCGGCGACCGTGATCAGCGCCGACACGATCAACCCGGGGACGCTCAACCCGTTGCGATCGAGGAACCCCGGCGGATCGACCAGGATCGGCGCATCGTTGGTGACGGCTCCGGCCGGGATCGCGGCGACGATCGTGACCTGCTCGCCACGCCCGACACCAGTCTCGGAGTAGAGGGCCTTGCCGCCGACGATCCGTGCGGTCTCGCATTGCTGCGTGGAGCCTGCCGGTCCGGTGAGGCAACGCACCTGCTGGACGCCGCGCGGGACGGTCACGCCGACATCGACTTGGTTCAGTACGGCGTCCCAACCGGAACCAGTCGCGTCCCAGTACAGCTCGCTGTGGTCCGCGAAGTGCCGCAGTGCACCCCGCACCTCGTAGCTCAGCTGGTACGTCGCCTCCATCCGGCGGATCGTCTTGCCGGAGCTGCCGATCTTGATCCGGAGGACCTGGTTGCGATCGCTGTTCGTCTTCGTGGTCGACGTGGAGAACTCGGCCGAGGCGTTCGGTGACGACACCTGGATGTTCGAGACGTCGTACTGCTGATCCTTCGACCGGTCAGTGACGTACGGCTCGCGGATCACCAGGTCGCGGTAGATCCCGTGCCGGTCGATGCCGCTGAAGTCGTAGTCGATCGACTCCTTGACGTGCAGTACGCCGTCCGCGGTGACCGTGTAGTCGATCTCGAATCGGGTGACCCGGTCACCGGGTTCTGCCGAGGCGGGCGCCGCGAAGGCGACCACGGACAGCAGCGTGCAGGCCAGGACCGCGAGTGCTCTGCGCATGACGCTTACCAGGACCCGCCGCCTCCGCCACCGCCACCGCCGCCTGACGAACCACCGCTGAACCCGGACGAGCTACCGCCGCCGCCACCGCTGCTCGACGGCGTGGGCGGCGGCTGGAACGTCTGCGCGACAGTCGAGCTCACGTTGCCCGCGGTCCAACCAGAGGTGTAGTACGACGGGCCGACGTACCAGTAGGGATCGGGCGTCAACTGGCCGGCGTCGACGAGCTTGCGGCAGACCTTCTGCCAGCGGTCGGCCAGGTCGAACGCGATCGCCCACGGGAGGTACTTGCTGAAGATGTCCTCGCCCTCCTCGAAGCGCAACTGCTCCGCCTCGGCGGTGGCCAGGTACTTCCGGAAGCCGATCACCTGGTCGCTGACCGCACGCCCGGCCGGGGTGCGCTGGCCGCGGGCGCGGATCCGCACCCAGGTCGCGATCGCGATGATCACGATCAGGACCGGTACGGCGGTCGCCACCGGGCCGTCGAATCCACCTGTGTTGGCGGCGGGCGCCGTACCGGCGATTCCGGCGCCGAAGACCCAGAACGCGATCAGGGTGATGCAGCCGCAGCCCGTGCCGGACTTGAAGACTGAGCCGCCGCGGGTGCCGATCTTGGACGGCAGCCGGGTGTGCCACTCCCGCTGCGCCACCTGGTCCCGCAGAGCGTCCAGCATCGCGGTGGCCGTCTGCGCCATCGAGGTGTCGCCGACCGGACGTCGTTCGAGCGTGACCGACGCGCCCGGGACCAGGCCCGGGAACATGCCCTGCAGCAGCGCCTGCTCGTGCGGCGCAGTGGCGACGCTGCCGTCCAGCAAGACGGCTCGGCGGTCGCTGCCGTCGTTTTCGATCCGGACACCGCCGCGGACGGCCATGTCGATCAGCGTCGCGGCGACCTCGGTGGTGTTGGCCTTGGCGTCGACCAGCAGACCGGCCTCGGCGACCGGGATGCGCGGTGGCGCGAAGGCGACCGGGATCTGGTCGTCGTCGAGCGTGTTCTTCTCCGGTACGGCGGCGACCCCGCCCGGCGGGAAGGTCCCCGGCGGCATCCCGGCGAACCGCTGGTCCTTGTTCCCGGTCGCCGCGTAGATCGCCGCCACGATCAGCGCGAACAGGCTGACAGCGCCCGAGCCGATCAGCACCGGGATGTTCAGGCCGTTGCGCTCCAGCCAGTCCGGCGGATCGACCACGATCGGGGTGTCGTTCTGCACCGTGCCGGCCTTGATCCCGGCGACAATCGTGAGCTGCGAGCCCTGCGGGAGGCCGGCCGCCTTGAAGACACCCTTGCCGGCCACGACCGACTTCTGCGGGCACTTCGCGGTGGAACCGCCACGGCCGGTGAAGCACTCCACCTGCTGCACGCCCTGCGGGACCGTCACGTTGACCGTGACCGCCTTGATCGGCGCTTCCCACGCCGAGCCGGTCGCATCCCAGTACAGCTCACTGTGATCGGCGAAGTGCCGCAGCGCGCCGCGGACGTCGTACGTGATCACGTACGTCGCATCCTGGCCGGAGATCGTCTTGTCCTCTTCGCCGATCTTGATCCGGAGGATCTGGTCGCGCTGACCGTTCTCCTTCGTCGTCTCGGTGTCGAACGCGTCCGGCGCCTTGGTCGGACTGTCCACCTTGATGTTCGAGACCTCGTACTTCTGGTCCTTCGCCTGGTCGTCCAGCCACGGCTCCCGGATCACCAGATCGCGGTAGATCCCGTGCCGCCCGTAGCTGCCGAAGTGGTAGGCGATCGTCTCCTTCACGTGCAGTACGCCGTCGCTGCCGACCGTGTAGTCGATCGTGAAGGCCCGCACCTCGTCACCGGCCGCCGCCGACGCGGGCAGCGCGAAGCCGGCCAGAGCCAGCGTGGTGACGAGCAGGCTGATGACGACCCCGAGTGCCCTACGCATGGCCGCGACACTATCGACCGCCGGGGTCTGGCAGTGGGAGGCCGCCCGATGGGGCTTGTGCAAAGGGACCGATAGGGGAATGGTGGATGACCCAGGAGGAAACGTCATGGCAGACAAGACTTCTCCGGGCGCCGGAGCCGCGCCCGCTGTGGACAGCCCGGCCGCCCTTCGCAACGTGGTGCTCGTCGGACCGTCAGGTTCCGGCAAGACCATGCTCGTCGAGGCCCTGCTGGTGGCCTCCGGAGTCCTGACCAGACCCGGCACCGTCCTGGACGGAACGACGGTCTGCGACTTCGACGACGCCGAGGCCCGGCAACAGCGGTCGGTCGGGCTCGCACTGGCCTCGCTGCCGTACAACGGCATCAAACTGAACCTGATCGACACCCCCGGGTACGCCGATTTCGTCGGCGAACTGCGGGCCGGGCTCCGAGCGGCCGATTGCGCGCTGTTCGTGATCGCGGCCAACGAAGGGGTCGACGAGCCGACCCGCGCGGTCTGGCAGGAGTGCGACCAGGTCGGGATGCCGCGGGCCGTCGTGATCACCAAACTCGACCACGCCCGGGCGAGCTTCGCCAACGCGCTGGCCGCGGCCCAGGGCACCTTCGGCGACAAGGTGCTGCCGCTGTATCTCCCGGCCGACGACGGGCTGATCGGGTTGCTGTCGACGCCCGACCCGTCGTACGAGGAGCTTCGGGGCACGTTGATCGAGGGGATCATCGAGGAGTCCGAGGACGAGTCGTTGATGGAGCGCTACCTCGGTGGCGAGGAGATCGACCAGAAGGTGCTGATCGAGGATCTCGAGCGTGCGGTCGCGCGCGGCTCCTTCTTCCCGGTCATCCCGGTCTGCAGCGGCTCCGGCGTCGGCCTGCACGAACTGCTCGAAGTCGCGACCAGCGGGTTCCCGTCGCCGCCCGAGCATCCGCTGCCCGAGGTGTTCTCGCCACACGGCGTGCCGCGCAAGGGGCTCGCCTGCGATCCAAGCGGTCCCCTGCTCGCCGAGGTGGTGAAGACGACCTCGGACCCGTACGTCGGCAGGGTGAGCCTGGTGCGGGTGTTCTCCGGCACCATCAGGCCCGACACGACGGTTCACGTGTCGGGCCATTTCACGTCCTTCTTCGGTGACGGCAGTTCGCATCAGGACCACGACGAGGACGAGCGGATCGGCACGCTGTCGTTCCCGCAGGGCAAGCAGCAACGACCGGCCGGCACGGTGATCGCGGGAGACCTGTGTGCGATCGGGCGGCTGACGCGGGCCGAGACCGGCGACACGCTGTCGGACAAGGCCGACCCGCTGCTGCTCAAGCCGTGGACGATGCCCGAGCCGCTGCTGCCGATCGCGATCCAGGCGCACGCGAAGACCGACGAGGACAAACTCGGTGCCGGTCTGCAGCGGTTGGCGGCTGAGGATCCGACACTGCGGATCGAGCAGAACCCCGAGACTCACCAGATCGTGCTGTGGTGCATGGGCGAGGCGCACTCGGACGTCGTACTGGATGCACTCTCGAACCGGTACGGCGTGACGGTGGACACCGTGGAGTTGCGGGTACCACTGCGGGAGACGTTCGGTGGCAAGGCCAAGGGGCACGGCCGGCATGTGAAGCAATCCGGTGGCCACGGTCAGTACGCCGTCTGCGACATCGAGGTGGAACCGCTGCCCGGTGGGTCGGAGTTCGAGTTCGTCGACAAGGTGGTCGGCGGCGCCGTACCGCGGCAGTTCATCCCGAGCGTCGAGAAGGGCGTGCGGGCGCAGATGCAGAAGGGCTGCGCGGCCGGGTTCCCGATGGTCAACATCCGGGTCACGCTGCTCGACGGCAAGGCGCACAGCGTGGACTCGTCGGACATGGCCTTCCAGATGGCCGGCGGGCTCGCGTTGCGCGAGGCCGCGGCGGCGACGAAGGTCAGCCTGCTCGAACCCGTCGACCTGGTGTCGGTGCTGGTACCGGACGAGCTGGTCGGGCCGGTGATGAGCGACTTGTCGGGGCGGCGCGGGCGACTACTCGGGACGGACAAGGTCGGCGACGATCGCACCCTGGTGAAGGCCGAGGTGCCGCAGGTGGAGATCACCCGCTACACCATCGACCTGCGATCCCTGTCCCACGGCGCGGCAACGTTCAGCCGCCAGTTCGCCCGCTACGAACCAATGCCCGATTCCGTCGCCTCGAAAGTGAAGGCCTAGTTCCAAGGGATGGGGAGTCCTACCTGCCGATTCGGGTGGGTAGCTCTCCCCAACCCGGCCGTACCGCGCCACACTCGCCCTCGACACGAGCCAGTACGACGTTGAGCACGGCTCAACCACATGCGCGCCCGGACGGTGGTCGATCGGTGCTCAAGGTGAGGTGGTCGGGGCGACCTTGAGCACGGCTCGACCGTCTCGGCGGGCGCGTGTGGTCGATGGGCGCTCAAGGTGACTCGCGCTCGCGACCTCGGGGGCCCGGGGCTGCCCGGGTGCGTTATCCGATGGATTCTCGTCACCGAGTCCCCCAAATCCATCGGACAACGCAGAACTCGGGCGGCACCCACCCCAGCTACAGCCCGTCAGCCCCAGGCAGCGTGGAACCGCGGTCGCCGACCTCGCCATCCAGCCCAGCCACCCGCTCCGCTAGCCCTCTTGCTTTGTCGGCCGCCTTTGGCGGTCGAGTCGGGGGTGCAGACCGAAAGATTCTCGGCCGGGGACGTGCGCTGTGGCTGATCACCGCGACCGGCCGATCTGAAAGACAGCGTGGCTGGCCGCCGCCGTGGCCGAGGTGGATGGCGAGGCCCGGCGACCGCGGTTCCACGTTGCTTGGGGCTGACGGGCTATGGCTGGGGAAGTTGAGGTTCCGTCGCCTGACAGTGACCGTTGCTGGAGGCTGGGGTGGATATTCGCCCTGCCCGGCCCAATTTCCTCCCCAAACCGGTTCGGGGAGCAAACGCACCATCCCCGAGGGCATTCGGGGAGGATCCACCCCCTGAATCCGTCGCAGATCCACCCCAAACCGGTTTGGGGAAGGTGGTTCGGCCGCAGCGTTCCCATGACCTCCCCTAACGTCCGACCATCCGGAGGCGGGCTCTCCGATCTTTCGGACGTTAGGTGGGGGCTGCGGTTAACGTCCGAACAACCGGAGGCGGGCTCTCCGATCTTTCGGACGTTAGGTGGGGGCTGCGGTTGACGTCCGGCGATCCGGAGACCACGCGTGCGGGTTCTTCGGGCGTTGTGGCGGGGACGGGATGCGGTGGGGGCCGGTGGGGTTAGCTCTTGGAGTCGCGGTTGAGGCGGCGGCGGACGTCGCGGGACTTCAGGTACGACGCGACGTCGTCGTACCGCTCGCTTTGGTTTGCGAACTCGATGTAGGAGCGGACGCGGTGGAGCCAGTCCAGGGTGGACGGCTTCATCGTGTTCAACACATCCGCTAGGTGGTGCATGGCCAGCGGGGGTTCGCCGCCGCCGGCCAGGGCCTCGTCGATGACTCGGTCGACGCCGCGGTCGATGAGGGCGCGTAGGTCGGCGCCGCTGAACATTGGTGTCTGGCCGGCGATCGCCTTCAGGTCGAGTCCGTCGGCCGGTACGTCCTTCACCAGTACGGACAGGATGTCGGCGCGGGCTGGTTCGTCGGGCGGTGGTACGAAGATCACGCGGTCGAAGCGGCCGGGGCGCAGCATGGCTTCGTCGACATCCCAGGGGGCATTGGTTGCCGCGAGCACCAATAGGCCGTCGTTCTCGGAGCCGATCGCGTCCATCTCCTGGAGCAGGACGTCGACGAGCCGGCGTGCCTCGGATCCACCGTGCTTGTGCCGGGCGAAGGCCAGTGCGTCGAGCTCGTCGAGGAACAGCACGCACGGTGCGTTGGCGCGGGCGCGCTCGAACGCGGCGTGCAGGTTGCGCTCGGAGACGCCGAGGTAGGGGTCCATCACGTCTTCGATGCGGACGTTGATGAACGGCAGCCCGCACTCCCCCGCGGTCGCCCGCGCCAGCAGTGTCTTGCCGCAACCGGGCGGGCCGTAGAGCAGCACGCCACCGCCGGACTTGCGGCCGTACTTCTCGTACAGTTCGGGTCGGCTGAGCGGCAGGATGACCATGCGGTGGATGACCCGCTTGATCTCCTCCATCCCGCCGACCTGATCGAAGGTCGTGGTCTCCTTCGCGGTGTCGGCCGCGAACGGCGTCTCCTCCGCCTCGGGACCCACCTTGATCTTCACGCCGCTGCGCTCGGAGATCATCTCGTCGACGAGCTGCTGCAGGCGGCCGGTCCCCTCGACGACGCCCTTCTGGCGAGCCGTCTCCAGCAAGCTGCGCAGGAGCGCGAGTCGACCGTTGGCCGCGGCCAACTCCCCCACTGGTACGAGCTGGTCCTCGGGCAAACCGTCCTTGTCCAGCAGTACGACGTACTGGTCGAGCGCCTCTTCGGTGTTCTCGGCACCGACCAGCGACTCGGCGAGGACGAGCCTCAGCAGGACGTCGTCCGGATTCGCGTCGACCGCCTTGCGCAGCGCGTCGATTCGCTCGTTCATGAACCCCATCCTCGGTTGAGCCAGCGGCGGAGGAGCGGCGGCGCCACCCAGGAGTAGATACAGAAGGCGAGCCAGGCCATCGCGAACACGAACGACAGTGGCCTGAGGCCGGCGATACGGAGGCCGTAGATGATCGCGACCGCGCCGATCCACACGACCAGCGGGTTGAAGCGCTGGAACGGGCGCAGCGGCAGCATCAGCGGGTGGTTCATCAGCCTGGCCTCGCGGGCCGCCGTACGCAGGTCCTCGTCGCCGGGCTGTGAGGCGGCGGCCGAGGCGAGCGAGTTATATCCCGAACGCGAGTCGCCGGTCAGCATCGACGCCGTACCGTGCAAGGCCCGCGCATGCGGGTCCTCGGGATCGTGCGACAAAGCCTCGGTGCTGTGCTTGCGCATGTCGTGGTCCTTGCCGAGCGCGAACGCGACCTCGGCCCGGGCCGCTGACACGACCGCGCTCTCCGGCGCCTGCGACGCGGCCCGCTCGACCAGCGCGCTCGCCTTCTCGGCCTGCCCAGCGGTCAGACACACGCGGGCATAGCCGATCAACAGATCCGGATCGTTCGGATCCAGGCTCAACCCCTGCAGGTACGCCGCCTCGGCCTCGGGCAGCCGCCCTTCGGAGCGCAACGCGGACCCGAGCACCTGCAGCAGCGGCAGGAACGGCCCGTGCAGTGCGAGCCCGTCCTTCAGTACGTCGATCGCTTCCGCATTCCGATCGAGTTGGTGCAGCGCGGCCCCGCGGAACAGGTAGGCGCGGAAGTCGACGGCCGCGTCACCCCACAGCCCCTGGAGCTCGTCCAGGGTCCGCTCGGGATGACCGATCTGCAGCCAGTGCCCGGCCATCTGCAGGCGGGACTCGGTCGGCTCGTTCACAGCATCACCACTAGGGCTAGAAGGAGGGCTTCGGCGATTGCACAGGTGACGACCAGGATCGGTCCCAGCACCCACATCGAGTGATAGTCGGTCCCCCGCAACTGGAACGCCCGATCCATCGGCCGCTGCCAACGCATCTGCACCAGAATGCACAGCACCGCGATAATCCGGACGACGATCCGCAGACTCGACGTACGCTCACCGTCGGGGTTCAGCAGCGCGAAGAGCGCGATCACCGCGCCCAGTCCGAGTACGCCGGTGCCGACGATCATCAACCGCTTACCGCGCTCGACCCCGAGGCGGCCGCTGTTCAACCAGGCGATGATCGTCGCCGCGATCACTCCCCCGAAGAACGCGACGTACGCCTGCGAGTTCAGCCGCCACGGCTGCACCTTCGGATCCACCGCCGAACTGATCGTCGGCCGCAACAGTTCGTCACTCATGAGCTCGCCACCACCGCGATCATCAACTCAGTGAACACACCGATCGCCACCATCCCCAAGTTGCCGGCCCCGAACGGCACGGCGTACTCGCGCCCGCTCAACTGGAACAACCGATCGCGCTGCAGCTGGATCCGGTACTGCACGAAGTAGCAGAGCACCGCGATGATCCGCATCGGCAGCAGCGCCTTCCACCACATCCCGTCTCCAGCAACCAGCAACCCCGCGGCGAAGAACTCGACCACCACGGCGACCAGTCCGACCACCACGATCAGCCCGCGTTTGGCGTCGCTCACGCCGAGCCGGCGGCTGTTCACGAACGCCAGCCAGGTGATCGGCAGCACGCCGCCGAGCACCGCGATATAGGCGACGTTCAGCAGCGGCCAGGGCCGATCCGACGGGTCCGCGTCGGAGCCCGCACTCGGGCGCAACAGGTCGTCCGGCATCGGGCTCCTCGGGGTGACAGCTTCGGCGAGCGCAGTGTATAGCCTGTCCGAATGAGCGAGAACTGCCTCTTCTGCGGGATCGTGGCCGGAACCATCCCCTCGACCCAGGTCGGCGAGAACGATCGCGCGATCGCCTTCATGGACATCGCGCCGGCCACCCCGGGCCACCTTCTGGTGATCCCCCGTGCCCATTCCACCGACCTGCGCGAGACGGCTCCTGAGGACCTCGCCGCCATCACTCTGCTCGCGCAGTCCCTGATCGGCCGCGTCATCGAGCGCCTCGACGGGGCAACCGGCGCCAACCTGCTCAGCTGCATCGGGCCCGACGCCTGGCAGACCGTATTCCACACTCACCTCCACGTGATCCCCCGCTACCCGAACGACCCGATGGTGCTGCCCTGGCAGCCGCACGCTGGCGACATGGACGAGATCAAGGCGGTCAGCGCGAAGCTGGTGTAACGACTGCGCCCCCTCATGACACTGAGGGGTATGACGCTCACTGCAGTACGTGCAGCACCCAGCTGTTTGCGACGGCGGTTGGTGCCGTTGTGGGTGGCGACGTTTGTGCAGGCCGTCGGGTTCTGGGTGCCGGTGGAGAAGTTGTTCATGGCCGAGATCGGCTTCGACGCGGCCACGGTCGGAGTGATGGCAGCCGCGTACGCCGCTTTGGTTCCGCTCGCCGAGGTGGTGTCGGGCGTGCTGGCCGACCGCTGGTCGCGGCGTGGGGTGTTGATGGTGGCCGGGGTCGCGTTGCTGGTCAGCGTGTTCGTCGGTGCGATGAGTCACCACGTCATCACCTACATCGTGGCCGCGCTCATTCTCGGCATCTACTTCGCGATGTACTCGGGCACGGTCGAGGCGGTCGTGTACGACGTGGTGCTCGAGGAGACCGGCGACAGCGCGGAGTACGAGCGGCAGATCGGACGGGTCCGGCTGATCGAGAGCATCGCGCTGGTGGGTAGTGCGCTCGTGGGCGGGTGGATCGCCTCGGCGCTGTCCGCGCGGGCGACGTACGTGCTGACGCTGCCGTTCGCGGCGCTCTACCTGATCGTGCTCACCCGCTTCCGCGAGCCGACTCTGCACCGGGCGGAGGAGCGCATCACGCTGCGCACCCATCTCGCCGTCACCTATCACGCGATCACCGACCGCGGCCGGCTCGTGCCGATCGCCGCCGCCACGTTGATGGCGGCGATGATTCTGCAGGCGATGTTCGAATTCGGCCCGCTGTGGCTGGTCGCTCTGAAAACCTCCGCCGTGTACTACGGCCCGTTCTGGGCGCTCCTGGTCGGCACACTCGGGCTCGGTGGTCTGCTCGCGCACCGGCTCCGCCTGGATCGGCTCGCCCCGACCGTGCTGGTGGTTGCCACGATGCTGGCCGCTTGTATCGCCATGACGACGAGCCACCACCTCGCCGTACTGACTGCTGCGATGGTCGCGGTCACCTTCCTGCTCGTGGTGATCGGCATCCACCTGAGCCGCCTGCTGCACGACGCCATCCCGTCGACGATCCGGACTGGCGTCGCCTCCGGGATCGGCGCGCTGTCGTGGGTGGTGTTCATGCCGTTCGCCCTCGCCTTCGGCGTAGTCACGAAGCGCTTCGGCGTCTACACCTCGGGCTGGATGATCACCGGTGCCGTCGCGCTGGCCGGGCTCGCGCTGATCTGGGTACAGCGGAATGCGCACCGCACAGCACTACGATGACGCGATGGCTGCGCTGCCGGCGGACGACGTACTGGTTGCGCAGTTGCGCGCCGGGGACGAGGACACGTTCGCGCTGGTACTGGATCGCTGGTCCGGCGGGATGCTGAGGGTGGCGCGGTCATTCGTGTCGACCGATGCGTCAGCGGCCGAGGTGGTTCAGGAGACCTGGCTGGCGGTCATCGAGGGCATCGACCGCTTCGAGGGCCGGTCGGCATTGCGGACCTGGGTCTACCGGATCCTCACCAACACCGCCCGCCGCCGCGGTACGCGAGAGCACAAGGTCGTCCCGATGAGCAGCATCGACGACACCGGGCCGACCGTCGATCCGAGCCGCTTCCGCCCGCCCGGCGAGCCGGATTCCGGCCATTGGTGGGAGTTCCCGCCCGCCTGGCCCTCGCCCGAACAAGGCGCGCTAACCGCCGAGGTCCGCGAATGCCTGAGCGACGCCCTGGCCGAACTCCCCGCGCGGCAACGGCTCGTCGTCGTACTGCGCGACATCGAGGACTACCCGTACGACGAAGTCTGCGAACTGCTCGGAATCACCGCAGCGAACCAGCGGGTGCTGCTGCATCGAGCCCGGGCGTTCCTGCGTGGGAAGCTGGAAGGGCTCTACTTCAGAGAGGTTGACGGCCGTGAATGAACTCGAGTGCCGGACGTTCGTCGAGCAGGTCACGGCCTATCTCGAAGGCGCCCTGTCACCGGAAGCCGAGCAGACCTTCATCGACCACCTCCCGCTGTGCACCGGCTGCGAAAACTACCTCGACCAGATGCAGCGCACTCAGCAGGCGCTGAGCAACCTCCCGGCCGACGGCTTGCCCGACGACACCCGCAGCGCCTTGCTGGCCGCCTTTCAGCGGCGAGCCACCAACTCGTAGACCGCGAGCAGTTCAGGCACCAGGACCGACCAGTCATAAGCCTGTACGGCGGTCAGTCCGGCGGACCGGAGTCGTTCGCGGTCCTCGGGTGAGCGCAGCAGGTGCAGGACCCGGTCGGTCAGCATCCGCACGTCACCGGGCTCGACCAGGTCGCCGAGGCGGCCGTTCTCGAGGACCTGGCGGAACGCAGGCAGATCGCTGGCCAGCACTGGCGCTCCGGCGGCCATCGCCTCGAGCAGGACGATGCCGAAACTCTCGCCGCCGAGGTGTGGAGCGACGTACACGTCTGAGCCGGCCAGCATGTCGGCGCGGGCCTCGTCGTCGACCATGCCGAGGAAGAGCACGTTGTCGCGGCACCAGAACGGCAACGACCGCCAGGCCTCATCGGCCTGTCCGGCGCCGGCCACCAGGACCTTCAGGCCGGGTCGCGCGGTGACGAGAGCGGGGACGGCCTTCAGCAGGACGCCGAGCCCCTTGCGCGGCTCGTCGAGGCGACCGAGGAAGCTGATCGTGCCGTCACCCTGCCACTCGTTGCGCGGACTGCCCTTGAAGCGCGAGGTGTACAGGCCGTTCGGGATCACGACCGCTTCGCCGCCGACGTGCTGGACCATCATCGAGCGTGCGTTCTCCGAGACTGCGATCCGGGCGTCGATTTTCTCCAGCGCCGGACGCAGCAGACTCGACGCCGCACTCATCGCCCGCGACCGGACCTGCCAGGTGTGGAACGTCGACACGAACGGACCGTCCGCCGACCACAGCGCGATGATCGACGCACTCGGTGTCGTCGGCTCATGCACGTGGACGACATCGAAGTCGCCCTCGGCCAGCCAGCTCTTCACCCGCGCCGCGGTCCGCGGTCCGAAGGTGACCCGCGCCACCGACCCGTTGTACGGAACACCGACCGCGCGTCCGGACGAGACGACGTACGGCGGGACTTCGTTGTCGTCGACCGGGGCGAGTACCGAGACCTCGTGACCGAGGTCGAGCAGCGCCTCGGCCAGGTCGCGGACATGGTTCTGCACACCGCCGGGCATGCCCAGCGAGTACGGGCACACCACGCCGATCCTCACGACACGATTGTCACCCCTGGTCGAGACCGGCGAGCAACCGCAGTCCGTCCTCGGCGGGAGTGCCGGGCGCCGCCGACAGTGTGACCAGCTCCAGGCCCGTCTGGTCCGGGAGCACGAAGTTCTCCTGGTGCAGGTCCAGCAGGCCGACCAAAGGATGCCGGTACGACTTGCGTCCGTGGGTGCGGGCACGGACGTCGGCCCGGGCCCATAGGCGGCGGAAACGCTCGCTGCCCATCGCCAGCTCACCGATGAGCGAGGCCAGCCGGGGGTCGTCCGGATACTTGCCGGCGGACAAGCGCAGATGCCCGACCACGTCGAGCGTGCAGGTCTCCCAATCGGCGTACAGACCGCGCTCGTCCTCCTCCAGGAAGAGGTGCCGGGCGGTGTTCAGGCCTGGCATCGGCCGGCCGAACAGGAGCCCGGCCAGGCGGTTCCCGGCGAGCACATCCATCCGGTGGTCCATGATCATGGCAGGCGCGCCGGCGACCAGGTCGAGGACCCGGACGAGCTCCGGCCGGACCCGACCCGCCGGAGCCTTGGTACGGCGGCGGCGCCGGCGCGCGAGCCGGTCGAGGTGCTCGCGTTCGGTCTCGTCGAGGCCGAGGACGCGGGCCAGCGCGTCGAGGACCTGCTCGGACGGCTGGGTTGCGCGACCCTGCTCCAGGCGCACGTAGTAGTCGACGCTGACCCCGGACAGGTGCGCGACCTCTTCACGCCGCAGCCCGGCGACCCTGCGACGGCTGTCGATGGCGATACCGGCCGCGGCGGGGACGACTCGGGCGCGCCGGGTTCGCAGGAAGCCTGCCAGATCGTCCATGCGTCCATTATCCCCTCGGTGACGACCACGAAGGTGGTCCTGCCGATACCAGGAAGCCTGGTCCAACGGACAACGCGCCCCTGAACACCGAGCGCCGGAGCGCCCAGAGTTGGCGGCATCCGATCCGAAGGAGTTCCCATGAAGACCCTGATCGTCCACGCTCACCCCGAGCCGAAGTCGCTCAACAGCTCGCTCAAGGACCTGGCCGTCGCCACCTTGGAGAACGCGGGGCACGACGTACTGGTCAGTGATCTGTACGCGATGAACTGGAAGGCGACCGTGGACGCCGCGGACTTCGGTCCCAGTGCCGCCAGCCCGCTGCAGATCGCCCGCGACTCCGGCCGGGCCTTCGACGCCGGCACCCTCACTCCCGACGTCCGCGCCGAGCAGGAGAAGCTGCTGTGGGCGGACACGATCATCTTCCAGTTCCCGCTCTGGTGGTACACGATGCCCGCGATCCTCAAGGGCTGGGTGGACCGGGTGTTCACCTACCACTTCGCGTACGGCGTCGGCGAGCACAGCGACACCAAATACGGCGAACGCTTCGGGGAAGGCACTCTCGCCGGCCGCAGGGCGCTGCTGTCGGTGACCGCGGGTGGCCCGGAATCGCACTACGCCGCACGCGGGATCAACGGGCCGATCGACGACCTGCTGTACCCGATCCAGCACGGCATCCTCTACTACCCCGGCCTCGAAGTGCTTCCGCCGTTCGTCCGGTTCGGGACGGACCGGATGACCGATGCCGACTACCCAGAGGTCGCCAAGGCTTGGCGGCAGCGCCTGCTCACCCTGGACTCGACCGAGCCGATCGCCTTCCGGCCGCAGAATTTCGGCGACTACGCCATTCCCTCACTGCAGTTGAAGGACGGACTCGAGCCCACGGGCAGGGCCGGCTTCGGGCTCCACGTGCGCTAGTCGTCCAGGAAAATCCGCTGCAACATGTGCCAGTCCTCAGGATGCGCGGCGATCCCGCGGGCATACGCGTCGGCGCATCGCTGAGTCATCGCCGCGGCACCGCCCTCGGGGCCGACCGGATCGTGGAAGGTGATCACGAGGTCCGGGCCGTCGAAGTGGAGGGTGGCGGGGATCAGCGGTGCGCCTGTCTTGAGACTCAACGCGGCGGGCCCGACGGGCATGCGGGACGGGCGGCCGAAGAACGTGACCGGTACGCCGCGCTCGGACAGGTCGCGGTCGGCGACCAGGCAGACGAACTGCCCGGCCCGCAGTTGCTCTGCGAGAACGGCAGTGACGTCCTCATCACTGCCGGTGAGCGGGAGCACCTCCATGCCGAGCTTCTTGCGGTAGGCAATGAAACGGTCGAAGAGCGACTCGGGTTTCAGCCGCTCCGCGACCGTCCACACCGGCATCCCCGTCCGCCCGGCCCAGGCACCGGCGTGGTCGTAGTTCGCCAGATGCGGCAGGCCGCAGATGACGCCGTTGCCTGCCGCATGCGCGTCCCGGAGGAGCTTCTCGTTCACCGTCCGGACCCGACCGACGATCTGCTCATCGGTCCAATCCGGCAACCGGAACGCCTCCTGCCAGTAGCGCAGGTACGAACGCATCCCGGCCTGGGTCAACGCGTCGAGCTCCGCCGGAGTCGCGTCCGGCCGAACGACCTCGAGGTTGCTGCGCAGCCGCTGCACCCCGCGACCGTTGCCGCGATAGGTGCGGTCCGCCGCGTACCGGAACAACCGCGTCACAGTTCGTTCCGGCAGGCGCCGTACGACGGTCCAGGCGAGAGCGAACGCTAGGTCGACAGCCCGCTGGCGGAGACCCTCCATTGATCAGCTCTGCGGGTCGGCCGGTGGTGGCGGCGGGGTGTCGAGACCGGCGCCGGCGGGGTCGGCCAGCACCTGCTTGCGCACCGACAGCGACCGCTGGACGACGGTGATCGTGCTCGCGACGGCGATGTACCAGATCACGATCTCGAGCAGGATCGGCAGGTTGAAGACGTCCGAGAAGAACGCCGTCACCAGCACGAACACCAGACGGTCGGCGCGCTCGGCCAGGCCGCCGCTCGCCTTGTACCCGAGGCTCTCCGCCTTGGCCCGCGCGTACGACGTGACCGCGCCCATCACCAGCGCCCACAGCGCGACCGACGCCATCAGCGTCGAGTCACCCGCGCGGGAGTTGGCGTAGAAGAGCACCAGCGCGCCGAAGATCGCGCCGTCGGCGATCCGGTCCAGCGTGGAGTCCAGGTACGAACCCCACTTCGACGAGGTGCCCGACGTCCGGGCCATATAGCCGTCGATCAGGTCCGAGAAGACGAAACAGGTGATCACCAGCGCGCCGATCCACAGCTCACCGCGCGGGAAGAAGATCAGCGCTCCGGCGGACACCCCAACGGTGCCCACCAGCGTGACCATGTCGGCGCTCACGCCGAGTTTGAGCAGGAGGTTGGCGATCGGCGTGATCACCAAGGTCCAGAAATGCCGGAATCTGTTAAGCATGGCGTGCGTGATCGTAGTCGAGCGAAGTCACCATCAGGTGACAGCCACCCTTCGGCAAGTGATCCTGGACTCATGAAACTCGGGAGGTGAGGCATGCGGATCGCCCCGTTCGCCGTGCTCGTCGCGGTGGTTCTGACCGGATGTTCGGTCGCCCGGACCGCCGATCGCGCCCAGCCGTCCGTCCCGACCTTCCCCGCCGGCGTCCCGACCGTGGTCGCTCCCCCGCAGGCCGAAGGCCTCGACGGCCGCTCGGCCGCTGACGGCCCTCAGGTCTGTACGGCGATCTCCGCCGAACTGACCGCCCGTCTCGGTCTCCCGGTCGCCGCCCACTCCGGAGCCTGGAACGACGGCGGTCTGCCCGCCCTCGACCTATGCACCCTCCTCGTCGAGGGCCGCCCGGTCACGGTCGGAGTGAGCGCTCTCCCCCGCCAGCCCGACGCGCTCGGCCGACTGCTCACCGGCGCCGGGCACATCGCGCCACTGACCGAACTCGGCCCGGAAGCACAGATCACCGAGTCCCGGATCGTGTTCATCACCGGCGATCGCGCGGTCCGCATTGCCCCCGCCGGCGGTATCGACCAGGGCCACCCGAACGGCCTCGACCGCGCCAAGGCCGTCACGATCGCGCTGGCCGCGAAGGACGCCGTACCGCGTGTGCTTCGGGCTGCTCGGCAAACCGATCCCACCTGTCAGCTGTCGAACTCGGCCGCCGAGAAGTTCATCGGGGCGTCTGCCCAGCTACGCCGTGACTATCGGGTCCACGGCGCGCTCACCTGCATCTGGGGCACGTACGACGCCACGGTCTCGATCGTCGAGGCGTTCGACCAACCCACCATCCCGGAATCGCAACGCGTTCCCCCACCGCGGAACGCCCCGATCGGCAGCCCCGGCTACTACATCCCCGAGGAAGGCGAACTCGTCTTCCGCCTCGGCCGCCGCGTCGTACGGGTCACGGCCCTGACCACGCCGCCCCGCGAGGTCAGCCTCGATGCGTTGAACGAGATCGTCGACCAGATGATGCCGCTGTTCCTGCGCTAGTCAGTGGGCCATGACTTGGCGAGCAGTGCCCGGGTGTCCCCGAGCAACTGCGGCAACACCTTCGTGTGACCGATCACCGGCATGAAGTTCCCGTCGCCCGACCAGCGCGGTACGACGTGCTGGTGCAGATGCCCGGCAATCCCGGCCCCGGCGATCTCACCCTGATTCATCCCGATGTTGAACCCATGCGCGTCCGACACCGCACGAACCGCCAGCATCGCCTGCTGCGTCAGCGCCGCGATATCCGACACCTCGGCCGCAGTCAGCTCGGTGTAGTCGGCCACATGCCGATACGGCACCAGCATCAGGTGCCCCGGGTTGTACGGGTACAGGTTCAGTACGGCGTACGCCGCCTCGGCCCGATGCACGATCAACGCGTCCGCATCCGGCAACCCCGGCAGCCGGCAGAACGGGCACCCCGAACCGGCATCCTTGCTCGTCGGCTTGTTCTCACCCTCGATGTAGGCCATCCGGTGCGGCGTCCACAACCGCAGGAACGGATCGCCCACCCCGACCCCGTCCTGCCGCACCAGCTCCTCCGGCTGGTACGGCGACTCCGGGGTGTCAGTCATACCTGGACGCCCGTCATACCTGAACACGCCGCGCGACGGCCTCGACGATCTCGGCGATCGCGTCCGCGACCGGTACGCCGTTCTTCTGCGTGCCGTCGCGGTAGCGGAACGAGACCGATCCGGCGGCCATGTCGTCGTCACCCGCGATGAGCATGAACGGGACCTTCGACTTCTGCGCGTTGCGGATCTTCTTCTGCATCCGGTCGTCGGAGCCGTCGACCTCGATCCGGATGCCCTGCGACTTCAGTTGCTGGGCGACGTCGTACAGGTAGTCGACGTGGCCGTCGGTGATCGGGATCCCGATCACCTGGACCGGGGCCAGCCACGGCGGGAAGACGCCGGCGTAGTGCTCGACCAGGACCGCAACGAACCGCTCGATCGAACCGAACAGTGCGCGGTGGATCATCACCGGGCGCTGGCGCGAACCATCCGGCGCGGTGTACTCCAGCTCGAAGCGCTCCGGCAGGTTGAAGTCCAGCTGGATCGTCGACATCTGCCAGGTGCGGCCGATCGCGTCGCGGGCCTGCACGGAGATCTTCGGGCCGTAGAACGCAGCGCCGCCCGGGTCCGGGACCAGCTCGAGACCGGAGCCCTCGGCGACCTCGCGCAGCGTGTTGGTCGCCTCTTCCCAGACCTCGTCGGAGCCGACGAACTTCTCCGGGTTCTTCGTGGAGAGCTCGAGGTAGAAGTCGTCCAGGCCGTAGTCGGCCAGCAGACCGAGCACGAAGGTCAGCAGCGCCTTCAGCTCGTCGCGCATTTGCTCACGCGTGCAGTAGATGTGCGCGTCGTCCTGCGTGAAGCCGCGAGCCCGGGTCATGCCGTGGATGACGCCCGACTTCTCCAGCCGGTAGACCGTGCCGAACTCGAACAGCCGCAACGGCAGCTCGCGGTACGAGCGACCACGCGCGGCGAAGATCAGGTTGTGCATCGGGCAGTTCATCGGCTTCAGGTAGTAGTCCTGACCCTGCTTGCGGATCTGACCGTCCGCGCCACGCTCCTCGTCGAGGTGCATGGGCGGGTACATGCCGTCGGCGTACCAGTCCAGGTGGCCCGAGGTCTCGAACAGCTGGCCCTTGGTGATGTGCGGCGAGTAGACGAACTCGTAGCCGTCCTCGACGTGCCGCTGGCGGGAGTAGTCCTCCATCACCTTGCGCAGCACGCCGCCCTTGGGGTGGAAGACCGCGAGCCCGGAGCCGATCTCGTCGGGGAAGCTGAACAGGTCCAGCTCGTTCCCCAGCTTGCGGTGATCGCGCTTGGCGGCCTCCTCCAAGCGGGTCAGGTACGCCTTGAGCTCGTCGCGCGACTCCCACGCCGTACCGTAGATCCGCTGCAGCTGCGGGTTCTTCTCAGAACCACGCCAGTACGCCGCTGCCGTCCGCATCAGCTTGAAGTTGCCCAAGTACCCGGTGGCCGGCACGTGCGGCCCACGGCACAGGTCCTTCCAGGCGACCGTGTCGTCGCGACGGATGTTGTCGTAGATCGTCAGCTCGCCGCCGCCGACCTCGACACTCGCACCCTCGGCGGCGTCGGCCGCGGAACCCTTGATGCCGATCAGCTCGAGCTTGTACGGCTCGGCTGCGAGCTCGCTGCGCGCATCGTCGTCGGAGACCACCCGGCGGCTGAACCGCTGCCGCTCCTTGATGATCTGCTGCATCTTCTTCTCGAGCTTGCCGAGGTCGTCCGGCGTGAACGGGGTCTCGACGTCGAAGTCGTAGTAGAAACCGTTCTCGACCGGCGGGCCGATGCCCAGCTTCGCGTCCGGGAACAGCTCCTGCACCGCCTGCGCCAGGACATGCGCGGTCGAGTGCCGGATGATCGCGCGGCCGTCGTCCGACCCGGCCTTGACCGGCTCGATCTGGTCGCCGTCCTCGACGACCTTCGACAGATCGCGCAGCTCACCGTTGACGCGAGCGGCGATGGCGGAGCGGTCCTGGCCGAAGATCTCGGCGAACAGCTCCCCGATCGTCGTCGTCTCGGTCACGCTCCGCTCAGCCTCGCCCTCGACGCCGACCAGATGGACCTTGACTTCCGACACGGTGCACTCCTCGTGGTACGACCGGCCCACTGCCGGTCCCGCACGAATGGTATCGGCGTAGTGCCGCCCCTGACGAAAGTAGGGGGTAAGTCAGGTCTGTCGTCCGATGTGGGTCAGGGTCCGCTCTTCATACCGTCGTTTCATGGCCGACGCCCTGCTGCACTTCGCCGAAGAACTGATGTCCTCCTGGTGGATCTATCTCGCGGTCTGGGGGTTCGCCGCGCTGGACGGCTTCTTCCCAGCCATTCCCAGCGAGACCCTGGTCGTCACCGCCGGCGTCTTCGCCGCCTCGATCGGTTCCCCGAACCTGTACGTCGTGATCGTGGTCGCTGCCTTGGGCGCCTTCGTCGGCGACCATCTGTCCTACTGGCTAGGCCGGGGCGCGGGCGGCCGGATGCTCGACCGGGTCAAGCCAGGTACCAAACGGCATAGTGCGGTGATGTGGGCCCGCCGAGCGCTGGCCGACCGCGGTGGCCTGGTCCTGATCGTCGCCCGGTACATCCCCGGTGGCCGCACCGCCGTCACGCTCACCATGGGCAGCGTCCGCTACCCGCTGCGCCGCTTCACGCCGTACGCGGCACTGGCCGCCGTCAGCTGGGGTCTCTACTGCAGCCTGGTCGGCTACATCGGCGGCAAGGCCTTCGAGGACAACCCCCTCAAGGGAGTCATCCTCGGGATCGGCCTCGCCCTCGCGGTGACCCTGATCGTCGAGGTCGTCCGCCACTACCTCCGCAAGCGCCGCCCTCAACCTGAGGTCGAGCCTCAGGTCGAGGACGAGCTCATGGTCACCTCGGAACGTTGAGCGCGATCGTGATCTGCTCGGACACCTTCGCTGCCAGCTCCAGACCGGCCCGCCGGGTGGCCGGCTGCAGCGCGGAGTGGTCGAGCGGGCCCTCGGCGGCGATGTGCTGGTCGGTCGGGATGTCGACGACCGCGGCCGCCCGCGACTCGAAGTACGGGCGGAGTTGCTTCTCGACCTCGCGGTTGATGTCGCCCGGACCGTTCGAGACCGCGATGATCGCGCGCCGGATCAGCCGCTGCGCCTCGGGACCCTGGTTGTCCAGCTCCTCCAGCATCTGTACGGCGGCCGCGCAGGACAGGCTCTTCCACTTGATCGGGATGACGAGGGCGTCGGCCGCCTTCATCGCCTCACGCCAGTTGCTCGAACCCTCGTTGTTCCCGGTGTCGATCACGAGCACCTTGTAGAACCGGCTCAGCAGACGGTGGATCTGGTCGAAGTCCTTCGCCTCGATCTGCGCATACGTCGTGGTCGCCGACGTCAGTACGTCGTACTGCCCCGCGACCTGGTGCCGCAGGTATGCCGCGACGTCGCCAAGCCGTGCATCCGGCTGGGTGAGCATCGCCATCGCCTGCAGCATGTCGGTCACCGTGGACCGCGCGTTGGTGTCGTGGGTGCGCAGGTGCATGTTGCCGCGCAGCTCGTTGTTGTCCCAGGCCACGACCCCGCCACCGCGCGCTTGACCGAGCGCACCGGCCAGCAGGAGCGTGGTCGGCGTCTTGCCCGAGCCGCCCTTCGGGTTCGCCACGACGATCGTGACCGGGCGGCGGAACGCGGTCGCTGCGGTCATGCGAGCGATCCGCTCGGTGCGCTCGGTGGTGCCGGGGCGCAGGCGCAGCACGCTGCGCACACCACGCTCGGCCGGAGCTTCGCGCGGCAGCGGCAGCGCCTGCATCAGCTCGTCGGTGCGGTAGGAGACGTCGCGCTGCTGCGGAACGTTCTGCCCGGGGATGCCCTGCGGGAAGAAGTGCTGGGCGGCCGGGGACAACGGCTGGCTCTGCTGCGGCGCGGGGGCTGTGTGGCCGCCGTGCTGCGGGGCTTCGTGTCCTTGGTATCCGCCTTGGCCTGCCGAGCTCTGACTTGCCCAACCTTGGTCTGCTGAGCTCTGACCGGCCCAGCCTTGGCCTGCCGAGCTCTGGCCTGTTGAGCTCTGGCCTGCGGTGCCCTGCCCGTGGGGCGGGCTGGTGACGTTGAAGGACTGTCCACCGAACACCGGCGAGGCCGGTTCCGGGGTGCTCGGCTCCTCGACCTCTGTGGCGGCGGCTGCTTCGGTCTCGCCGACCTCGTCGAGGTTCTCGTCCTCGAAGTCGGGCTTCTCCGCCGCGGGCTGCGTCCAGGAAGCCGTCGGCTCAGCGGCCGGCTGCGTCCATGACGGGGCCGGCTGGCTCGGGGGCTCGGGCTGGGGCTGGGGCTGCTGCTTCTCCCACGGCGCGGCCTGGCCCGCGGGCCGCGACCACGAGTCGCCCGGGAACTCCTCGGACAGGGCGTCCGGGGTCTGCTCCGGAGTCTCTGCCGGGTCGGCGGCAGGCTCGGAGTTCGGGTCCGGCTGGGTCCAGGACGGCGTCGGTTGCCACATTCTCCGGACCTCGGCCGCCGCCGCTTCCCGGTCCTTGTGCTGTCCGGAGTTGTGCGAGTCGGTCACGACCTGGGTCCCCGATTTCTGTGAGAAGGGGCGGAAACGCCCCACAGGCTTGGTCTGTCGATCCGGGGGTGAGGTCCCCAGGTGTCCCACTATCCCATGACCCGGTGTCCACGCCATGTCACCACCCGGAGCGTCGCAGGTTCCTGCCACCCGCAGCACCTGTGCCTATTTTCTTGGGGTCATCACCAAACCGGCTTCATAGGCAACGATCGCCGCCTGGACACGGTTCTTGACCGCCAGCCGGAGCAGGATCGCACTCACGTAAGCCTTCACCGTTCCTTCCACCAGGAACAGCCGCTGCGCGATCTCGGCATTCGACATCCCGGCACCGACCAGCCCGAGCACCTCACGCTCTCTCGGACTCAACACCTCGACCTGCTCCTTGGCCGCGACCGCCCTGGCCATCGATCCGCCACTCAGCTCGGCAATCACCCGCTGCGCCACCCTTGGCGACAGATAGGCCGCGCCTTCCGCCACAGCCTTCAACCCGGCGATCAACTCCCGCGGATCACCCGACTTCAACAGGAACCCACTCGCCCCGTCGCCGAGTGCTCGCGCGATATAAGCGTCCTCGGAGAACGTCGTCAGCATCACGACCGCCGTCTCCGGGTGCTGCCGCCGGATTTCGGCGCCCGCCTCCAGCCCGTCCATCCGCGGCATCCGGATATCCAGTACGGCGACATCCGGCCGATGCCGGCGAACCAGCTCGACCGCCTCGACCCCATCGCCCGCCTCGGCAACAACCTCGATCGCGTCGTCGGTACCGAGAATCGCCCGCACCCCGGCCCGAACCATCAGCTCGTCATCGGCCAGCAAGACCCTGATCATCGTGTGCTCTCCGGAGTTGGCGGAACCGAACCACTTTGCACAACCGCCTTGTCCACCAACACCCCTCCGGCAAAACACAACCGGTACACGTAGTTCGTCGAGAACGGCTCAGCCGGCCGATAGTAACGGCACGCCCAATCACCAGGTGGCGTGAAACTCTCCGACGGCGGATCGATCATCTCCATCGCAGGGAGCGCTCTCCGTACGTCGTTCTCCGCCTGCCCAAGCGTCAATCCGTCGTACGCGGCCGGCCGCAGAATCGAGCTGTACCCAGTCACCAAGTAGTAGCCCAGAGCAACCACCCCGATCACCGCCCCCAACCCCAACGGCGCCACCACAGCCGTCACCAACCCCCGCCGCGCCCGCCGCCGAACCCGATCCCGCTCAACCGCAGCCCCGCCTTCGCCCTTCGGTTCGGGACCGGGTGCTGCCCCGGCTGAGGGCTCGGGTTCGGGGCGACCTCCTGCGTGTGGCATCGCGGCGCGTACCTCGAATCCGCCTCCGATGCGCGGACCCGCTTGCAGGGTTCCGCCGACCAGCCGCACGCGCTCGCGCAGCCCGTCGAGCCCGCGACCACCCGACGCCGACGGCTCCTGCACCGGACGTGCAGCGCCCGTGTCGACCACCGTCACGATCACCTCGTCGCCGCGAAGAACACTCACGGAGACCGCTCCCCCAGGCGCGTGCTTACTCGCGTTCGTTAGCGACTCCTGCACCACCCGATGCACAGCCCGATCAACCATCGGCGCCAATTCCGCCGCACCCTCCTCGACCAGCCGCACCTCAAGACCAGACGCGGCCGCCCGCTCCACCAGCGCCGCCACCGTCTCGTCGCGCGGCACAGTCGTCGCCTCGGAGTCACGCAGTACGCCGATGATCTCGCCCAACCGCTCGGTCGCCGACGCGGCCGCCTCCCGGAGCGAGGTCGCTGCCTGCCGTTGCTCGTCGCGAAGCGCAGGGTCGAGCTCAAGAGCCGCCGCCCGCAAAGCGATCAGGCTCAACTCGTGCCCGACCGAGTCATGCATGTCCTGAGCGATCCGAGAGCGCTCTCTGAGGCGTTCTTGGGCGACCGCCATCTGTTGCTCACGTTCGATCCGCTCAGCCCGTTCCCAGCCGGCCGACGTCAGCAACAACTGCTGCGCCCGGTACCGCCCGATCAGCCACGGCAGCACGACCAGCAGCAACGCGAGCAGCAGCATGACCAACCAGGTCAGCACCGCCTCGGTTTTCTGCACCTCCGGCCGCACCACCAACGAGAGCACCAGCATCCCGAGCAACGTCCAACTGCAGAGCATCACGAAATGCCGGAGCTGCGTTTCCCGCCGCCCAGCCAGGTAGCTCAGCACGATCATCGCGAACACCAGCGCGATCGGAACGCCATTCCGGGTCCCCAGTGAGAACGCCAAGATCGCGCTCTCCGCCGAAGAAACCAGCGCCAGCGCGAGCAAGGGCCGGCTCCGCCGCAACAGCACCGCCGTACCGACCACCGCGATACACGCCAGCCGCATCACCCACGGATCCTGCCGGGCACCGCTCTCCGCGACCACCGGGAAACTCAGGGCCGCCCACAGGCCGACATCTCCCAAGCGCCGCCAGTTCATGCCGCCGACGCTACACAGCCGCCGGGCCCCCGCAGTACTGCCGAAAGTCAGTGGTCCGCGGCGGGAACGATCTCGAACGGCACGTACGACAGGTTGGGCACCGTCTCACCACGCAACCGCGCGACCAGCAGATCCACCGCCGTACGACCCATCTGACCTTGGTTCTGCTGCACATGCAGGTACGGCGGCCCGCCGATCGAGTCCCCCGGCGAGTCGAAACACGCGATGACCCGATCGCCACCCAGCGCGTGATCCGTCATCCGAGCCAGGTTGTACTCACACGCGAAATACGCCGTCACCTCCGGGAACCGATCCCGGAACTGACGAATCGCGTCGATATCCCCCTGCACACTCTCCATCGAACCGGGCAGCGTGCTGCGCAGATCCGTCAGCTCATAGGCCTGCCCGCGCCCCTGAAACGCCGACCGGAAACCCTCGAGCCGCTCCTCGATCGACGACGTGTTGACCGGCGGCGGCGACACGAACGCGATGTGCTGATGCCCCTGGTCGAGCAGTTGCGTGGTGAGCGCTCGCGAGGCCGCGACGTTATCGGTGTGGACCGCAGCCACCGGAATCCCGGACAGGTGGCGGTCGACCAGCACGATCGGGTACCCGTCCAGCACCTGCCGCAACAGACTCGCGTTGTAGAAGTCCCCATGCACCGGGAACACGATCAGGCCATCCACCTCGCCGGTCGCCACCAGCGAGTCCACGGCCTTCTCCTCATCGGCCTGCCGCCCGTGCGTCCGCCGTACGATCAGGTGCGTCTCGTGTTCCGCACAGCGCTCCTCGATCGCACACATCAGCTCGAGGCCATAGGAGTCCGACACATCCGGTACTACGAGCGCGATCGTGCGCGCCTCCCGTCGCGGCGTCGCGACCCGCCCGCGCAGCGGCATCGTGAGCCCGGCCAGATCCGGCAACTGCTGCACCACGAACGTGCCCTTACCCCGGACCCGCTCGACCAGCCCGGCCTCCCGCAGCACCTCGAGCGCCCGCTTCGACGTGATCCGGCTGACGTCGAACTCCACCGCCAGCTCCATCTCCGACGCCACCCGGTCCCCCGGCCCCAAAACCCCACGCCGGATCTGGTCGAGCAACCGCGCACAGATCTCCTCGTATAGCAGCACCCGCCCGTCCTCCTCACGCCGCCCGGTCTGGTTGGCATATCAAATCATCCCCGAAGACTGTCGGTGCGCGGTGACAACCTGCAAACCATGGACATCCACGGCAAACGCGCAGTCGTCACCGGAGCCGCCGTCGGCATCGGCCGAGCCATCGCCCAGCGCCTGGCCGCCGAGGGCGCCGAGGTGGTGGTCGCCGACCTCGACCCAGCCGGCGGCGTCGAAACCTGTACGTCGATCGGCCCGGCGGCCCGCTTCGTCCAAGTCGATATGCGCGACGATGCGGCCGTCGCACAGCTGATGTCATGCCAACCACACATCCTCGTCAACAACGCCGGCGGTGGACCTTCGCTCGCGCCGTGCTTCCCCGAGGCATCCGCCGAGCGATGGTCGGCCGCGCTCGACCTCAACCTCCGCGCACCGATGCTCGCCACCCAACTCGCCCTCGACGCGATGCAGCAGGCGGGCGGCGGCGCGATCGTCAACATCGGATCGACCGCCGGGCTCGGGTTCGACGAACACTCTTCGCCTGAATACAGCGTCGCGAAGGCCGGGCTGATCCGCTTCACGGCAACGCTCGCCCCGCTGGCCGCGACACATCGCGTCCGCGTCAACTGCGTCGTACCGGATTGGGTCGCCACCGAGCGCGGCATCCAGGAGCGAGCGATGCTGCCAGCCGCTGAGCGTGGTGCGGAGCAGGTGCCGCTCGAGGCGGTGACGGATGCGGTGGTTCGGTTTGTTCGCGACGACGGTGCTGCGGGCCGCGTCGTGCTGTTGGATCGGGGGCAGCCTGAGCGATGGCTGAATTGACCTGGTCTTGACCTCGTTGTGCTGTCAACATTCGAGCATGATTCCGGCCGCCCCCGCCTTTGCTGCGCGTTCCGTGTTCGCTGTCGCCGGGGCGCTGGCCGCCGTACTGACTGCCCTGTCGGGCCGGTACGGCTATCACCGCGACGAGCTGTACTTCATGGTCGCGGGCGACCACCTCGCCTGGGGGTACGTCGACCAACCGCCACTGACGCCGTTGATCGCCCGCGTCTCCACCGAGCTGTTCGGCAATACCCCGATGGGCTTGCGAGTCATCTCGACTCTCGCCAGCGCAGCGACGGTGATCGTGGTCGCGCTCCTGGCCCGTGAGTTCGGGAGCAACCGCCCTGGTCAGCTGGTGGCCGCGGTCTGCGCAGCCGTCTCGGGCTTCCTGCCTGGCGTGGGCCACATGGTCTCGACCGCGACCTACGACCTGCTCGCCTGGATGCTCATCGCGTTGTTCGCGGTCAAGCTCCTGCGCACGGACGACCGTCGCTGGTGGCTGGCACTCGGGCTGACCGCGGGAATCGCCCTCGAGAACAAGTACCTCGTCGTACTGCCGATCGCAGCCCTCCTTGCCGCGCTGCTGATCGTCGGACCTCGCCGAGTACTGCGTTCGTGGTGGCTGCTCGCGGGTATCGCCATCGCGGGCCTCGTCGCGCTGCCCAACGTCATCTGGCAGTTCCAGCACGACTGGCCGCAGCTGACGATCGCCGGTGGAATCGCGGAAGATGACGGTACCGAGAACCGCATCATGTTCATCCCCCTGCAGATCCTGCAGCTCGCTCCACTCCTGCTCCCCGTGTGGGTAGCCGGCTTCCGCCGACTCTGGAAGCTGCAGTGGCCACGCGCGGTCGCACTCGCCTACCCGCTCCTCTGCATCGCCGTACTGGCCGTAGGCGGCAAGTCCTACTACGCCCTCCCCCTGCTCTACGTCCTACTCGCAGCCGGCGCCGAACCCACCCTCGCCTGGTTCACCCGACACCGCGCCCTGGCAGCCACCGCCCTGGCCTTCACCGCAGTCAGTTCCTTCATCTTCACCCTCCCCGTCCTCCCCACCTCAGCCGTCGACTTCGTCATCCCCGTCAACCAGGAGCAAGGCGAACAAATCGGCTGGCAAAACCTCACCACCACAGTCGCGAACGCGATCCCCCCAGCCGAACGAGCCACCACCACCATCCTCGCCGGCAACTACGGCGAAGCCGGCGCCCTCCGCCGCTACGGCCCCGCCCACAACCTCCCCCTCGCCTACTCCCCCCACATGAGCTTCGCCGACTGGGAACACCCACCCGCCACCGCCACCGGCCCAGTCCTCCTGATCCAAATAGAACGCTCCCCCACCCTCGAGTCCAACTTCCCCAACTGCCACCTGCTAACCACCGTCCAAAACCCCGTAGCCAACGAAGAAGACGGCACCACCCTCGTCCGCTGCGACGCCCCCATCACCCCCTGGCCCACCCTCTGGCCCCACGTCCGCCGCTACTACTAGCCCTCCCCGCCTTCCCTCCACGGAACGCGCGCCTCCCGCAATTACTCAAGACCTCTTGTACAAGCCAAATTGCACGCCACACCCTGGCCACCCCCACGCGCCGCCACCAGTCAGCCACCCGCCACCCGCCACCCAGATTCCAGGCGAACCTCC
>NZ_BAAANF010000004.1:0-97859 GCF_039529655.1 Kribbella yunnanensis | reverse complement strand
CCCAACCGGCCCCCTCCCCCAGGTAGACCCGCACCCTCCAGGTTCACGGAGTCCTCCTGCCGCTCCGTGGCAGCGATCGACCGCAAAGCGCGCCAACCCGCCCGCAGCCATCCGGCCGAGCAGGAATCTGCCGGTCCTCGCCGCCGCGGCCGGCTTACACACTGGATGGCAGAGCAACGCGGTGGCTGAGCCGGATGGTGCGCTCAGCGCCCACGTGAACGCCGCCTGTGGTCGACGGGCTTCGGTTGCCGCCAAAGCACCCGCCCCCGACTTCCTGTGGCTAACGGGCTCCGGTTGCTGTCAAAGAACCCGCCCCGACTTCGACAGTCGCCCGTGGTCAGCCGGTGCGGGGAAGAAGATGAGCCTCCAAGGCCCACCACTCTCCCCAGTCCCAACGCGGACCCACACAAGCGCCCTCACCCCACGCCGGACACCGCGCAGCCCACCCCAGCCCCACCGGGGCACAAGCACACGTCAACCCGAGCGCCGAGCCGTCCGAGCCCACCTCAACCCCACCGCGGACCGTGCAAGCGCACGTCAACCCCAGCGCGGAACCGTACAAGCGCGCCCCAGCCGTAGCCGCCGATGCGAAGCGAGGCGCAGGGGGTGCGGGTGGCGAAGCCCCCGCCCGCGGCAAGCGAAGCGCAGCCGCACAAACGACGAAGGCGACCCGGTCCCTTTCCGGGGACACGAGTCGCCTATCGACTTCGTGGACGATACTGGGATCGAACCAGTGACCTCTTCCGTGTCAGGGAAGCGCGCTACCGCTGCGCCAATCGTCCATAAAAGAACCTGAAGTTCTTCGAGGTGGAGACGGGATTCGAACCCGTGTACACGGCTTTGCAGGCCGTTGCCTCGCCTCTCGGCCACTCCACCAAGCACACAGCTTGGTCCGTCAAAACCATCTCCGAGCGGACGACCGGGCTCGAACCGGCGACCTTAACCTTGGCAAGGTTACGCTCTACCAACTGAGCTACGTCCGCACTACGACCGGTTTGGTGTTCCCCGGCGCGAGAAGAACATTAGCCCATCCCGCCCTCAGTTCAAAAATCGGGGGTCCCCCGCAGGACGACGTACCGTCACCTGCCGGTCACCAACGGGACCCGAATCGCCTTAGCACTAAGGTGTTCCGTGGAAGGAGCGGCACATGCGGATCTGGGTGAACGGCGAGCTCGGCGGTGAACTGGCGACGGTTCCCGCGCTCGACCACGGGCTGACGACAGGTGACGGGGTGTTCGAGACGATCAAGATCGTCGACGGGCGACCGTTCGCCGTACGGCGGCATCTGGAGCGGCTGGTCCGTTCCGCGACCGGTCTCGGTTTACCCACGCCCGACGTGGCGCGCGTCGAGGCCGGCATCGCCGAGGTCATCGCGGCGGATCCGGGCATCGCGTTCGGCCGACTGCGGATCACCTTCACCGGTGGCGTCTCGCCGCTCTCCTCCGATCGCGGGACGACCGGACCGACGATCGTGATCGCCTCCCAGGCCATCCAGCCGCCGTCGCCGGTCTCGGCGATCATCACGGTCCCGTGGACCCGCAACGAGCGCAGCGCGGTCGCCGGTCTGAAGACCACGTCGTACGCCGAGAACGTCCGCGCGCTCGCCTATGCCAAGGAGCGCGGCGGCAGCGAGGCGATCTTCGCGAACACCGCCGGCGCGCTCTGCGAAGGCACCGGCTCGAACATCTTCTGCGTGTACGACGGTGAGCTGGTGACCCCGACCCTGGAGTCGGGCGCACTGGCCGGGGTGACGCGGGCGCTCGTCATCGAGTGGTTCGGCGCGACCGAGCGCGACGTACCGATGGACAAGCTTTTCGAGGCCGACGAGATCTTCCTCACATCGACGACCCGCGACGTCCAGGGCATCCATCGGGTCGACGACCGTGAGCTGGCCGCGCCGGGCTCGATCACCGCCCAGGTCGTGAAGATCTTCGCGGATCGTTCGCTCGAGGATCTCAACCCCTAAAGGTCCTTCGGCGCGTCGAGCATCTGCGAGGTGGCGACGGTGACGATGTTCTCGCGGGTGAAGACGTCGACACCGGCCAGGCGGTGCAGCCACTTGCGATAGATGACCGGCTCCACCTTGTCCGCGACCGCGTTGTACCAAAGCTTGAACGCGGCCCAGTTGTGGCCGGCTTCGACCTGCCCGAAGAACGGCGCGGACGGGGTCGCGGCAACGGCCTTGCGGGTCTCGTTCCAGAGGTCGTAGGTGAATTCGCGCGACACCTTGATGTCCTTCGGCGTACCGAGCCGGTGCACGTGCCCGCCGACAAACGTGTCGATGTCGAGCTTGGCGAGCACGTCATGCGCCCGCAGCACACCGGGCACGCTGTCCGCGGTCCCCCACGCACTGAACGGCGACCAGCCAGGCAGTACGACGTCGATCATCAGCGCGGCCCGTTGCCGCGGCGCGTGCACGATGATGTTGCCGGCCTCGTGGTTGACCCCTGGGTAGCTCAGCTCGAGGTGCTGGTTGCCGACGGTCAGCGAGTACCGGTCGGTGAAGGTGCGGGTCGGCATCGGCCGGGTCTTGTCGCGCTCCGCGCGGATCAGCCGGGCGGTATCGGCGTGCGCGATCCGGATGACATCGCCGAAGGCCGCCGCTCCCGCGATGTGGTCCGCGTGATGGTGGCTGTAGACGAGGTGCGTGACCCGCTTGCTGGTCACTTTGCTGATCGCGGCCGGCAACGCCTTCGCCAGCGCGGGCGGCGCGTCGAGCAGGATGACACCACGGTTGCTGACCACGAAGGCCGCCTGCGTTCCACCGGCAGTGACGGCGTACATCTCGGGCCCGATCCGATCGAGGCGATACCCGTCCGGCCCCATCGGCAGCGGCTTCGCGTCAGCCGGGAGCGGTACGAACTTGGGTTGCGCGGGCGCCGCCGTACCGGCTGCTGTCGCGGACTCACTACCCAGTACGACGCTCGCGGCGCCGACCGCGGCACCCAGCTTCAGCAGGCCCCGGCGGGACGGGGCACTCGTGACCTCACTCATGATCTGCTCGCCTTCTCGATAGTCGTTCAAATTAGAACTACCTGATCGACGATAACGCCTAGTTCGAATTTGAACAATCATTCGATAGGATGAGTCACATGGCGGATGGACACGGGCTCACCGATCGGGAGCTGCGCACCTGGCGGACATTCCTGGGCATCGCGACCCTGCTCAACCAGCAGGTCGAACAACAGTTGAAGGACAACGCCGGGCTCTCACACCCGCAGTACGAAGTGCTCGCGCGGCTGTCCAACGCCCCCAACGGCGAACTCCGCATGACCGAGCTGGCCGGCGTAGCCCTCACCTCAAAAAGCGGCCTCAGCTACCAGGTCACCCAACTCGAAAAAGCAGGCCTGGTCAGCCGCCGCCCCTGCACCACCGACGACCGAGGCATCATCGCCGCCCTCACCGAAGCCGGCTGGACCAAACTCCGCGAGTCCGCCCCCGACCACGTAGACCTCGTCCGCAAGTTCTTCGTCGACCCACTGACCGCCGAAGAATTCGCCGGCCTCAGCAAGGCCGCCGACGCCCTAGCAGCCCGCCTCGGCCTCACCAGCAAAACCATGACGGCCCTCCGAGAGCGCCCCGCCTGACCTTCAACGCCGGCAGCGCTGCGGAGTGCCGCCCAATCGGTCCCAGAGACACCAAATACCGGCATAGCTCCCCGGCCACACCACGGTCGGATCCGTGTACAAGCGAGCATAGGCATCGGCCGGATTGACCATCAGGTACTGGAGCGTGCTCTTCGAAAGGAACACAAATGACTGCGGCGTGCCAGCGACCAGCCATTGCTGGTCGACCTGGTCCTCTTCGCAAGGGTCAAAACGTGCCGGGTAACCCTCGCCGGACTTTCCAAGGACAGCACTCAGACACAGCGTGACGCCGTGCGCCCCGATCAGCATCTCGTAGGAACCATCATTCCGCTCCTGCAGGAACAAGGCCTGAGAAAAGTCGTCCCCGTTGCAGGCACCTTGCAGCAGCCAGATGTCGCTGCTCGATCCGAGGCAGTTGCCAGTCTCCCCGTTCTTCACAAAGGAGTACCAACTCGGGAGCACGCCGGCCGACGCGACGCCTGTCGACGCGACCAAGGCGCCGATCACCACTCCCACGACCACCGTCAACCGCCGCCACAACCGTCGTACCATCTGCCGCTCCGTCCGCCGGACCAACTCTCTCGGAGTTGATCCTGTTAGCGGGCAGCGTCGGACGGCAGGGCGGCTCAGGCGCGATGCGGGGTGAGAGTCTCGGCCCTTAAGGGCAGGGCTACTCCCCCGAGGCTTTGCGGCGTTCGCGGTAGGCGGCTACGTGCAGGCGGTTGCCGCAGGTGCGGGCGTCGCAGTAGCGCTTCGAGCGGTTGCGTGAGAGGTCGATCAAGGCATCGTCGCAATCCGGCGCCTCACAGCGGCGGAGTCGCTCGCGCTCGCCGGCCGAGATCACCTGCGCCAGCGCGATCCCGCACTCCACCGTGATCCGGCACGCCAGCGACGAACCGTCCCGCGAATAGTGGATGTGCCACGGGTGCCCGTCATGGTTCGTCAGCCGCGGCGTCGTCGTACCGCGGGCAATGATCGCGTTGATCATCGCCGCCGCCGTCGCATCCGAATCCGTCGTGAACACCGGCGCGAACAACGGCCGCAGATCCCGGACATCGGCCAAGTCCTTGTCGGTCAGGATCCCGACCGCGCTGAACTCCCGCTCCTGGACGAACTTCTCCAGCTCCTCCAAGGTCCCCATCGTGTCGACCTGGCTGTTCGGCCCGGGCAGCGTGTTCACCATCCGGACCAGCGTGCCGAGCGCCTGCTCGGTGTCGTGCGAGAAAGTCACAATCACGTCTCCAACGTGACGGGGTCTCCGTCCTGGCCCAAGAGTAGCCCGCCCCGATTAGAACGTCGCCGCATCATGCGCTAAGGTTTCACCCGCAAGACCCCACCAGGCAACACCAGCAACACGCACCACGCCTGGGCGATTGGCGCAGTGGTAGCGCGCTTCGTTCACACCGAAGAGGTCACTGGTTCGAACCCAGTATCGCCCACGAAGTCGATAGGCGACTCGTGTCCCCGGAAAGCGGGGACCGGGTCGCCTTCGTCGTTTGTGCGGCTGCGCTTCGCTTGCCGCGGGCGGGGGCTTCGCCACCCGCACCCCCCGTTCGCCTCGCTTCGCTTCGGCGGCGACGGTTGCGGCGCGCTCCCCCGGTTCGGCGCTGGGGCTGGGGTGCGCTCGCTCGGTTCCGCGCTGCGGCTGGGGCGCGTTTGCACGGTTCCGGCGATGGCTGATGTGCGCTTCCCAGGGCCGGCGGTCGGTCAGATTCGCCAGGTGCTGTTGGTCATCAAGGTTCTGTCTTTTAGTTCGTTGGCTTCTTGCCAGGCTTGGATTTTGGTGGGGGTTGCGCGGATGAAGGGGTAGTTGGGGAGGGGGCGGGGGTCGAAGCCTGCTTTGGTGGCGAAGGCTTGGGCTTCGGCGGGGGTTGGTTGGGTGGGGTCGGTGGTGGCGGTGATGTGGACTACGTCTCGGAGGGTGCCGAGGGTTAGTTGGAGGTGCGGGTTCAGTTGGAGGTTTTTGGCGGTGGGGTTGGTGGTGGCGGTGGCTAGGTAGAGGTGGGTGCCGTTCCAGAGGAAGGAGAGGGGCATTAGGTACGGCGTGCCGTTGGGGCTGGCGGTGGCTACCCAGGCGTCGACGTCGTGTTCTAGGCGGTGGAGGGTGTCGCGTTTGCGGGTGGCTAGGGGGCGGGGGGCTGTTGCGGTCATGTCGGTACGGTTTCACGGGGCGTGGACACGTCGGTAGGCACATCGGTGTGGGCGAACTGGATGGCTATGGAGAGGCCGCCTTCGGGGTGGGCGATGGTTGTCAGGGGTGCTTGGTGGGCTTGGGCTACGGCGTTGACTATGGCTAGGCCTAGGCCGTGGCCGTCGGGGTGGTTTTGACGGTTGGTGGGGTGTTTTTGGAAGGGGCGGAAGAGGCGGTTGAGGTCGTCGTGGGGGACGACTGGGCCGGTGTTGGTGATGGTGAAGGTGGTGTGGGGGGCGGCGGTTTGGGTGGTGATGGTTATTTGGCCGTTGGGGTGGTTGTGGCGGATGGCGTTGTCGATGAGGTTGGCGATGAGGCTTTCGATCAGGTGGGGGTCGCCGGCGGTGGGGGCGGGCGAGAGGTTTGCGGCTAGGTCGATGCCTCTCGCGGTTGCTTGGTGGTGGCGGGTGGCCAGTACTCGTTCGGTGATTTGTGCGAGGTCGACGGGGTCTTGGCGGGAGAGTCCGCGTTCGCTGGTGGCTAGGACTAGTAGTGCCTCGACGATGCGTTCCTGGTGGTGGCCTAGGGCGAGGGCTTCTTGGCAGGTGGAGCGCAGGGAGTCTGTGGCGGCGTCGGGGTCGGCGAGGGCGACTTCTAGCAGGGTGCGTAGGCCGGCGAGCGGGGTACGTAGCTCGTGGGAGGCGTTGGCTACGAAGTGGCGTTGCGCGTCGAAGGCGGCCTGGAGGCGGGCGAACAACTCGTCGAGGGTTTGGCCGAGTTCTGTCAGCTCGTCGGTGGGTTCGCCGAGGTCGAGGCGTCGGTGGAGGTCGCCGGTCGAGATGACTCGGGCAGCGGCAGTGATGGACCGCAGTGGACGCAGGAAGCGGCCGGCGACGATCCACCCGAGAGCGAAGGCCACCGGGATCAGAACGATCAGGGCAGCGGCTGAGCCCACCAAGAGCTGCGGCAGGGTGATGCCGCTGCCGGTTCCGGTGATGGCGCCCGACGAGGCTTGGCCCTCGGATGTCACGGACTGGACCCCGGCTAGCGGGACGACGACGGACGCGAGCACTACGACCCCGGCGGCATAGATGCCGGTTGCGTAGGCGAGCGCGAGGCGTTTCTGCAGGGACTTCCGGCCGCGCCGCGGCGGCGTCATGACGGTCCGATGCAGTAGCCGCCTTCGCGGATGGTCCGGATCACCGGCGGATCGCCGAGCTTGGCTCGCAGGCGGTGCATGGTGTGCTTGACGGCACTGCTGAAGGGGTCCGCGGCCTCGTCCCAGACGCGTTCGAGCAGGTCCTCGGCGGAGATCACCAGGCCGGGTGCGGCGAGCAGGCATTCCAGGAGTGCGAACTCCTTGGCACTCAACTCGAGCCGCCGGCCGGCCCGAGATGCGGTACGGCGGGCCGGGTCGAGCGTGAGGTCGGCCCAGGCCAGCGTGGGCGGGAGCGGCGGGCCGGTACGGCGAGCCAGCGCGCGGATGCGGGCGACCAGTTCGGCGAACGCGAACGGTTTGGGCAGGTAGTCATCAGCACCGAGTCCGAGTCCGTCCACGCGATCCTCGATCGTGCCGGAGGCGGTGAGCATCAGGATCCGGGTCTCGGAGCGCCCCCGGGCGAGTTGCCGGCAGACCTCGTCTCCGGGGACACCGGGCAGATCGCGGTCGAGGACCACCACGTCGTACCGGGTGTCGGCTAGGCGGTCGAGGGCGGCGGTTCCATCCAGCACGACGTCGACAGCCATGCCCTCGCGGCGCAACCCGGTTCCAATGGAACGGGCCAGGACCTCGAAGTCCTCGACGACAAGTACCCTCATCGCCGCTCACCGCACGCCGTCGTACGGGCAGTGCAGCGGAAACCGGCCAATCGGTCGAGATGCCATGGCTTCACGATGTCAGATCCCAGGTCGCAGCCGGGTCGCAGCGAATGCGACCGTGCTGAAACCGGACGCCACGTAGAACCGTCGGCATGAATCCATTCCGAACCATGAACTCGCCGCGATGAGCGCCCATGGGATCGTCGTGGCCGGTCTGCGGAAGCGGTACGGCGGGACGCAGGCACTCGACGGTATGTCGTTCGCCGTCCGCTCCGGGCTGGTGACCGGCTTCGTCGGACCGAACGGCGCCGGGAAGTCCACCACCATGCGGGTCATCCTCGGCCTCGACGCCGTCGATGAGGGCACCGCGCTGATCGACGGCCGGCCCTACCGCAGCCTTCGGCACCCACTGAAGCATGCCGGTTCGTTGCTGGATGCAGGGGCGCTGCACCCTGCGCGGACCGCCCGCAACCACTTGCTGTGGCTCGCGCATTCACAGGGCCTGCCGGTACGGCGGGTCGACGAGGTCATCGAGCAAGTCGGCCTGACTCCGGCGGCCAGGCGCAAGACGGGTGGCTACTCACTCGGCATGCGGCAGCGGCTCGGGATTGCGGCGGCCCTCCTGGGCGACCCGCCGATCATCATGCTCGACGAACCCTTCAACGGCATGGACCCCGAGGGCATCGTCTGGATGCGTGGATTCCTGCGCTCGCTGGGTGCGCAGGGCCGCAGCGTCTTGGTGTCCAGCCATCTGATGAGCGAGTTGCAGGACACCGCCGATCACCTGGTGGCGGTCGGGCGCGGCAAAGTCCTCGCCGACAGCAGCGTGGCCGACCTCATCGCAACCGCGTCCAGGAACCGCGTCGCCGTACGGACCACCGCCACGGCGGCAGCGACCGCCGTACTGTCCGGCGCCGGCGCTGTTGTCGCTGCTCCGAGCCACGACACCGTCACGGCTACCGGCATCGCCCCGAATCACATCGTCACGCTGCTGAACGGCAGCGGGGTGCCCTTCTCCGAAGTGTCGGCACATCGCGCGACGCTCGAACAGGCCTATCTCGAGCTCACGCGCAGCGCCGTCGAGTTCCGTGCCGAGGTACCGCGGTGATCTCCTTCCGCGAGTTGCTGCACGCGGAGTGGACCAAGTTCCGCACGGTCCGGGGCTGGGTGACTGGCATGGTCGCGGCCGCACTGATGATGGTGATGTTCGCCCTGCTCGCCGGCCTCAGCGGCAGCCAGAAGGGTGCGCCGCCCGTTCCGATCGGACCGTACGGCGGGCCGGTCACCGACAGCTTCTATTTCGTGCACCAGCCGATCACCGGCGACGGCAGCATCACCGTCTCCGTCGCCGCGCTCAAGAGCAGTGTCCCGGAGGGGCCGGAGACATTGCGGCCCGGCAGCGTGCCATGGGCGAAAGCCGGTCTCATCGTCAAGGCAGACACCAAGCCGGGATCGCCGTACGTCGCGATCATGCTGACCGGCGAACATGGCGTGCGAATGCAGGACAGCTATGTCAACGACACTGCTGGCCCTGGCTCCGCAGCGTCTGCACGGTGGCTGCGGCTGGACCGTTCTGGTGACGTGATTACCGGATATGCCTCCGCTGACGGCACGAACTGGAACAAGGTGGGCACCGCGCAGCTGGCCGGGTCCAGCGCACAGGTGGGATTGTTCGTCGCCTCGCCGCCGGCCGTAGGAGGCGGGGGCACAGCCGGGACCGTGACCACAGCGACCTTCGGGAATCTCCGCGTTCAGGGAGGCTGGGCCGGCGGCACCTGGGCGGGTGATCAGGTGGGAGCCGAGTCCCCCACTTTCGCCGGCTATCCAGCCAACGCCGCAGGCTCGTTCACAACTGCCGATGGGCACGTCACGGTCACTGGTGCCGGTGACATAGCCCCGGCTGTGCGCGACAGCCTGCCAACTGGCGGCCACCTGCGAGACCTCCTGACCGGGACTTTCGCGGCGCTGATCGCAGTGATCGTCGTGAGTGCGCTGTTCGTCACCGACGAATACCGGAGCGCGATGATCCACCTCACCCTGGCCGCGAGTCCGAGGCGGAGTCGGGTCCTGATGGCCAAGGCGATCGTGGTGTGGGTGGTTACCTTCGTGGCCGGGTTCGCGGGAGCGGTTCTCGCGGCGCCGCTCGGCGAGCGGCTCGCCCGGGTCAACGGCGTCTACATCTTTCCGGTGTCGTTCTGGACCGAGCTGCGGGTGGAGCTCGGGACGGCGGCCTTGCTCGCGACCGCGTCGGTCCTCGCGGTGTCCGTCGGCGCCATCGTCCGGCACAGCGCGGCCGCGGTCACGACGGTCGTCGTGGCCATCGTGCTCCCCTACCTCTTGATCGCCATCCCCTTCGTGCCGGCCGCTGTGTCGAAGGTGGTAGCCACGGTGACACCGGGAGCAGCCTTCGCGGTTCAGCAGACGCTCGTCCCGTACGACCAGGTCGCCAGCAACTACACGCCCTACTACGGGTACTACCCGCTGACGCCATGGGCCGGCGTCGCCGTACTGGCCGGATACACCGCGGTCAGCCTGGCCGTGGCTGCTCTGCTTCTCCATCGGAGGGACGCATGAGGCTCGCGCTGCACGGCGAATGGACCAAGCTGCGAACTGTCGCCGGCCCGCTGTGGCTCCTAGTGGGAACCGTCGCGGTGACCGTGGCCCTGGGCGCAGTGGCGACGTCCGTGGTGAGTTGCACCGCGGCTGGCTGTGGCGGCGACACCATGAGGCTCACCGTCAGCGGCATCTACCTCGGGCAGGCGCTGGTCGCCGTACTCGGTGTGCTGGTCATCAGCGGCGAGTACAGCTCGGGGATGGTTCGTATCAGTCTCACCGCGATTCCCCTCCGTACGACGCTCTTCGTGGCCAAGGCCGTGATCCTCAGCGGAGTGGTGGCGCTCGCCGCGACGGTTGCCGTCATCGGGTCGTATGTCGCCGGGCGACAGGTCCTGCCCTTCGTCGGCGACCAGGCGCTCTCGCTCGGCACACTGCGCGCGATCGGTGAAGCGGTCTGCTACCTGGTCCTGATCGGCTTGCTGAGCCTCGGTGTCGCCACCGCCGTACGCGACTCCGCCGCCAGCATCGGGGGCGTTCTCGGCCTGCTCTACATCGTCCCGATCATCGCCCAGACCATCAGCGATCCGGACTGGCAACGCCGGCTCGAGAAGCTCGCACCGATGACAGGCGGTCTCGGCGTGACGGTGGTCTGGGCCGGCCTGGCTCTGCTGGTCGGCGGGCTGCTGCTGCGTCTCCGCGACTCGTAGCGCAGTGACGAAAAGCAGGGGTTTCGACGGCGTGTTGAGTGGACAGAAAGGGTGGTGCTTGTGTGACGGATGAGGTGGTTTTCAGGCGTGAGAATCCGGTTTTGGCGGAGCGAAAAAGTGCGCTACTGTTCTGCTCACGCCGGAGAACACCAAACCGGTCGTAGTGCGGACGTAGCTCAGTTGGTAGAGCGTAACCTTGCCAAGGTTAAGGTCGCCGGTTCGAGCCCGGTCGTCCGCTCGGAGATGGTCCTAGGGGCCTCACTCTGCACGGTGGAGTGGCCGAGAGGCGAGGCAACGGCCTGCAAAGCCGTGTACACGGGTTCGAATCCCGTCTCCACCTCGAAGAGAATCTTGGACGATTGGCGCAGCGGTAGCGCGCTTCCCTGACACGGAAGAGGTCACTGGTTCGATCCCAGTATCGTCCACGAAGTCGATAGGCGAGGTGTGCGGCGCTTAACAGCGCTCGCCGCCTCGCCTTCGTCGTTTGTGCGGCTGCGCTTCGCTTGCCGCGGGCGGGGGCTTCGCCACCCGCACCCCCCGTCGCCTCGCTTCGCATCGGCGGCTACGGCTGGGGCGCGCTGGTACGGTTCCGCGCTGGGGTTGCGGTGGGCTTGGAGGGTTCCGCGCTCGGGTCGACGTGTGCTCGTGCGGTTCCGCGGTGGGGGGTTGCGTTGCTACATCCTTAGGTGGGAGGCGCCGTTGAAGTCGAGGATGGTGCCGGTGGCGAATTCGGCGGCGGGGCTGGCCAAGTACAAGATGGCGGCGGCTACTTCGGTGGGGGCGGCTACTCGGTCTAGGGGGCTTTCTTGGCTGCGGCGGTTGAGGCCTTCGCCGGCTAGGTTTTCGGCGGCCATGTCGGTGGTGGTCCAGCCGGGGGCGATGGCGGTGACGGCTATGCCTTCGGGGCCTAGGGCTCTGGCTAGGGACTGGGTGAACGAGACGATGGCGGCCTTCGAGGCGCCGTACGCTGGTTGGTTCGGTTCGTCGCGGAAGGCGCCTCGTGAAGAAACGTTGATGATGCGGCCGCCGCGGGGCATGTGGCGGACTGCGCACCAGGTGGCGTTGGCGGGGCCGAGCAGGTTGACGGCGAGGGTGTCGGTCCAGGCCTGCTGCCATTCCTCGTACGTCGTTTCGCGGATCCGGTGCGGGTGGTAGACGCCGGCGTTGTTGACCAGTACGTCGATGCGCCCCAACCCGGCCGCGGCCTCGTCGACCATCGTCTGTACGGCGTCCGGATCGGCCAGGTCGGCGTGGACCATGACATGCCCGCTGCCTGGCAGAGCGGCTAACACCTTCGAGGCGGACTCGCGGGACGAGCTGTAGTGGACGGCGACCCGGTCGCCGTCGGCGGCGAAGGCGTGGGCGGTGGCGGCACCGATGCCGCGTGAGGCACCGGTGATCAGAACGGCACGATCCATACAACGATCATGTCAGGACCTAACGCGGCTTGATGTCCCGGCGGTAGGACTTGCTCGCCCGCACCCACTCCTTCTTCGCCAACTGGCGTGCCCGCGCATCCGAGCGCCGCGCCATGTACGCCGCCTCCTTGCGCAGCTGCACCCAGCTCTCGTAGCGCCGGTACGGCAGCGTCCCGTCCTCGAGTGCCGCCTTCACCGCACACCCCGGTTCGCCATCGTGCGAACAGTCCTTGAACCGGCAGTTCTCAGCCAGCGCAGTCACATCCGGGAACGCGGCCGCGAGCCCTTCACCCGACTCCTGCAGACCGATCCCCCGCAGCCCCGGCGTGTCGATCACCACGCCACCAGCCGGCAGGACGACGAGCTCCCGCCGTACCGAGGTGTGTCGGCCCTTGCCGTCCTCGCGGATCTCCTGGACATCCAGCAGCTCCACACCGGCCAGCGCGTTGACCAGCGACGACTTGCCCGCGCCACTCGACCCGAGCAGCGCCAGCGTCGCGTCCCCCGCGACCAGCTCGCGCACGGAATCCATACCGACACCGGTCGCAGTACTACACACCAGTACGTCGGCCCCGGGCGCGGCCGCCGCGACATCCTCGGCCACGGCGTCGGCGTCACCGACCAGGTCGGCCTTCGTCAGTACGACGACCGGCCGGGCACCACTCTCCCACGCCAGCGTGAGGAAGCGTTCGATCCGGCCGATGTTCGGCTCGGGGTGGAGACCGACGACGATCGCGATCACGTCGACATTCGCGGCCAGCAGCTGGCCTTCCGACGTACCGCTGACTTCGGCGCGGACGATCGCCGTACGGCGTGGTGCCAGCGACTCGACGGTGATGCGGTCGTCCGGCCAATGGCGGAGCACCGCCCAGTCCCCTGTGCAGGGCGCTGCGTGGGCGTCACCGGCGATCGCGCCGAGGAGCCCACCGGACCACGTGGCGCGGACCGGTCCGTCCTCGGTGAGAACTGTCGCCAGGCCCTTGTCGACCCGGGCGACTCGCCCCGGCACCAGCTCGGCCGGGACGGATTCGAAGAACTCGGCCGTGGAACTGTCGAGTCCCAGAGCCTGCAGTGTCACGGACATGACGAACCTTTCGGAAGGTCCGGCCGCGAGGTCAGCTCAGCGGACGGACAGAACGGGAGACAACGGCCCGGCGATAGGCCGATAAGTGGCTCATGGTGGGGACGCCTCCCTTCCAGTTCCTGCGGGTCCTGATCGAGGACCGGTGATCGCGACGCGACCAGCCTATGTCGTCCGATTCGTCGTGCGCACCGGATTTTCGGTCACAGCCGGCGCGGGCTCCGGTGCCGCCTCCGCCTTGGGCGCGGTCTCGGGCTTCGGCTTCGGCGGCTCGGGCTCGGGCTCGGTGTCGGCGGCCGGTGTCTTCGCCGGCTCGCGTTCGGAGAGTCGCTCAATCCGGCGCGCGACCGCCAGCTCCGGCCGCTCGAACTCGGGCCGCTGCTGATCCGGCACCGGCACCGCGTGATCCGGCTCGTCGTGGTGATGCGGATCCGGTTCGGCCTTCATCACCGGCTCGACCTCGACCTCGTCGTCGTCATCGGCGAACTTCGGCAGCGCGGGCTCGCGGGTCTTGGCCGGCCAGAGGCGGTTCACGACCGCGTTCAGCGCAGCACCGATCAGTACGGCGATCGTGGTCATGTACAGCCACATCAGTACGGCGATCGGTGCCGCGAGCGGACCGTAGATCGACGTACCGCCGACGGTGCTCTGCAGGATCCAGCGGAGCACGAAGCTACCCAGGATCCAGATCGACAGCGCCAGGAACGCGCCGGGCAGGTCGGAGACCCACGGCGTCCGAACCGGCACGGACACGTGGTAGAGCGTGTTCAAGAAGCCTGCGGAGAGGATCGTGACGACCGGCCAGTACAGCTGGTTCAGGAAGTCGAGGCGGGGTGGGAGGAGTTGGTCCACCGCCTCGGGCCCGGCCAGGACCAGCGGGAGCACGATGACGCCGATCACCAGGGCGATGCTGTACAGGCTGAAGGAGAGCGCGCGGGTCCGGACGATACCGCGCTTGCCGCCCATCCCGTACATGATCGTGATGGTGTCGACGAAGACGTTCAGCGCGCGGCTGCCCGACCACAGGGCGAGCACGAAACCGATCGAGATGACGTCCGGACGGCCGCCGTTCAGGACCTTGTCCAGGGTCGGCACGATGACGCTGTTCACGGAGTCGTCGGTGAGCGCTCTCGCGGCGAGCTCCGCGATCTCGAGCTTGATCTGCGCGATCTGGACGACGTTCAGCCAGCGGTCGGCGATGTATCCGAGGCTGCCGGCCAGCCCGAAGATCAGCGGTGGCAGCGAGAGGATCGCGAAGAATGCTCCCTCGGCGGCCAGGCCGGTGACGCGGTAGCGCAGACACTCGCCGACCGTCTGGGTGAGCAGCTTCCAGATCGTCGAGGGGATCTTGCGGACCCATGCCAAGGAGACCGAGCTCCCACTCGCGGGCCCTGCCCCTGAACGTGCCATACCGCTTACCGTACTGATATGGCGGACCCTTTCGCGGTAACGAATCAGGCTCCCCCACTGCAGGGGGTGAACTTCTTCACCTCAGATGCTGCCCTCGGTGACGCTTTGCGGCCGTACGGCGACCTGGCGGCGGACCCCGGTCTGGTCCGGGTCGGAGCGGTGGCGGGATCGGAGGAAGCGCTCTCTCACGCGCTCCCGGCGAACCAGAATCCACCGGTTCTGCGCACCCACGACCGGTACGGGAACCGGGTCGACGAGGTCGACTTCCACCCGTCGTGGCACTGGCTGATGGAGAAAGCCGTCGGCTTCGGACTGCAGGCCGCGCCGTGGACGAGTTCCGGACCTTCCCCGCATCTGACGCGCGCGGCGGGGTTCTACGTGTGGTCGCAGGTCGAGCCTGGGCACGGCTGCCCGATCTCGATGACGTACGCCGCGGTCCCGGCGCTGCGCGCGGACGAGCGGCTGGCGGCCGAGTGGATTCCACGGCTCGCTTCGACCGAGTACGACGTACGACGGTTGCCCGGGGCAGCCAAGCGCGGCGCGCTGGCCGGGATGGGGATGACCGAGAAGCAGGGTGGTTCCGATGTGCGGGCGAACCTGACGACCGCGACGCCTGCTGGTGGGGACGGTGAGTACCTGCTCGACGGGCACAAGTGGTTCTGTTCGGCGCCGCAGGTCGATGTGTTCCTCGTGCTGGCTCAGGCGCCGGACGGGCTGAGCTGTTTCGTCGTCCCCCGGGTACTTGCTGACGGCAACCGAAACACGTTTGCTCTCCAGCGTCTGAAAGACAAACTCGGCAACCGCTCGAACGCCTCCAGCGAAGTCGAGTTCCACAGCACCGTCGGCTACCGCCTCGGCGACGAAGGCGCCGGCGTCCGCACCATCATCGAAATGGTCGCCGCCACCCGCCTCGACTGCGTCCTGGGCTCCGCCGCCCTCCAACGCCGAGCCCTCGTCGAAGCCACCTGGCACACCCACCACCGCTCAGCCTTCGGCAGCCTCCTGTCCGACAAACCAGCCATGCTCAACGTCCTAGCCGACCTAGCCCTGGAGAGCGAGGCAGCAACCGCTCTAGCAATGCGATTGGCAGCAGCCGCGGATGCGTCCACCACACGTGGTGATGGGGATGAGAGCCGCCCCCAAGCCCACTCCGAGGCGGAGCGAGGCGCGGCTGCGCACACCCACGGGGATGGGGCTGGGCTCGGCCCCCTTCCCTCCCAGCAGGCCGGCGCAGCCGGACCCGGTGGCTGGTCGGAGGCGGAGCGGCGCGCAGCGGCGGCGCACACCCGGGGCGATGGGCCCGGGCTCGGCATCCATCCTTCCCAGCGGGCCGGCGCAGCCGGACCCGTTAGCCCCGAACAGGAAGCGGCGTTCAGGCGGATCGGGCTGCCGTTGGCGAAGTTTTGGGTTTGTAAGCGGACTTCGTTTGTGGTGGCGGAGGCGTTGGAGTGTTTGGGCGGGAACGGGTTTGTGGAGGAGTCGGGGTTGCCGCTGCTGTTCCGGGAGTCGCCTTTGAACTCGATTTGGGAGGGGTCGGGGAATGTGAATGCGCTGGATGTACTGCGGGCGCTTCGGCGGCCGGAGTCGTTGGAGGCTTGGCTGGTGGAGGTGGGGGCGGCGCAGGGGGCCGACAACCGGCTGGATGCGGCGGTGAACGACGTACTGCAGGCGTTGGCGGATGTTGAGGGGGCCGAGGCGGGGGCGCGCAGGTTGGCGGCGAGAATGGCGTTGTGTCTGCAGGGATCGTTGCTGGTGCGGTACTCGACGCCGGCGATGGCGGATGCGTTTGTGGCGTCGCGGCTGGCTGGGGACTGGGGTGGCGTGTTTGGGACGCTGCCACGCACGACACCGTTCCGGGAGATCGTCGAGCGCACGATAGGGTGAGTGCGTCGCGACTGGCGCGCTGAGGTGGAGTACCACCGGGGAGCGAAAAGCGTTGGCACCGTGCGCCTGGGTGCCTCGAACCACTGCAACCTGCAGGAGACAACGATGACTCAACCCTTCGATGCTGCCAAGGCGTCGGCCGCGTACCAGAACGCGCTCGAGGTGATCGCCTCCGTCGAGCCGACGATCGCCGGTGCGATCAAGGCCGAGCTGACCGACCAGCGCTCCTCGCTGAAGCTGATCGCGAGCGAGAACTACGCCTCCCCCGCCACCCTGCTGACGATGGGCAACTGGCTCTCGGACAAGTACGCCGAGGGCACCGTCGGGCACCGCTTCTACGCCGGCTGCCAGAACGTCGACACCGTCGAGCAGACCGCGGCCGACCACGCGCGCGAGCTGTTCGGCGCGCCGCACGCCTACGTCCAGCCGCACTCCGGGATCGACGCCAACCTGGTCGCCTTCTGGGCGATCCTGGCGCAGCGGATCGAGTCCCCGGCGCTGGCCGAGGTCGGTGCGAAGCACGTCAACGACCTGTCCGACGAGGACTGGGACAAGCTGCGCAAGGCGCTCGGCGACCAGAAGATGCTCGGCATGTCGCTGGACGCCGGCGGCCACCTGACGCACGGCTTCCGCCCGAACATCTCCGGCAAGATGTTCAACCAGCACTCCTACGGCACCGACCCCGAGACCGGCCTCCTCGACTACGACGAGGTCGCCCGCAAGGCCCGTGAGTTCAAGCCGCTCATCCTGATCGCCGGCTACTCGGCGTACCCGCGCAAGGTGAACTTCGCCAAGATGCGTGAGATCGCCGACGAGGTCGGTGCGACCCTGATGGTCGACATGGCGCACTTCGCCGGTCTGGTCGCAGGCAAGGTCTTCACCGGCGACTTCGACCCGGTCCCGCACGCGCACGTCACCACGACGACCACGCACAAGTCGCTGCGCGGCCCGCGTGGCGGCATGGTGCTGTGCCAGCCGGAGTACGCCGAGTCGGTCGACCGTGGTTGCCCGATGGTGCTCGGTGGTCCGCTCAGCCAGACGATGGCCGCCAAGGCGGTCGCGCTCGCCGAGGCCCGCCAGCCAGAGTTCCAGACCTACGCGCAGGCCGTCGCCGACAACGCCGTCACCCTCGCCGAGGGTCTGATGAAGCGTGGCGTCAAGCTCGTCACCGACGGTACCGAGAACCACCTGGTCCTGCTGGACGTCTCGTCGTACGGCATCACCGGCCGGCAGGCCGAGTCCGCGCTGCTCGACGCGGGCATCGTCACCAACCGCAACGCGGTCCCCCGCGACCCGAACGGCGCCTGGTACACCTCGGGTGTCCGGATCGGTACGCCGGCGCTGACCACGCGCGGATTCGGCGCCGACGAGTTCGATCGGGTGGCCGAGTTGATCGTCGACGTACTGTCCTCGACCACGCCCACCACGACGGCGGCCGGTGCCCCCTCGAAGGCCAAGTACGTGCTGGCCGATGGGGTCGCCGACAAGACCCGCGCGGCCTCGGCGGAGATCCTCGACAAGCACCCGCTGTACCCGGGTCTCGAGCTCAGCTGACAAACAATCAGAAACTTCTGATTAATGTAAGGTTCAATCATGGCGCCCACCCCGGATGAAGTCAGTCAGTACGTCGAACGCTTCGCCGGGGTGATGGCCAACAGCGGGGTGCCGACGATGTCGGCCCGGGTGATGGGCCGGATGCTCGTCAGCCCGAACGGAACGATGACCGCGGCTGAGCTGGCCGAGACGTTGCAGATCAGCCAGCCTGCGGTATCCGGCGCGGTCCGGCAGCTGATCCAGATGTCGTTCATCTCCCGGGAGCGGATGCCGGGTTCGCGCAAGGATCACTACCGGATTCGCGAGGATGTGTTCGCCGCGATCCTCGAACGCCGCAATCAGGCCCTGACCGAATGGGCCGCCAGCAGCGCGTACGGCGCGGCCCTGTTCGGCGCCGACACCACTGTCGGCCGCCGGCTGTCCGAAGCGGCCGAGTTCTTCACCTTCGTGCACGGTGATCTCGAGCAGACAATGAAGGACTGGCGAGCCAAAAACCCAGGCTAGGCGCTGACGGCTCGCCCGCCCGAACTCCAGCCGCAATCGCCCCCGCACTCAGCACCGCCGCAGCCTAACTGTTTCGGTTATGGGCACACCGAGGTGAGGTGTTCGAGGAGGAGGGTGGTGGTGGCTTCGGCGGCTTCGGTTGGGATGTTGTGGCCGATGTTATCGAGGATCTCGAGGCGGTAGGGGCCGGTGACCCAGTTCTTGGTGGCGTGGACGCCCGAGGGTGCGACTGCCGGGTCCTTCGTGCTGGCGATGAACAGCGTCGGGATCGTGATCTTCTGCTCGTAGCCGGTGAAGTCGTTGGCCCGGTACCAGTTGAGCGCAGCGGTCAGCGCACCTGGCTGCGAAAACCTCTCGAGGTACTTCGCGGGCAGTGTGGGCGGTCCGCCGGCGAGAATGACGTTCTCGGGAATCGGAGCCGGTTGTCGGAAGAAGTTCATGTACTTGGAGGCCTCCTGCTGAACCGGATCGGTCCGCAACGCCTCGGCGAAGGCACCGAGATGCGGCACGGACACCGCCGTCAGCGACCGCACGCGCCGGGAGTACTTCGCAGCAGCGACCCACGCGACCGCGGCACCCCAGTCATGTCCGACCAGGTCGAATCGGCCCCAGCCCAGGGAGTCGGCGATCGCACGAACGTCTGCGACCGGGTGATCCAGGTGGTAGTCCGCGACCCTGGTCGGCCGCACCCCCGGTGAGTAGCCGCGCTGGTCGGGTGCTACCGCCCGATAGCCGGCCGCGGCCAGCCCGAGCAACTGGTGCTCCCAGTCGACGCCAAACGCCGGAAAGCCATGTAGCAACAGCACTTTCCGACCGTGCCGCGGACCCGTGGCGACGGCGTCGAAGGTCCCTGAGCGAGTGCGGATCCGCAGCGGCGTGAGCCCTGGCAACGAGGACGCCCGTGCCGTGCCCGAGGCACCGGCGGTTGTCACACCGGTAGCAGCGGCGGCAGTGAACAGGATGAAAGCTCTGCGAGAAGGGGGCATGCAGCGAGTTTGGTCGGTCGGCCGATGCGCACACCACCAACCTTCCCCCACCATCCGGGTGGGTCCAGCCCCACTAGGTGACGATCGTGTGGCCGGCGGATTGGAGGGTGGCAATGGCTGCGTCTAGGTCGGATTCGGCGACTAGGACGAGGTCGGCTTGGTAGGTGGAGGCGGCGCAGACGGACAGGCCGGCGGCGGCCAACGGGTGCACGATGGCGGCTAGCATGCCGGGCTGGTCCAGGGCGTGGGGTTCGTTGTTGTAGAAGGCTCGCCAGGGGTCGGCCGCGTCGGCGGACTCGGCGATCACGGTGGTGCCGGCGGGGGTTCGGGACATGGCCCACCAATCGCCGGTGGGGATTGGGGGTACGCCGTCGGTGACGTGGGTGATGGTGAAGCGCGGCCGGAGGAGGGTCAGGGTTTGGGCTTGCATGGGGTTAGTCTCCCCCGGCCGCAGGCCGCTAGCGGGTGAGGGCGTAGACGGCGATGGCGGCGAAGTCGTCGGCGGGTTCGGACGCTTGCCAGGAGCGGACGTCGTCGACGTAGCGTGAGCCGCGGCCGGTGAACTCGGCGTACTGGTCGACGCCGTTTGCCGGGCAGGCGTTCATACCGTCGAGGTGATCGCCGAGGCCTTCCTCGAACAGGTCGGCGGAGTTCGGGCCGTTGACGACGGCGCCGACGACCTGGCGGCCGAGGATGTTGCCGATCTGGTGGTGCGGGCACTGACCGGCGTTCGAGCCGACGCCGACCATGAACGACACGCCCCACGCGTTGGCGCCGAAGGCCCAGTCGATCTGCTGAGCACCGAAGGTGTCGTACCGACGTTCGCCGGTCACCTGCCGATACAACCGCGCAGTCGCTGCCAGCCCAAAGGTGTGCGGTACGGCGTCAAAATTGTCGTACTGCGCGCCCGCCCGGAACGGGTCCTGTGCGGCTCGCGTGGTCCCGATCGCCAGCTGAGCTCGCAAGTCAGCACTCAGCTTGGCAACCAGTGCACGGTCGGATCGCGCCGCCCGGATCAGATCCGCGTGCGCGAGCGCACTCACGTCGTACAGGTTGAGCGTGTCGCCACCCGCCTCGTGCTCCAGGTACTGACCGGCCCAGTACGACGCCTGTCGCACCCAACCGGCGGCCCGGCGATCGCCCAGCCGCTGCGCTGCCAGAGCCAGCTCGGCCGCACCCAGCTCAAGGTCGTCGCGCCAGGCGGATTCGGGGTAGAACGCAAACGGCAACGACGTCACCAACTGACCGACATTAGTGGTCTTGGCCTGGGCGAAGATCTGGGCGGCGGTCTCCAGGTGCTTGCGCGCGAGGCGACGGTCCGTCCGCGCCTCGACCTGTGCTGCCAAAGCAAACGCGGCCGCCGTCCGACCGGCCAGGTTCGGGCTGATCAGCTGCCCAGGGTCCGCCGCGCGGAACACCGGCCGATTGCGCAGGTGCCGTTCGGCAGGTGAAGTCAGGTGGTCGTCCGCCTCGGGCAGTCGCCAGATGTCGTGGTCACCGATGAACGTGCCCTCGGCGTTGCCGGTTCCGACGCCGACCTGGATGTAGAGCGTCTTCGACTTCTCGTCCCACATCTTGTCCAGCCACTTCAGCCCATGCCGAGCCTCGTTCGTCACCTTGCGATCCGGCCGCCGCGCGTCCCGGGCCGATGCCCACAGCAACGATTCCGAGTACGCCGCGATGTGCGTGAACTTGAGGTAGTCGCCCGCGTCGTACCAGCCACCCTCGACATCGACCGGACCACCGACCCGCTGCAGCTCACCGACCGTCTGATCGGTGTCGGGATTGACGAACGTCGGCGTCTCGTACACCTGCGCCGCCCGATCCGTCAGATGTGCCGGCTGCCGACCGAGGGACCCCGGTACGACGTTCGCCCCGTCGCGCTGCTCGGTGAAGAAGTTCACCGCCTTGTCCTTCGCCGACGTCGCCAGCGCATCCCCGTCGGCCCGCACGACGAACGCGGGTGACGACGCGACCCCAGGCACCTCGACCCGATACGTCCCCGGCACCCACAGCCGGGTCAGGTCCACCTGCGAGACGTGCTGGTACTTCGCGTTCCACTCCCCCAGTTCGGCGCCAACCTTGCCGGTCAGCACCCGACGACCCCGGCTGTCGACGACCGAGAAGGACTTCCCGGTCACCGCGCCCTCGCTCAGCACGTACGCCGACTTTCCGTCGAAGGCGCCGTACCCGAGCTGATTGACCCGAACCGCGCCCCCGGTCGCGGCCTCGACCGGGCCGACCAGGCCCAGCACCAAGCCGCCCGCCACCACAACCGATCCCACCCGGCGTATCGCCTTCACCGCAGCCTCCTCCATCAACAGTTAGGAAAGTTTCCTGTTGATCCGAGGAAATGTACAGAGGTCAGGGCTGCGCCGGCACCCCCTGGGCGAAGACGTACACCGGTTCGGCCTCGGGTTCGGTCGACGGGTTGTCGACGTACTCCTCGAGGACCTCCTGCATCCGCTCGCGCAGCTCGGTCAGCCGCTCGGGCGTGAGCCGCAACCAGACGTCGATGGACAACTCCGCCGCACCCCACGCCGCGCCGTACTCCGGACGCTTGGCGACCCAGTCGCGGATCTTGCCGGCGCGGTAGGTGACGTTGCTCTCCTCGGCCACCCCGCCGATCAGCTCCGCACCCGGCTCGTCGTCACCGACGCGCCACGAGTACGACGACCAGGCGCTCTTCCACCACCGTTCGCGCCGGTCCTTGGCCAGCTCGGGGACCTCCTCGATCACCCCCGCGGTGGCCAGCACCTTGAGGTGGTGACTGATGTTCCCGACCATCTCCCCTGTCCGCGCAGCGAGCACCGACACGGTGGACGGTCCGTCGACTGCGAGGATGTCCAGCAGCCGGCGTCGTAGCGGGTGATCCACGGCCTGCACTCGGGAGGCTCCGGGCGAACGGGTCTTTTTCGGCGACATGAGTCCAGGGTAATTAGACAAGATATCTTGTACAAGCTTCATTGCTCAGCGTGTTTCAGGCGGGAATCAAAACACACCAGACTGGTCGGGATAGCCACATCGTGAGATCGCGTCTCGCGATGCAGGATTGGGAGTTGATTTGTCAGCCGTTCACGCTGACTCTTGTTGACATGCTCGCTGCCCGCTCAACTCACCTCGTAGGTCGGATTCATGTCGACCTCGGGCGGATGCGCAGCGCCATCTGTCGTCCTTCGATGCTCTGACAGCCACCCCGCTCGAAACATCAGCTGGGTGCGCACCGCGCAGACCAGGTCGAATCGACGACGCTTCGAGCTAGGCCCCCGCGGACGCACCTGTCTCTAGGACAAGGACACCGTTCCGGATGACTGGCGTCTCCTCACCGCAGGCCGGTACCACCCGCAAGCCCGCCCGCCCCCGTAAGGGCAAGGGTGAAGGTCAGTGGGCGCTCGGCTACCGCGAACCCCTGAACAAGAACGAAGAGAACAAGAAGAACGACGACGGCCTGAACGTCCGGGCCCGGATCGAGAACGTGTACGCGCACCGCGGGTTCGACTCGATCGACCCGGCCGACCTGCGCGGCCGCTTCCGCTGGTGGGGTCTGTACACCCAGCGCAAGCCGGGGATCGACGGCGGTAAGACCGCGACCCTGGAGCCCGAAGAGCTGGACGACAAGTACTTCATGCTCCGGGTCCGGATCGAGGGCGGCCAGCTCAGCACTGAGCAGCTTCGGGTGATCGCCGAGATCTCCACGACCTATGCCCGCGACACCGCGGACATCACCGACCGGCAGAACATCCAGCTGCACTGGATCCGGGTCGAGGACATCCCGGCGATCTGGAACAAGCTGGAGGCCGTCGGCCTCTACACGACCGAGGCCTGCGGTGACGTGCCCCGGGTGATCATCTCCAGCCCGGTCGCCGGGATCGCGGCCGACGAGATCATCGACCCGACGCCGGCCATCGACGACATCGTCGAGAAGTACATCGGTACGACGGAGTTCTCGAACCTGCCGCGGAAGTTCAAGACCGCGATGACCGGGCACCCGTCGCACGACGTCGTACCGGAGGTGAACGACATCGCGTTCGTCGGCGTCGTGCACCCCGAGCACGGCCCGGGTTTCGACGTCTGGGTCGGCGGCGGTCTGTCGACCAACCCGATGCTCGCCCAGCGTCTCGGCGCCTGGGTTCCGCTCGACGAGGTGCACGAAGCCTGGTGGGGTATCTGCAGCATCTACCGCGACTACGGTTACCGCCGGCTGCGGACCCGCGCGCGGATCAAGTTCCTGGTCGCGGACTGGGGTATCGAGAAGTTCCGTGAGGTGCTCGAGGAGAAGTACCTCAAGCGGAAACTGATCGACGGCCCGGCGCCGGAGATCCCCGCCGTCCAGGGTGACCACGTCGGCGTCCACAAGCAGAAGGACGGCAAGTACTTCGTCGGTGTCGCGCCGGTCGTCGGTCGCGTGTCCGGCGAGAAGCTCGCCAAGGTCGCGGATGTCGTCGCGGCGCACGGCTCGGACCGGATCCGGACCACCGCCCAGCAGAAGCTGATCGTGCTCGACGTCGAGGAGTCGAAGGTCGAGTCGCTCGTCACCGAGCTGGCGGCTCTCGGCTTCCAGGCGCGGCCGTCGGCCTGGCGGCGGAACACGATGGCCTGCACCGGGATCGAGTTCTGCAAACTCGCGATCGTCGAGACCAAGGCCCGCGCGGCCCAGCTGATCGACGAACTCGAGGAGCGGATTCCCGACCTCGACGTACCGATCACCGTGAACGTGAACGGCTGCCCGAACTCCTGCGCCCGGATCCAGGTCGCCGACATCGGTCTCAAGGGCCAGCTGGTCCTCGATGCCGACGGCAACCAGGTCCCCGGCTACCAGGTGCACCTCGGCGGCGGGCTCGGCCTGGACGCCGGCTTCGGCCGCAAGCTGCGCGGTCACAAGGTGACGTCCGACGACCTCACCGACTACGTCGAGCGCGTCACCCAGAACTACCTGAAGGAGCGCAACGAGGGCGAGCGATTCGCCCAGTGGGCCACCCGAGCTGATCAGGAGGCGTTGACATGAGCGAGCGCGCTGCACCTCTTTACTGCCCGTACTGCGGGGATGAGGACCTCCGGCCATCGGAGGAAGGGCACGGCGCGTGGGAGTGCCGGCCGTGTGCACGGGTGTTCCAGCTCAAGATGATCGGTTTACGGGTGAACGTGGAATGAGTACAGACCTCAAGACAATCGCCGAAGAGGCGAATGAACGACTAGCGGACGCCTCGCCGCAGGAAGTGCTGGCGTGGGCGCGGGAGACCTTCGGGGACGACCTGGTGGTGACCGCGTCGATGGCGGACGGGGCACTCCCCCACCTGGCGGCCGAGGCGGCTCCTGGTGTCGACGTACTGTTCCTCGACACCGGCTACCACTTCGTCGAGACGATCGGCACCCGGGACGCAGTGGCGTCGATGCTGCCAATCAACCTGATCAACGGCACTCCGCTGCAGACGGTCGCCGAGCAGGACGCCGAGTACGGCGAGAAGTTGTACGAGCGCCAGCCGGACAAGTGCTGCGCACTCCGCAAAGTCGAGCCGCTGAACCGGCACCTGTCCCACTACAAGGCCTGGGTCACCGGCATCCGCCGCGAGGAGGCGCCGACCCGCGCGAACACTCCCCTCGTCGAGTACGACGAGAAGCGCGACATGGTGAAGCTCAACCCGATCGCCCCGTGGACGCAGGAGGACCTGGACTCCTACATCACCGACAACGGCGTACTGGTCAACCTGCTCCAGTACGACGGCTACCCGTCGATCGGCTGCGAACCGTGCACCCAACGCGTCGCCCCCGGTGAGGACCCCCGTTCCGGCCGCTGGTCCGGCACGGGCAAGGTCGAATGCGGGCTCCACACATGACCACTGTTCTGGATACCTTCCCCGCCCCACCGCCCCGGTCATTGGAGGCTCCCCTGAGTACGCACACGGTGACCGAGCTGGACGCACTCGAGAGCGAGTCCATCTTCGTGTTCCGTGAGGTGGCAGCGGAGTTCGAGCGTCCGGTCATCCTGTTCTCAGGCGGCAAAGACTCGATCGTCATGCTGCACTTGGCCCGCAAGGCCTTCGCACCTGCCGGAGTCCCCTTCACGCTCCTGCACGTCGACACCGGGCACAACTTCCCCGAGGTCCTGGACTACCGCGACAACACCGTGGCTCAACTAGGCCTGCGACTCGAGGTTGCCAAGGTCGAGGACTACATCGCCGACGGTCGGCTGCGTGAGCGCAACGACGGCACCCGCAACCAGCTCCAGACGGTTCCGTTGCTGGACGCAATCAACGAGCACCGCTTCGACGCGGTGTTCGGTGGCGGTCGCCGCGACGAGGAACGCGCCCGGGCCAAGGAACGCATCTTCAGCCTGCGCGACGAGTTCGGCCAGTGGGACCCCCGGAACCAGCGGCCCGAACTCTGGTCGCTCTACAACGGCAAGCACAAGCCCGGCGAGCACGTCCGGGTGTTCCCGCTGTCGAACTGGACCGAGCTCGACGTCTGGAACTACATCGCCCGCGAGAACATCCCGCTCCCGAGCATCTACTACGCCCACGAGCGGGACGTGTTCGAGCGCGACGGCATGCTGCTTGCCGTCGGCCCCTACTCGCAGCCCCGGGCCGGCGAGTCCGTCACCGAACGCACGGTGAGGTACCGCACCGTCGGCGACATGTCCTGCACCGGAGCCGTCGCCTCCACCGCAACGACCCCGGCCGACGTGGTCATCGAGGTCGCGGCGAGCACCATCACCGAACGCGGCGCCACTCGCGCCGACGACCGCGCCAGCGAAGCCGCCATGGAAGACCGCAAACGAGAGGGGTACTTCTGATGAGCACTCTTCTCCGTCTAGCCACGGCCGGCTCGGTCGATGACGGCAAGTCCACCCTGGTCGGCCGGCTGCTGCACGACTGCAAGGCGATCCTCGCCGACCAGATCGCGCACGTGAAGACGGTCTCCGAAGCCCGCGGTGGTGACTTCGACTTCGCCCTGCTCACCGACGGTCTCCGGGCTGAGCGCGAACAAGGCATCACGATCGACGTCGCCTACCGCTACTTCGCCACAGACAAGCGATCGTTCATCCTGGCCGACTGCCCCGGACACGTCCAGTACACGCGCAACACCGTCACCGGAGCCTCGACCGCGGATGTCGTGATCATCCTCGTCGATGCACGGCACGGCGTACTGGAGCAGACCCGCCGGCACCTCGCCGTGATGGGCCTGCTGCGCGTCCCGCACGTGGTCCTCGCGGTCAACAAGATCGACCTGGTCAACTACGACGAGGCCGTCTACACCGGCATCGCCAAGGAGGTCGGGCAGCTCGCCGACCAGCTCGGCATCGCGGACCTCAAGACCATCCCGGTCTCGGCCCTGGTCGGCGACAACATCGTCACGCACTCCGAGCAGACGGCCTGGTACGCCGGTCCGACCCTGCTCGAGGTCCTCGAGAACGCAACCGGCCGGTCGGACATCTCCGGTCGCCCGCTGCGGTTCCCGGTCCAGTACGTGATCCGCCCGCAGACCGACGACGAGTACCGCGACTACCGCGGCTACTCCGGAACTGTTGCCTCCGGCACCGTTTCGGTCGGCGACCCGGTCATCGTGCTGCCGGCAGGACGCCGTACGACGGTTGCCGGCATCGACCGCCCAGTCGTATCCGCCACCGCGACCGCAGTCGCCGAACGGCCGAGCGCGGTCGCCGGGGAAGCCGTCACGGTAAGGCTCGCCGACAACCTCGACGTCGCCCGCGGTTCGGTCATCGTTGCGGCTGACTCCTCCCCCGGCACCCGCCGGGAACTGGCCGCGACCGTGGCCTGGCTGTCCGAACGCCCACTGACCGTGGGTGCCCGGCTGCTGATCAAACACACCACCACAACGGCTCAGGCGATCGTCACCAAGATCGCCGGGGTGCTCGATCTGACGGCGTTGGATTTCAAGGGACTCGGCGTCATCGACGCCGCCGGGCTCGACCTGAACGACATCGGCAAGGTGCAGCTCAAAATCGCCGCACCGCTCGCCGCCGACCCGTACTCCAGTAACAACATCACTGGATCCTTCCTGCTGATCGACGCCCACGACGGATGGACGCTCGCAGCCGGCATGATCGACGACGAAGAAGGGGAACTGCTGTGACTGCTCCAGCTCTCGTGATCCTCGCCCACGGCAGCCGCGACCCGCGCTCGGCCGCCACCGTCCACTCGCTCGTGAAGTGCCTGCGCGAGCTGCGTGACGACCTGCGGATCGAAGCCTCCTTCCTCGACCACTGCCCGCCCACGCCGTACCAGGTGATCGGCAAGCTCGCCGCCGAGGGTGTCGAAGAGGTCGTCGTCCTGCCGCTGCTGATGTCGTCCGCCTTCCACGCCCGGGTCGACGTACCGGCCGTGATCGACGAGTCGCGCAGCCGGTTCCCGAACCTGCGGATCATCGCCTCCGACGTGCTCGGGTACGACGACTCGCTGCTCGACGTCCTCGACCGCCGGATGCGTGCCGAGCTCAAGGACGGCCGGGTGCGCGAGCTCGACGCGCTCGTCCTGGCCGCGGCCGGTTCCAGCGACTCCCAGGCCAACGCCAGCGTGACCCGCCTGGCACGCCTGTGGGGTCAGCGGCACAAGCTGCCGGTCACCGCCGCGTTCGTGTGCGCCGCGACCCCGTCACCGGCCGAGGCCGTCCTGCAGTGGCGGCTCGAGGGCCGTCGGCACGTCGCGGTCGGCTCGCTGTTCCTCGCTCCCGGCGTGCTGCCGGACCGCGCGGAATCCACGTCCCGCAAGGCGGGCGCGGTCGCGGTCTCCCGGCCGCTCGGCGTCAGCGCCGAGGTCGCACGCCTGGTCCTCCTCCGGTACGGCGTTGCTGGTCTCGACCTGCTCACGCTGGCCCCGGCACCGCGCCCGGTGCTCGTGCAGTCCGCGTAGTACTGGCCCCTCCGGGAGCTACGGTTTCGCACGGCGGTTGAGTCGTCGCCGAGCCGCAGCTTCCGGAGGTGCACCCAGTGTCCGAGTCCGTCAGGTCCTTCGACGCGTTGATGCGTCTGGCCGCCGGCACGACCGTTGCCATGGACAAGTGGGCGAAGAGCTCACGCTGGACCGAGAGTTCGATCGACCTCGCCCCGGAGCGCATGCAGGCTCTGCGCGAGATGTTCGAGAACCCGCAGTCGGATCCCGCGTCGCTGACGCGCTACCGCGGGGCGCTTCAGTCATTGCTGCGTGAGCACAGCCGACTGCTCACGCGGGCGGGCTATGACCAGGAGCGCGCCGACGCCATCGCGGATCACACCTGGGCGAAGGTCCTCGACCGCGGCACGTCCGAGCTCTGGGCGGCCTGGAACGTCGACGACTTCATCGACCGGCTCGGTCTGGAACAGGTCGTGCCCGGACTCAAGGAAGCCAAGGCTGACCCCGAGTACACCCGGGAGACAGCCGCCGCCGTCGGTTACGTCGGCGCCCTGGCAACCAACTGGAAGTGGCGCACCGAGCGGATCGCCGAGGAGATTCACCGGCGCCCGCCGCATCTGAAGCTCGAGTGGGCCAGCAAGCTCTGGTACGAGAGTCAGGAGCTGGGGTTCCTGGTCCCGCTGCACTCCCAGCACGTGACGATCCTCCGGTCCGAGCAGGTCGTTCGCGATCACCTCGACCGGGTCGGCGGTGTCAGCGGTGACGATCCCGTCAAGGTGTTCGCCGCCTGCCAGGCGCACGGGGAGCAGGCGATCCGCGCGCTCGACACCGAGCTGGCGGCGATGCGGAAGGAGTACGACAACCCGGCGTTGATGGCGTTCCTCAAGGAGGATGCGAAGGCCGCCGTACTGAAGATCACCCGGGCCGGTCAGTCCGCGCACAACCAGGCGCTGGACGAGACCAAGAGTGCCGGTGGCATCGCCGCGTGGGACGGCCGGATGCACCTGCACAACAAGTTCGTCGTACAGCACCTGCGGGAGATGTTCGCCAATCCTGGGCAGCAGCACGACGAGCAGACGCTGCGCCGATTCCGGTGGGCGATTGGCGTCGTACTGCATGAGAACGCGCACTTCGCCATACCGGACAAGGACGACTACGCCTTGTCGGCGGCTCCGTTCGGTGATCGCAAGTGGTTGCGGTGGGCCGAGGAAGGGTTCGTCGAGGCGTTCAACAGCGCGTACCTGAACGACTTCATCAAGGAGACCGGTCTCGACAAGGTTGCCCCGGGCATCCTTGAGGTCGAGTCGGGTGAAACCTACGAGTCCTTCGCGCCGGCCGCGCGCGCGATGAGCCAAGGCGTCGACGGCCGGACCGGGATGGATCGGGAGGCGTTGCGACGGCAGGCGGCGGCCTCGCCGCGCGGTCAGTGGGACGAGTTGGTCGACCAACTGTACGAGACCAGCAAGCTTCCCGACCTCGTCCCCGACGCTGACGTCGGTTTCGTGAAGCGTGAGATCGGCGAGGCGATGCGGACGCATTTCGCCTGGCTGGACGAGAACACCGGACGCGGCAACGTGCAGCAGACGCGTGAGCTCAGCGCGCTGCGTGGGACGCAGGCGTTCCAGGCCGGCGTCTACGCGATGGAGTCGTTCGAGAAGCTCTACGGCAGCCCGACCGCGGAAGCTCTGTACCAGTCGCGACTAGCACGCGGGGTGGCGCCGGAAGCAACCATTCAGCACGAGCCCGGACCTGTGCGCGAGCGTCAATGGGAGCGGGCGGCCGCGGACCTGTACGCCGACAGTAAGCTGCCCGGCCTCGTTCCAGAGCCCGAGGTCTTCCACGTGAAGCGAGCGATCGAAACCGCGATGGGTGCGGAGGGAGCGGCCGAGCCTGCGAAGTCGTTGATCACCCAACTCGAAGCGCAGTACGGCAGCTCGGACGCCAAGGCGCTCTACCAGTCCCTACTCGCCGCGCACAGCGGTGTCGCCCCGGCCGGCTCGGCGAAACCCGCCCAGGATGCTCCCGCGGCGGCCGCGGTCGCGGCCCGGGTCGCCGCCTGCCGCCACGATCGAGGATCCGAGACCTTGCGATAGCGTGATATCACGCTATCTTGGTAGCCATGGCGAAAGAGGCGACCAAGAACATCCTGCTCCGGCTCGACCCGGAGCTGGCTGACCATCTGCAGACGGTGGCGGCGGTCGAGGGACGGTCGGTGTCGGACGTGGCGCGCGAGGCGATCGCCGAGCTGGTCGATCGGCGCCGCACCGACAGCGGCTTCAGCCGGTTGCTCGAGGAGAACCTGTCCCGGCACGAGGAGTCTCTGCGCCGCCTGCGCGGAGATGACTGATGCGGTACCTCGACTTGTACGACGTCCTCGCGGTCGCCGCACGCGTGTTGCGCTGCGAATCCGACGAGGCGGTTCGCCGGACCAACCTTGACACGGTTCAGCGCGTCTTGTCCGACGTACGGCGTACTGGCGGGCTGGCCGAGGCATCCGCGGTACTGCTGGCCGGGCTGGTCAGCGATCGGCCGTTCGACGGCGCGAACCGGGTGGTGGCGGTGGCGGTCGTGCTGCAGTTCACCGCACTGAATCACGCAGACCTCCGACTCGAACCCGTGGCTGAGGTCGACGAGGTGCTGGACCGGATCGCCGCAGGTGACGCGACTGGGGTCGCGGATTTCGTCCGCGAGCGACTTGATGAGTTCGATGACTGGATGGGGAGGCGGGTCGGTATGTACGAACGGTTCACGGAGTTGGCGCGCAAGGTGGTCATCGTCGCGCAGGAAGAAGCACGGCAGCTCAACCACAGCTACATCGGCACCGAGCACGTACTGCTCGGGCTGATCGGAACGGCTGAGGGCGGTGCCTCGAAGCTACTGGCCGCGACCAGCGCCTCCGCGGTGCGTGAGCTCGTGCTCGAGATCGTCGGCCGCGGTCAACGCTCGCCAGACGGGTTCGTCCCGTTCACGCCGCGCGCCAAGGCGACTCTCGAGGACTCCTACCTGGAAGCGCGGCGCCTGGGTTCGGAGGACATCGACACCGAGCATCTCCTGCTCGGACTACTCAAGGACACCGATGGCGTCGCCGCTCAAGTCCTGTCCCGGCTCGGCGTGGAGATCGACGCCGTCCGCAGCCTCACCGAACAGCGCATCGACCGGCGAAAGCGCTCGCGCACGGCGGTCGAGGCAATGGTGGCCGGCGATCCGGACTGGACGACGTACGGGCGCAGGCATCACCTGATCGCCGAGCTGCACGCGGTCCTCGACGAGAACGAGCGGCTGCACGAGCAGGTCGCCAAGCTGCGCGACCTGCTCCGCAAGAACGACATCGACCCGGATCTCTAGGTCGCCGCGAGGCGCTTCTTCTCCTTGGCGACGTCGAAGTCGGCGGCCGGCCACTGCGGGTCCAGGCCCTTCAGCGTCTCCAGGAGCAAGGTGGTGACGGCCCAGTTGCGGTACCACTTGCGGTCGCTGGGGATCACGAACCACGGCGACTGCTCGCTGTTACAGCGCTCGATCGCCGCGTGGTACGCGTCCATGTAGTCCGGCCAGAGCTGCCGCTCGTCGACGTCGCCGGGGTTGTACTTCCAGTGCTTGGTCGGGTTGTCGAGGCGCTCCTCGAGCCGGACCTTCTGTTCGTCGGGCGAGATGTGCAGGTAGCACTTCAGCAGCGTGACACCGCTCTCGGCTAGCTCGGCCTCGAACTCGTTGATCTGGTCGTAGCGCCGATCCCACACGTTCGGCGCGACCAGGTTGCGGACGCGCGCAATCAGCACGTCCTCGTAGTGCGAGCGGTCGAAGATGCCGATCATCCCGTGCCCGGGGACGGCCTGGCGGATCCGCCAGAGGAACCCGCGGCGCTTCTCGGCCGGCGTCGGCGCCTTGAACGAGGTGATCTTCAGGCCCTGCGGGTCCATCAGCCCGGCGCCATGGCGGATCACACCGCCCTTGCCGGACGTGTCCATCCCTTGCAGTACCAGCAGCACGCTGCGCTGACCGCCCTTGCGGCCCTCGGCGAACAACCGCTCCTGCCAGTCGGACACCTCGGCGCCGAGCGATTCCAGCGCGGCCTTGCCGTCGTCCTTGGCGCCGACGAATCCCGTCGTCGCCCGCGGGTCATACGTGGTCAGATCCACCGGGCCCGCAGGGACTCGCAGCTGCTCGAGCAGCCCCCCGGCCTCCCCTGCTTTCGCCTTCTTCTGCTTCGCCATCCACCCATCCTGCCCTATCGGTGCTGCGGTACCCGGGAAGGATGACGGCGTCGCCACAACACGCCCTCGATCACGGCGATCGCGATCACGCAGACCACGATCGCACCTCCCGCCCAGAACAGCGCGCCCAGCACGGCCAGGCAGTCGCCGGAGTCCTCACTGCCACACATGGTCCGGTCGTAGTACTCGACCCCGACGAGGAAAGTGCCGTACACCAGCACCGTCGTACCGAGGAGGTAGCCGACCAGCCGCAGCCACCCGCCCGCTCCGGTGCGCGCCGCTCGCGCGGTGGCGACCAGGACGACCGCGAGCAGGAAGAGGATGAACTCGAAAGCCACCATCTCGAACTCTTCCCGGACCCAGATGAACCGGAAGCCGGTGTTCGCGAGCCCCAGCAAGATCACGAGCCCGCTGAGCACGGCCAGCTCGATCCCGAGCGTAGTGCGGGCCTTCGGCAACGGCCAGGCGGCGATCACCGCCGCGATGCCGAGCACGGCCGCGACGTACCCGAGCGGCCGGTTCCACTGCTCCCAGCCGAAGCCGCTGACGTCGTGGAACTGGATGAAGCCGCCGACGGCGAGCAGGATCAAGCCCAGCACGAGCAGCGCGGACGAGAGCAGGACGCGGTTCTTGAGCATGCTTTCAGCGAAGCACGTCCGGGGGTTCAGCGTCTCAGGACGTGCGTGACAATGCGATCAATCGAGACAAAGCCCGTAAGTACTTCTTCCGGTACCCACCCTTGAGCATGGCCGCCGAGAACAGCTGATCAAGCGGTACGCCGCTCGCCAGCAACGGCAGATCCCGGTCGTACATGCGGTCAGCCAGCACCACCATCCGCAACGCGACGTTCTCGTCGTCGAGCGGCCGGATGTCGGTGATCGCAACCGCCTGCACGCCGTCGAGCAGAGCGCCGTACTTGCTCGGGTGCAGCTCGGCCAGGTGATGATGCAGGTCGACGAAGTGATCGCACGACGTCGACGGCCGCTCGGCCGCCGTCTGCTCGACGCGCTCGTCGCTCCACGGCTCGGGTGCTTCCGGCAGGCCGCGATGGCGGTAGTCGGGGCCGTCGATCCGCCGTACGTCGAAGTTCGCGGCCAGCGCCTGGATCTCGCGGAGGAAGTCGACCGCCTGGAACCGCCCCTCCCCCAGCTTGTCGGGCAGCGTGTTCGAGGTCGCGGCGAGCTGGACACCGGCGGCGACGAGCTGACCGAGCAGCCGCGTGATCAGCATCGTGTCGCCGGGATCGTCGAGCTCGAACTCGTCGATGCAGATCAGCCGGTACGACGACAGCGCCTCGACGGCCGCGCGAAGTCCGAGCGCGCCGACGAGGTTGGTGAGCTCGACAAACGTGCAGTACATCTTCGGCCCGGCCGCCTCGTGCCACAGCGACGCAAGCAGATGCGTCTTGCCGACCCCGAACCCGCCGTCGAGGTAGACCCCGGGCTTGCCTGGGTCAGGCGCACGACCACGCAACCGGGACCACAATGACGGCGACTGCCGCGGCTGAGCCAACTGTTCGGAACGCTCGATCAGTACGCCGAGCGCCTCGGCCTGCGAGGGCTCCTCCGGATTCGGCCGATACGTCGCGAACCGCGCGTCGGCGAATCGAGGCGGCGGCACGCACTCGGAGAGCAGCCGATCCGAGCTGACCTCCGGCCACCGCTCACTCAGCCGAATCACCATGCCGCCAACCCTAGTGCGCCAACCAGCCCCCAACGGAACTGCCCACGGCCATGACGTCGAGCGCACCGGCCGCCTCTGACCACTACACCTCCGCTCCCGCTCGCCCACCGCCGGAGTTGCTGCCGCCAGTAGCGAGGCCTAGAACCTGACCCATCCCATCCCAAGCCGAGGAAGTCTTCCCGGATAACCGCCACCCTTCTCCCCTCACGATTCGAGCGGAGAAGGATCAGTTCGAACGCATGGCCCCTCAACTGACAGCGGCCTCCGGAGGACGACGACACCCGCGGTCGTCAACCGCTGAGGTGCTGCGCGCAGCCTCCGTCCGTCCGTCGCCACCGGCGCGTCTTGCTTCTCGAGCCCCGGCCACCACTGGTGGCGGGAGACACCAACTGAGGGCCGGAGACCTGCTCCTCCAGGTCTCAAGCCACCATTTCCTGTCTCCGGCCACCAGTGGGCGGGTTGGGAACCGGATCGGCAGCACCCCAGGCCTTGCCACTCCCGGGCGATGGCCGATCAGGTGGCTTGCGGCTGACCCACCGCTGCAGTTGCTGACCCGAGACCCAGGTGGGGTGCAGGTGACCCACCGCTGCCGTTGCTGCCCCGTTGATCACGTGACCTGCGGCTGACCCGTCGACGGAGGTGCTGCCGGCGTGGACTCGGCCGCTGACGTTTGCGGTGGTTGCTCACCGGTGCGGCCGGCTAAAAGCAGGATGGCTGGGCGATCCGGTGGCTGAGCCGGATGGTTGCTGCCGGCGACCAGTGCGTGCGTCGTCTGGGGCTGACGGGCTGTGGTTGCCGCCTACGGGATCAGGCGACGTGCAGCTGACCCACCGCCGTAGTTGCCGCCGCGGCATCAGGTGGGTTGCGGCTGGCCCACCGCGGTAGCTGCTGCCCAGGATCACGTGGCTTACGGATGATCCGGATGGCTGGCACAGCCAGGCGTGGACTCGGCCGACGACGTGCGCGGTGGTTGATCGCCGCTGCGGCCGACCAAAAGCAGGGTGGCTGGGCGATCCGGTGGCTGAGCCGGATGGTTGCTGCCGGCAACCAGCGTCTCCCTCGCCTGGGGCCGACGGGCTGTGGTTGCTGCCGCGGAGATCAGGTGGCTTGCGGCTGACCATCGCTGTAGTTGCCGCCCCAGGACCAGGTGGCCTGCAGTTCACCTGCCGTTGTGGTTGCTGCCCCGGGACGAGGTGGCTTACGGCTGGTCCGGTTGGGTGGCGCAGCCGAGCATCAGCTCGGCCGACGACGTGCGCGGTGGTTGATCGCCGCTGCGGCCGACCAAAAGCAGGGTGGCTGGGCGATCCGGTGGCTGAGCCGGATGGTTGCTGCCGGCGACCGGTGTCTGCGTCGTCTGAGGCTGACGGGCTGTGGTTGCTGCCCCAGGACCAGGTGACTTACAGCTGATCCGGTTGGGTGGCACAGCCGAGCATCAGCTCGGCCGACGACGTGCGCGGTGGTTGATCGCCGCTGCGGCCGACCAAAAGCAGGGTGGCTGGGCGATCCGGTGGCTGAGCCGGATGGTTGCTGCGGGTGACCAGTGCCTGCGTCGTCTGTGGCTGACGGGCTGTGGTTGCTGCCACGGGATCAGGCGGCCTGCGGCTGACCCACTGTTGTGGTTGCTGGCGCGGGGACCAGGGGATCAGGTGGCCTGCAACTGACCCAGCGCCATGGTTGCTGCCCCGGGGACAGGGGATCAGGTGGCCTGCGGCTGACTCATCGGTGTAGGTGCTGCTTGGAAATCACGGGGATGGCGGTGGATCCGGTGGTGTGGGCGGTGGCCTCAGCTGTGGCGGTTGCGGCGGGTAGGTAGTGGGCGTGGATAGGTCCGCGGGCCGGTCTGGGGACCGGCTGCCGCGGTGGGGTGATGGACGGGTGGTGTTGGTGGACCGGATGGTGGGGTTTACGGGCCGGCTGTGGGGGTGGCGTTGGTGCCCCAGGGGTCGGTGTAGTTGGGTGCCACTGCGGTGAGCCAAGTCCGGAGGGCCTCACGGGCAGCGGCCAGTGCGGGGTTGGGGAGGGTGCTAGCGGGCGGGAGCCGGTCCGGCTGCTCATGAGTCGGGCTGCTGGTGACACCGCCGTGGCCACTCCAGTCGGCAGTGGCACTGATGACACCGCCCCGACCGGCATCGCTGTCACTGGCGTCGGGCCTGGAGACAGGGGTCACCCAGCCGATCACCTCAGCGAGTGCGGCGGGATCGGTGCGGGGCGGGTCGGCCCATGACGGGCGGGTGACCTGGACGCCGTCCGTGGTGATCGACAGTGCCCATTGGCCGTCGTGGACGGCGCGGTGGTGGACCGCGCACAGCAACGCGAGATTCTGCAGGCTGGTGGGACCTCCGGCGGCCCAGTGGATGAGGTGGTGGGCGTGACACATCCACGGTGGTGCCTTGCAGACCACGCAGCCTTTGTCACGTTTGTTCAATGCACGGCGGATGTAGCGGTTGACGAAGCGTTGCTCGCGGCCCACATCCAACGGTTGCGAATCACCGCCCAGCACGATCGGCAGCACCGCCGCGTCACAGGCCAGCAGCCGCACCGCACCGGCGGACAGGTTCCCGCCGAACACCAACTCACCCACCCCGCCACGCCCGTCGGCCGCACGGGTGTCGGCTGTGCCGCCGAGGGCGGCTGGGGCGGCGGCCAGTGAGGCTTTGAGGTCTTCGAAGTCGATGGTGACTGTCAGGTGCGGGACGCCGGGTGAGTCGGGGTTGCCTGCGGCGCGGTCCAGGATGATCTTCAGCGCGTCGGCGCCGCGTTGGTCGGCCGTACGGGGGTCGCGTTCACCGTCGACGGTCTTGTGGGGCTTGGACAGGGTGTGGAGCTGGGTCTTGAGGAGTTCGGCATAGGCGCCGGCCACGAACCCGGAGATCTTGACGCCGTCTTCGGTGGGCCGTAGCCGCAGGTACTCTTTCGCACGCGCCTGGTCCTCGGCCGGCTCCGGGCCATCAGTGTCCAAAGTAGACAGCACCTTGTGCCCGAACCGGGTGAGTTCGCGGGGGTTGGTGATCCGGGCCGCTTCGACCATCTGCTCCTCGGCGACCGTCAGGGTCTCGACCGGGACGGTCGCGGGGGCTTTCTCCAAGGTCTTGACGATGACCTTGGCCTGCTCGGGTGACACCACTGCGGGCCGCGCCGGATCCGACGGGTCGGGGAGGGCGGCGGTCACCGCCGGGTACTTGCGCAGGGCGCTGGTGAAGGTGAGGTCTTTGCGGACCTCGGCACGGTCGATCCGGTACCGTTCCGAGACCAGCTCCACGGTGTCGCGGGCACCGAGCTCGGCCGCGGCGCCCATCTCGTCGAGGCGGGCGAGCACTTGGAGTTCGTCGGTTTCGATCAGGGCTTTGGCGGCCTTCAAGGTGTCCAAGCGCGACAGCAGTTCGCTGCTGCTCTGCGTGTACACCGGGGGCATCGCCAACATCTCCATACCCAACAGCTTAGACACGGCCACCGACAGTTTTCGAGCTCAGAACCCCTTATTTACAAGGAATATGTGGGCTGCTTGGGGGCTGGTTGTGGGCTCAACTTGCCCACGCACCACCCTCGAAACTCTTGGCGACGCGCCCTGGTCGTAGGGTCGATGGCATGGACCTACGACCACTCGGCAGCACCGGATTGACCGTCTCTTCTGTTTGCGCCGGGGGCAGCGGGCTGGGCAGTATGCCCGCCGTCTTCGGGTACGACGTCTCGGCGGAGCAGGCGATCGAAGTCATCCTGCGGATCTTCGACAGCCCGATCACCTGGATCGACACCTCGAACGGCTACAGCGACGGCGAGAGCGAACGCCGCATCGGCCAGGCCATCCGCCAGTACGGCGGCCTCCCGGACGGGTTCCTGGTCGCGACCAAGGTGGACGCGCGTGGTTCCGACTACTCGGGGGCGCGGGTCCGGGCCAGCGTTGCCGAGAGCAAGGAACGTCTCGGGCTCGACGACCTGCCGCTGGTCTACCTGCACGACCCCGAGTTCCACGACTTCGACTCGATGCGCGACGCGGTCGACACCTTGATGCAGCTTCGCGCCGACGGCGAGATCGGCCACGTCGGCCTGGCAGGCGGCAACACCACCGAACTCGGCCGCTATCTCGACCTCGGCGGTTTCGAGGTTCTCCTGGTTCACAACCGCTGGAGCCTGGTTGACCACTCCGCGGCTGAGCTACATCAGAGAGCGCTCTCTGATGATCTCGCGGTGGTGAACGCGGCGATCTACGGCGGCGGCATTCTCGCGAACCCCCAGGGCGCGACCAAGTACGGCTACCGCGATGCGCCTGACGCCGTACTGAAGGCTGTCGCTGAGATGGATGCGGCGTGCCGCGATCATGGGCTGGACCTGGCTACCGCGGCGCTGCGCCATTCGGTGGACAACCCGAACATCACCGGCACGGTCGTCGGCATTACCAAGCCCGCTCGCGTCGACGCGCTCCTCACCGCGTTGGAAGCCGAGCTCCCGCAAGAGCTTGTCGATCGGCTGGACGCGCTGCTGCCGGATCCGCAGTACTGGCTTGACCTCAAGTGAAGTTGAGGTCATAGCTTCTCGGCCATGAAGACGATTCAGTTGCATGCGTTCGGGCCGGCCGAGAACCTGCGGTATGAAGAGGCACCGGATCCGGTACCGGGTCCGGGGATGGTGTTGATCCAGGTCGAGGCGGCCGGGGTGCACTTGCTCGACACGTTTCTGCGGGAGGGCAACTTCGAGGGGACCGCCTTCTCGGCGCCGGAGTTGCCGACGATTCCGGGGCGGGAGATCGCCGGGGTTGTGCGGGAGGTCGGGCCGGAGGTTGACGGCGGGTGGGTCGGTAAGCGGGTGGTGGTCCATCTCGGGATGGTGCCGGGCGGGTACGCCGAACTTGCGGTCGCGAAGGTGGAGTCGCTGTACGAGCTGCCTGATCACGTGGACGGCGTACAGGCGGTGGCGGCGATCGGGACCGGGCGCACGACGGCGGGGATCCTCGCGCAGGCAGCGCTCTCCCCCGACGACGTCGTGCTGGTGACTTCGGCGGCGGGTGGGATCGGCGCGTACCTGATTCAGGCTGCGCGCAATGTCGGGGCAACGGTGATCGGCGTCGCGGGTGGACCGGCCAAGGTGCAGCTGGTCCGTGATCTAGGGGCCCACTATGTCGCCGACTACCGGGATCCGGAGTGGGTGAGCGCTCTCCGAGCTGATCTCACGGCGGGGCACGAGCCGGCGGGGCACGAACCGACGGGGAATGCGGCGGCCGCCCCCAACAGTCCCCATCGGCCGGTGACCGTGATGCTTGACGGGGTTGCGGGTGAGAGTGGGCGGCAGGCCTTGGAGCTGATCGCGGACGGCGGGCGGGTGCTGACGTTCGGTTGGTCAGGCGGCGATCCGCTGCCGGAGGACTCCCCTGAGTTGTCCTCCCGCGGCGTCTCGGTCACGGCCGCGCTCGGTGATATCCGCAGCCGGCTTCGGGAATTCGAGAAGGCGGCCCTCGACGAGACCGTCGAGGGCCGCTGGAGAGCGCTCTCGACCACGTTCCCGCTCTCCGAGGCGTCGTCCGCTCACCGGGCGCTCGAAGAACGGCGGACCGTGGGCAAGGTCGTTCTCCTGCCTTGATCCGCCGACACCGGGGCCTTCTCCCACCTCATCAGGAGAAGGCCGCGCGGTGTGGGCGTCGGGCCGCGGAAGACCTGGTGGGTTCCTCCGCGGCCCAGCCTGTTAATAGATGGTGTAGCTGAAGGTCGCCTTTCCGCTTGCGCCGCTGGAGTCCTTGCCGGTCGCGGTAACCGAGTAGGTGCCGCGGGTGGTCGGCATCCCGGTGACCGAGCCGGACGAGCTGATCGTCAGGCCGGGCGGCAGGCCGGTGGCGGTGAAGGTGATCGGCAGGCCGGCGCTCGAGGTTCCCCGCAGCTGCAGCGGGAAGGCCTGCCAGCCGACGAATCCGAACTGGCTCCCCGGGTTCTCCACCGTCACGGTGCCGGTCTGCGAGCCGGTCACCGTCAGCCGGTACGTCGACTCGTGGCTGACCGCGCCGGTCCCCTTGACCACGACGTCGTACGAGCCGGCTGCCGTCGACGACGACGCGGCGATCGTCAGCGTCGACGACGAGCCCGACGTCACGCTGGTCGGCGAGAATGTCGCGGTCACCCCGCTCGGCAGGCCGCTCGCGGCCAGCTGCACCGACTGCGGGTCACCACTCGTGGTGGCCGTCTTCACGGTCGTCTGCACCGAGTTGCCCGGGGCAACCGAACCGCTGGCCGGGTCGAGGCTCAGGCTGAAGTCACTCCCGGTCGGCGGTTCGCCGACAGCCAGCTTCCACAACCCGTACGCCGCCGCGTCGGCACTGCGGTCGAGCACGGTCGCCGCGATGTTCGCCGGGTACTTGTCGCAGGCCGCGTGGTAGCAGGGGTCGTAGGCCGAGCCAGCGGTGCCGCCCCACTTCTGTGCCTGCGCAGTTGTCTTGCGGGCACTGGCCCCGGCGGCGACACCGCTGGTCGGGATCCCGGCATTCTTGAAGGACGCGTCGTCCGAGCGTCCCGCACCTTCGGTGTTCTCCTCGGGAGCCAGGTTCAGCCCGTCGTAGAACGCCTTCAGCACCTTGCCGGTGTCCGTGGTGATGTTGTTGACGAAGTAGCCCGCGTTCGTGGAGGCGACCATGTCGAAGTTCAGGTAGGCCTTGATCTTCGACTTGTCAGCCGACGACAGCTGGCCGACGTAGAACTCCGAGCCGTTCAGGCCCTGCTCCTCATCGGTCCACCAACCGAACCGGACGTGCTTGACCAGCGTCGGCTGCTGCTGTGCGAGCGCAAGCGCGACCTCGAGGATCGCTGCCGATCCCGAACCGTTGTCGTTGCTGCCCGGACCGGCGCTCACGCTGTCCAGGTGCGCACCGAGCATGATCACCTGGTTCGCGTCACCACCGGGGTAGTCGGCGATCAGGTTGTCCGACGGGTACTGGCAGTTCGTGCACCGCTGCTTGGCCACCGTGTACCCGGCATCGCGCAGCTTGCCCTCGATGTAGCTGACCGACGCGGTGTAGCCCGCGCTGCCGGCCCGCCGGTTGCCGCCGTTGTTGTCCGCTGCTGTCTGCAACGCCTGCAGGTGAGCCTTCACCTTCTCGACGTCGATGTTCGGCACGCCGGCGGGCGGGGCGGATCCGCCGACGGTCAGCCGGTACGTCGCAGTTCGGTCGACGTTCGCACCATCACCAGTGATGCGGATGTCGTACGAACCTTCCGGCGTACTCGACGTCGTGCTGATCTTCAGCGTCGACGAGTTTCCGGACTGGATCGAGGCCGGGTCGAACGACGCGGTCGCGCCGGACGGCAGACCGGACGCGCTCAGCTGGACCGACTGCGCCGAGCCGCTGCCGATCACGGTGTTCACCGTTGCGGAAGCGCTCTCTCCGGGCTTCACGGTGCCGCTCGCGGGCGAGACGGACATGGTGAAGTCGTTACCGCTCGGGGCGCAGGTGGCCTCGCCGGACTGGGCCGGGACCGACACGGCGTCCCAGGCTGCCTTGACCTTGCCGTGCCAGGCACAGCTGCTGTCCAGGTTCTTCGCGGCATTCAGCGTGACCGAGCGCCACTTGCCGTACGTCATGCCGGACGTCTTCGACAGCATTGCGTTGTAGAAGATCTTGCCGGCGTCCTTGATCCCGATGCCGGTCAGCGTGGTGTTGTTACAGGTAGGGCTGGTCGGGTTGCCATTACCGGGATTGGTGCCCTCGGCAAGCAAGTAGAACCAGTGGTTCATCGGACCGGCCGCGGCGTGCACCGAGCTCGGCAGACTGCTGGAGTTGCAGTCCGGGTGCCCGGAGACCTTCGACGGCTGGTACATGTAGCGGATCGGGCCGTTGCCCTGCAGGTTGATCCGCTCGCCGACCTCGTAGTCGGGAGCGTCGTTCGGGTTGTTGAGATACGCCTCGGTGAGCGCTCCCCAGATGTCCGCGACCGACTCCTGCGACGGGTGCCCGGAGATCCCGCCGGGGGTGTTCGCGTCCAGCCCGTGACCGTACTCATGGGCGACCACGTCGATACCGGTGATCCAGTTGTTCGCGTTGTTGTAGCCGAAGACGACACCGTCGGGGTTGTACTGCGAACCCCAGTAGGCGTTGATGTCACCGAGCCCGACGAGTGCGTCGGCCCACTTGCCCTGGTTGTCCAGGCCGTTGCGCCCGTACCAGTTCTTCAGCAGATCCCACTCACCGGCGGCGGTGTTCATGACATCGACGCAACCGGCCTCGCGGTCGGTCTTCGACGTACTGCCCCAGGTGTCGTCCGGGCCGGAGAACGTCGTGCCGTTCGACTGGTTGCCGCATCGCAGCGACGGGCGCGCCGGGTCCACCATCGTGTACGTCGAACCGGACTGCGTCGTACCGATGGTCAGGTTCGAACCGTTCCAGATCCCGGTACCGGTGCCGGCCGCGCTCTCCTCGATCGTGTGCACGACCTTGCCGGTGCGCGCGTCGACGTACACCTTCTGGCGGGTCGCCTCACCGTGGTCGCGGCCCTGGACGCGGGCCTCCCAGGCGAGCACGGGCTTGGCGCCACCGGCGTAGACGACCAGCGTCGGCTCACCAGGAACCGCGTCGGCCTTCTGGAGCGTCTTCAGCGCCGCCTTGCGGGCAGCAGCCTTCGAGACCGTGGGGGTGCGGTCGAGCGAGATCGGCTGCTGCTGGGCGACGGTGATGCCCTTGGCGTTGCCGGCGGCATCGGTGGTGACGACGAAGTCGCCGCCGATCACGGCCAGGTCCTGGTACGTGCGCTGGTAGGCGACGTACTGCAGACCCCACGGGGTGCTGATGTCCTGCTGACGGATGAACCGGTCCCCAGAACCGGCTTTCAGCTCGGCGGCCCGGCCCTCGACCAGGCGGTCGGCGGTGCGGATCGCGGCGGCCCTTGGATCGGGCTTCGGCGCGACGCTCGCATCGGCGTCGGCCGACGGGAGCTTGGTAGTGACAACGGCGGTGGTCAGAAGCGCGAGACTGAGCACGCCTCCGACCGTCGCCGTACGCAGGGCAGTGCGTTTCACTGGGACACGTCCTCACTAGATGGGGGCGGAGACCCCGCCACCGGCCGCTGGGGCTGCAGTCCGGGCCGGCCGGTGGCGGAATGAGGAGGACGCCGGTTCCGGCAGGGCGGGCAGGTGAACGGCCGGTGTCCTCTGTCCGATGACATTGACACCTCTACGTGATGGCTGTGATATCCCAGCAGGGCATAACCTCGCCGCTATGGAGCTCGAACTTCGCCATCTGCGCGTGGTCTGCCGCCTTGCGGACACGGGCAGCGTCTCCAAGGCCGCCGCCGCACTGGGTGTCTCGCAACCGTCGCTGACCGCCCAGCTGCACCGCATCGAGGAGGCGGTCGGCGGATCCCTGTTCGAGCGCGGGTCGACCGGCGTCGTACCGACTCCCCTGGGGAAGCACGTGCTGAGCCGGTCGCGGGCGATGCTCGCGGACATGGACGAGCTGATCGGATCGAGCCGGCGTTATACCTCCGGATCCGGAACGCTGCGGCTCGGATCATCGCGCACGGTGATGTTCGGGGCCTGGCTGTCGCGGTTGGAGAGAGCGCTCTCCGATCGCGAGATCGCGACTCAGGTGGATTCCTCGAGCGCCGTACTGACCGAGCTGCTGGCCGCCGACGTTCTCGACATCGCGATGATCGGGCGCGCCGAGGACGCGTACGCGCCGCCGTGCCCGCCGGGGATCCGCGAGCAGCTGATGGTCTACCCGGAACCGTTCGGGATCGCGCTCCCCGCCGATCACCACCTGGCCGGCATCGACGAGGTCAAGCTCGCCGACCTGGCCGACGATGTCTGGATCTGCCCACCGGCCGGCAAGGAGGACGGCGAACTCGCCTATCTTCGCGAGGTCTGTGAGGACGCCGGATTCACTCCGCAGTTCCGGTACGGAAACCTCGACACGACCGAGATCGAGCAGCTCATCGGCGCCGGCCGCGGCATCTGCCTCTGCGCACCCACCGTCCGGGAACTCCCCCGCACGATCGTGAAACCGCTGACCGGCCAACCCCTCTCCTGGCGCCGCACCCTCCGCTGGCGCGTAGACAAGGTAAGCCAGGAAACCGTCAACGCGGTCCACCGAACCTTCATCGACACCTACCGCGAGACCATCGCAGAGAACGCCGCCGCCCGCGCCTGGTGGACCACCCACCCCGACGCCCACCCGACCGTCATCGAACCTCCGGTCTAGCTGCTGCGCGGCGCGTACATGATGACCGCGACTCCCACCAGACAGATCGCCGCGCCGGCCAGATCCCACCGATCCGGCCGGAACTTGTCGACCACCATCCCCCACGCCAACGACCCAGCCACGAACACGCCGCCGTACGCCGCGAGGATCCGGCCGAAGTTCGGATCGGGCTGGAACGTCGCCACGAACCCATAGGCGCCCAAGGCAACGACTCCCCCAGCGATCCACCACAACCCTCGATGCTCACGCCAGCCCTGCCAGATCAGCCAGGCTCCACCGATCTCAGCCAGCGCCGCCAGCACGAACAGTCCCACCGAGCGCACCATGTGCCCACGCTAAAGGACTATTCGGGTTCGTCGGTCCAGGTGAGGGTGAAGGTGATGGCGCCGAAGCGGAGGTGGTCGCCGGGGCGGACACGGACGGGGGTGGTGATGCGGCGGCCGTTGTGTTCGGTGCCGTTCATCGAGCCGAGGTCGCGGATCATCCAGCCGTCGCCGACGTGGCGGAGTTCGGCGTGGTAGCGGGAGACGGAGAGGTCGGCGAGGCGGAGGGTCGCGCCGGGACCGCGGCCGATGCGGACCGTCGGCGTACCGGCTGGGGGTAGGGCGAGGTTCTGGATCGGTACGGCGGGGAGTTCGCGCTTCGCCAGCGGGATCCCGAGGACGTCCTCGAGGCGGCGCCAGACGTTGACCCGCGCCAGCCGGGTGCGCGTGGTGCGCATCCAGCCGGCGATGCGAGGTTCGGGGCGGGGTAGATCGGTCAGGACCGAATCGAGCTCACCGCGGCTCTGGGCGCGCAGGACGAAGTTCATCCGGCGGATGAACGTGTCGTGCGACAACCGCCCGGAGCCGGCGCCCTCCCGCAGGACCGCGAGCGCGCGATCGCGCTCCGCGTCGGAAGGACGCGTGTTCACCAGCGGGAGCGGACCCATAGACGAAATTGTCGACGGCGATCGGCTCACTGTCCACAGACCTCGCGGGTCGCGCCTTACTTGTACTGGACCCGATCGGCCGCGTGGGCGTCGCCCTGGCTCAGTCCGATGTTCGACACGCCGACGACGAGGCGGTGGCCGGTGGCGTCGTTCCGATAGGTGACGTACGTCGAACCGGCCCCGGCATCAGCCGCGATCCGGCGCCACGACGAGCCGCCGGTCTTCGAGATCTTCGTCAGTGCCTTGGTGACATTCGGGGTTCCGTAGTACGCCATCCACTTCGTGTCACCGCGACCCCAGGCGCGGATCAGGTTGTCGGACCACTGCACCGGACCCCACGCCTTCGGTTCACCGACGAACCGCGCGCTCGTCGCGGCGTGCCAGCCGCCCGATCCGCGCAGGCCGACATTCTGTACGCCGACAGTGAGGTTCCCGCCGCGCGCGTCGTCGTGGTACGTCACGTAGATCGTCCCGGCAGCGCCTTGAGTGCCGACACGGCGCCAGTGGACACCGCCCGGAGTCGCCTGTGCGTTCAGTGCGCGGGCGGTCGCCGTACTGGCGTAGCAGGACGTGGCGGCCTGTTCGCCGCTACCCCACGCGCGGACGAGACGATCGGCGTACGTCACGGCGTCGACGTTCGCCACGGACTTGCCGCAGGCCGTCGCAGCGGTCGCCGGAGCGGCGCCACCGAGGACGAACGGCACGGTCACAGCGAGTGCGGCAGCCGTCCCGAGGAGCTTCTTCTGACCTTTGATGCGCATGATCAACCTCCCGAGTTGGTCAACATTTGCCTTCACCGGGTGAGACGCATCGGAGACCAATGGAGTTGGGCATAGGTGAGAATGGCCACATGGACCTGCCTGTGATGCCGCCGGTGAAGCCGATGCTCGCGAAACCCGTGAAGGGGATCCCGCGCGGGGAGCTGAGCTACGAACCCAAGTGGGACGGGTTCCGCTCGATCATCTTCCGCGACGGTGACGAGGTGGAGATCGGCAGCCGCAACGAGAAGCCGATGACGCGGTACTTCCCCGAGCTCGTCGAGGCGATCAAGGCGAACCTGCCGGAGCGCTGCGCGATCGACGGCGAGATCGTGGTGATCGGCGAGTCCGGCGACCGCCTCGACTTCGAGGTGCTGCAACAGCGGATCCATCCCGCCGCGAGCCGGGTGAACATGCTGTCCGAGAAGACGCCGGCCCGCTTCGTCGCCTTCGACCTGCTGGCGCTCGGCGACGACGACTACACCGAGCGCCCGTTCAGCGAACGCCGTACTGCGTTGCTGGAGGCGCTCGCCGATGCGAAGGAACCGATCCACATCACGCCCGCCACCACCGACCACGACACGGCCGGCCAGTGGTTCGAACAGTTCGAGGGCGCCGGGCTGGACGGGCTGATCGCGAAACCGCTCGACGGCCTCTACCTGCCGGACAAGCGGACCATGTTCAAGATCAAGCCCGAGCGTACGGCGGACTGCGTCGTCGCCGGCTACCGCCTCCACAAGAGCGGTCCCGACCGCATCGGTTCGCTACTACTCGGCCTCTACAACGAGGACGGCACGTTGGCAAGCGTCGGCGTCATCGGCGCCTTCCCCCTCGAACGCCGCAAGGAACTCTTCGTCGAGATGCAGGAACTCGTCACCACCTTCGACGACCACCCCTGGGCTTGGGCCAAGCAGGAGGAAGGCACCCGAACCCCACGCAACGCCGAAGGCAGCCGCTGGCAAGCCGGCAAGGACCTCTCCTTCACACCCCTCCGCCCCGAGCGCGTAGTCGAGGTCCGCTACGACCACATGGAAGGCGTCCGCTTCCGCCACACCGCCCAGTTCGTCCGCTGGCGCCCCGACCGCACCCCCGAGTCCTGCACCTACGAACAACTCGAAGAACCCCTCAAGTTCGACCTGGCCGACGTACTGACGAGCGCGACCAGCTGATGAACCTTCTCTACCGCCTCTACACCCACAAACTGCGCCGCCAACTCGCCGGCCTCCCCCAGCCGCAGCACGTCGCGATCGTCATGGACGGCAACCGGATCTCCTCCCGGATTCGACTGCCCGCGCGCTGAAGGAGGCCGTCGAGGCCACCCGGGATCGCCACGACGCCGGCGATCTGACGATTGCCATCGGCTACAGCGGCCGACTCGAGATGGTCGATGCGGTCCGCGGCGTACTGGACGAGGCCGCAGCGTCAGGTCGCGAGCTGTCTGAGGTGGCTGCGGAGCTGACCGAGGAGGACATCAGCCGGCACCTCTACGTGCCCGGTCTGCCCGACCCGGATCTGGTGATCCGGACCAGTGGCGAGCTGCGGATGTCGGACTTCCTGCTGTGGCAGGCGACCCGGTCAGATATCGAGTTCTGCGACCTCAACTGGCCGGCGTTTCGCGAGATCGACCTGCTGCGGGCGCTCCGGACGTACGGTCAGCGAGTTCTAGAACGATCCAGTTGAGCATGTGGGTGGCTAGTGGGGGCACTATGGGTGCATACCGACTGGTAGTGACCGGAGGTGCGCGATGTATGACGTCGTACTGCTCGTGGAACAGGAACTCTCGGAGCCGGACGCCAAGCGTGTGGTCGAACTGCACGAGGACATGCCTGATCAGGTGAAGTACCACGTGCTGGTGCCGTGTCACAACGCCGAGGCGGGGGTGGAAGCTTCGATCAGTGCGCTGGGGACGGCCGACTTGTATGGGCCGGGGCTGGCTACTCAGCGGCAGGATCTGGCGGAGGCGCAGAAGGCGATCGACAGTGAGGCCAAGGGATGCAGCGGCCGAAGTGTGCAGCGGCTGCGTGATCTTGGGAAGACGGCTGAGGGCGGGATCTCGCATGAGCGGCCGATCGATGCGTTGATCGCGACTGTGGATGCGGCGAAGGGTCAGGAGGTTGTGATCCTGACGCGGCCGCATGTGGTGGCGGAGTTCTTCCATTTGGACTGGACCAACTCGGCTCGCCGGCATCTCAAGGTTCCGGTGCTGCATCTGCTTGAGCACTCGTCGCAGAAGGAGAACGCCTCTTAGTGGTTCAGGAGGGCTGCGTAGGTGATCCCCGCGGCCAGTGCGCCGATCAGCAAGGACAGCGACGTGCGGAGTACGCGGTCGCCGACCTTGCCGTAGTGCTCACCGTCTTCGGAGTGGTAGGCGACCTTGTAGCCCGCGTACCCCGCAACGAGGACAAGCGCCAGCTTGATCACGCAGCTGCCTCCCGTTCCTGACGCGTCAGGTCAACGGTAGCGCGGTCTCCGCGAACTGGGTGTGATACAGATCGGCGTACTCGCCGTTGCGCGTGAGCAGTTGTTCGTGCGTGCCGCGTTCGACGATGTTGCCGTGGTCAACGACCAGGATCAGGTCGGCGTTGCGAACCGTCGACAACCGGTGCGCGATCACCAATGACGTCCGGCCTTCGAGCGCTGTGTCGAGCGCTTGCTGAACATGCACCTCGGACTCCGAATCCAGGTGTGCCGTCGCCTCATCCAGTACGACGATCTGCGGTGCCTTCAGCAACAACCGGGCAATCGCCAGCCGCTGCCGCTCACCACCGGACAACCGGTGACCGCGATCCCCGACGACCGTGTCCAGGCCGTCCGGCAGCGAGTCGACCAGGTCCCACACCTGCGCCGATCGCAACGCCTCGATCATCTCCTCGTCGGTCGCATCCGGCTTGGCGTAGATCAGGTTCGCGCGGATCGTGTCGTGGAACATGTGCGCGTCCTGCGTGACATATCCGATCCGATCGTGCAGCGACTGCAGCGTCACATCCCGTACGTCGGCTCCCCCGATCCGCACGGCTCCCCCGCTGACGTCGTACAGGCGGGCGACCAGGTTCGTGATCGTGGTCTTGCCGGCACCAGACGGGCCGACGAGCGCGACCATCTGACCAGGCTGTACGACGAAGTTCACGTCCTCCAGCACCTGAGCCGAGACGCGCTTGTCGAGGACGGCGACCGATTCGAGGCTCGCGAGGGACACCTCTTCGGCCGTCGGATAAGCGAACGCGACATGGTCGAACTCGACACTGGCTGCGTCCTTCGGCAGGTCGCGAGCGTCCGCAGCGTCGCGGATCATCGGCTCCAGATCGAGCACCTCGAAGACGCGCTCGAAGGAGACCAACGCGGTCATCACATCGACGCGGACATTCGACAACGCGGTCAGCGGACCGTACAGACGGCCGAGCAACGCAACCAGCGCGAGCAGGGTCCCAACGGTCAGGGTCTGACGGACGGCCAGGTTGCCACCGACGCCGTACACGAGGGCTGTGGCCAGCGCCGCGACCAGCGTCAGCGCGGTGAAGAACACCCGGCCGAGCATCGCGATCCGGATCCCGAGATCGCGCACCTGACCAGCGCGCTGACCGAACTCGCGGTTCTCGATCGAGGGCTGTCCGAAGAGCGTCACGAGCAGCGCACCGCCGACGCTGAACCGCTCGGTCATCGAGGTCGACATCGCGGCGTTCAGGTTCATCTGCTCGCGCGTCATCGCGGCCAACCGCCGGCCGAGGATGCGCGCCGGGATCAGGAACACCGGCAGCAACAGGATCGCGACCAGGGTCAGCTGCCAGCTCAGCACGAGCATCGCGCCGACGACGAGGATCAGGCTGATCACGTTCGAGACCACGCCTGACAGTGTTGAGGTGAAGGCCTGCTGAGCGCCGATCACGTCGTTGTTCAGCCGCGAGACCAGCGCACCGGTCTGCGTCCGGGTGAAGAAGGCGACCGGCATCCGCTGGACATGCGCGAACACCTTGGTGCGCAGGTCGAAGATGAGGCCTTCACCGATCCGCGCCGAGAACCAGCGCTGCATCAGCCCGAGCGCCGCCTCGACCACCGCGAGCCCGGCGACCACGAGGGCGAGCGCGGTCACCAGACCGCCGTTCCCCTTGATGATCCCGTCGTCCACGATCTTCTTGAACAGCAGTGGCGAGGCGATCACCAGGACCGCCGCCACGATCACCAGCAGCAGGAACAGCGTGATCTGCCACTTGTACGGCTTCGCGAACGCGGCGATCCGCCGCAACGTCCCCTTGGCCAGCTTCTGGTCCTTGACCGACGAGTCCATCCGCCGCCAGCTGGCGCCACCCATCGGCATCCCGCCGCCCATGCCCGACATCCGGACTCCTCCCTGTTGAACCTGCACAACACTTCAGGTCGCGCGGTTCTTCCGACCTGCAACCAACGGTTGCGCATTGCCGTCGGTTCCCCTAGAGTCATATGCAACAAAAGGTTGCGAAAGAAACGGTGGAACCGATGACGCGAAGCATTACACGTGAACTCCGGATCGACGCCTCCCCGGAGGTCGTCTACGAGGTGATCAGTACGCCGGAGCACCTCCGCGAGTGGTGGCCGGACGAGGCCGACGTGAAGGCCTCCCCCGGTTCGGTCGGCACCGTCTCGTTCGGCGCGGACAACGTCGTACCGCTGACCGTCGTCGAGGCCGACCCGCCGCGGCGGTTCTCGTTCCGCTGGGCGCACCCCGTGGACGAGGCGGCCAGTGCGGCCAACTCGCTGCTCGCGACCTTCGATCTGATCCCGGACGGCGACGGCACGCTGCTGCGGTTCGCCGAGACCGGGTTCGACGAAGCCGGTCGCTCCGACGACGAGTTCAAGGACCACACGAGCGGCTGGGACTACTTCCTGCCCCGGCTGACGCCGTACGCCGCGCGGGTTGCCGGCGCGTAATGGCCGTCGACAACGAGCTGTGGTCCGCCATCGGCGACCCGACCCGGCGGGAGATGCTCGACCTCCTGCTGGCCTCCGGCGGCGGTACGGCGACCTCGCTCAGCGACCGATTGCCGGTCACCCGACAGGCAGTCGCGAAGCATCTCGGCGTACTGGAACGTATTGGTCTCGTGCATGCCACGACCGCCGGACGCGAACGCGTCTACACGGTCGACGAAGACCAACTGGCCCGCGCGGTAGCGCAACTCTCGACCGTCCGCGATGCCTGGGACGGTCGCCTGCAACGCATCAAGCGGATGGCGGAAACCATCCAACAGACCCGAAAGAGGTAACGCACATGGTGGACATCCTGCACAGAGTCGGCGTGGTCGGTTCGGTCGACGACGTCTACAAGGCCCTCGACACCATCGACGGGCTCGCCGCCTGGTGGACCTTGGACACCAAGGTCACCGCCGACGGCGCCATCCAGTTCCGCTTCGGCGAGGCCGGCGGATTCGACATGAAGGTCGTGGAAACCGAGCCCGGCAAGCTGGTGCGCTGGGAGGTCGTCGACGGTCCGGAGGAATGGATCGGCACGCACGTCCGCTTCGACCTCCACCAGGAGGACGACTTCGCGATCATCATGTTCCGCCACGAGGGTTGGCGGGAGGTCGTCCCGTTCATGTACCACTGCAGCACGAAGTGGGCGACGTTCCTGATGAGCCTGAAGCACCTCGTCGAGACCGGCACGGGCGAGCCCGCGCCGAACGACGTACAGGTCAGCAACTGGCACTGAGGCTTAGCCGAAGGCGGCCAGGAGCTCCTTGAGCCGACGCTCCTGCGCAGCGCCTTCGGCCTTGAGCTGATCGGCGTACGGGCGATCGGCGGCACCGAGTAGCAGTGCCTTCGTCTCCCGGACCGCACCGGCGAGCGGCGTCAGGACGGCGTCGGTCAGGTCCTTGACGGTCCCGGCGAGCTCCTCAGCCGGTACGACGATGTTCGCGAGGCCGATCTCCTTCGCCTCAGCCGCCTCGACCCAGCGGGTGGTCGCGCAAATCTCGAGGGCCCTCGAGTACCCGACGAGCTGGACCAGCGGCTGCGTGCCACCGAGGTCAGGCACCAGCCCGAGCGCCGGCTCACGCATGCTGAACTTCGCGTCCGGCGTGAGAACGCGCAGGTCACAGGCGAGCGCGAGCTGGAAACCGGCGCCGACCGCGTGGCCCTGGACGGCCGCGATGCTGATGATGTTCGGGTTCCGCAGCCAGGAGAAGCCGGCCTGGAACTCGGCGACGATCTCGTAGACCTCCTCGGTCGGCTTCGCGCCGAGGCTGAGCAGCGGCTCCTCGCCCTGGTCGTTCTCACCCATGATGAGTCGCCGGTCCAGACCCGCCGAGAACGACTGGCCCTCCCCCGACAGCACGACCACGCGGACGTCGTCCGGCAGCGACCGGCCGAAATCGGCCAGCGCACGCCACATCGCCGGGGTCTGCGCGTTGCGCACCTCCGGCCGGTCCAGTACGACGCGCGCCACCGGGCCATCCACCGAGAACCGCAGTCCGAGATCAGTCATGCGCCGTACATTACTGGATAGTAATTAAGCGAGCGAGACCAGATCGGCGTAGTCGTTGGTCCAGAGGTCCTCGACACCGTCCGGGAGCAGCAGCACCCGCTCCGGCTCCAGCGCCTGGACCGCGCCCTCGTCGTGGGTGACCAGCACGATCGCGCCCTTGTACGAGCGGATCGCGTTCAGGACCTCTTCACGCGAGGCAGGGTCGAGGTTGTTGGTGGGCTCGTCGAGGAGCAGGACGTTGGCCGCCGAGACGACCAGCGTGGCGAGCGCGAGCCGGGTCTTCTCACCACCGGACAGCACACTGGCCGGCTTGTCGGCGTCATCGCCCGAGAACAGGAACGCGCCGAGCACGCTGCGCGCCTGGGTCTCGTTGAGATCCGGGGCGGCGGTCTTCATGTTCTCGATGACCGTCCGGTTCACGTCCAGGGTCTCGTGCTCCTGGGCGTAGTACCCGAGCTTGAGGCCGTGGCCGTCGATCACCTCGCCGGTGTCCGACTTCTCGATCCCGGACAGCACCCGCAGCAGCGTGGTCTTGCCGGCACCGTTCAGCCCCAGTACGACGACGCGCGAACCGCGGTCGATCGCCAGGTCGACGTCGGTGAAAATCTCCAGCGAGCCGTAGGACTTCGACAGCTCCTTCGCCATCAACGGCGTCTTGCCGCACGGCGCCGGCGACGGGAACGCGATCTTCGCGACGCGGTCGGAACGACGCTCGTCCTCGAGCCCCGACATCAACTGCTCGGCACGCTTCAGCATCTGCTGCGCAGCCGTGGCCTTGGTCGCCTTGGCGCGCATCTTGTTCGCCTGGTCGACCAGCTGGCTGGCCTTCTTCTCGGCGTTCGAGCGCTCCCGCTTACGACGGCGCTCGTCCTGCTCGCGCTGCGTCAGGTAGACCTTCCAGCCGACGTTGTAGACGTCGATCTCGGCCCGGTTCGCATCCAGGTGGAAGACCCGGGTGACCGTCTCCTCGAGCAGGTTCACATCGTGGCTGATCATGATCACGCCACCGGCGTACGACTTCAGGAAGTCGCGCAGCCAGACGATCGAGTCCGCGTCGAGGTGGTTGGTCGGCTCGTCGAGCAGCAGCGTCTCCGCCTGCGCGAACAGGATCCGCGCCAGCTCGACCCGCCGCCGCTGACCACCCGACAACGTGCCGAGCGGCTGCCCGAGTACGCGATCCGGCAGGCCCAGGTTCGCCGCGATCCGAGCGGCCTCCGACTCAGCGGCGTACCCGCCGGCCGCATGCAGCTCGGCCTCGGCCCGCTCGTAGCGCCGCATCCCCTTCGCGCGCGTCTTCTCGTCCGCGCTGGCCATCGACTTCTCCGCGCTGCGCATCCGGTGGACGACCTCGTCCAGCCCACGAGCCGACAGAATCCGGTCCCGCGCCAGTACGTCGAGATCGCCCGTCCGCGGGTCCTGCGGCAGATATCCGATCTCGCCCGACTTCGTCACCGACCCACTCGCCGGCAACCCCTCACCGGCCAGGATCTTGGTCAACGTCGTCTTACCGGCGCCGTTCCGCCCGACCAGCCCGACCTTGTCGCCCGGCCCCACCCGGAACGACGCCGGGGAGAGCAACTGACGAGCACCAACGCGTACCTCGAGATTGGAAGCAGTAATCATCGCGGTGGCAGGTGTCCTCAGGGGTCGAAGTAGCGGTCGGCGGCGCGGAGTCACGACACGGCAACAACCCTCGCTCTGAGGACTAGTGTATGTGCTGTGAAATTCAATCCGGACGCGGATCTCGATACCAGCGGTATCGAGGACACCCGCGGCAGTGGCGGTGGACGCGGCGGCGGGCTCCCCGGCGGGATGATTCCGGTCGGCGGCGGCATCGGCGGCCTGATTCTGCTGGTCGTCATCGTCCTGCTGAACGGCGGTATCCCCGGCCTCGGCAGCGACGGCACCGGCGAACCCACCAGCCAGAACACCGGCCCCGGCAGCCTGAACGCCTGCAAGAACGTCACCACGAGCAAGGACTGCCGCTTCGTGGCCGACCAGAACTCCATCGAGGGCTTCTGGTCCACCGAACTCCCCCGCCGCGGCAAGAAGTACATTCCCGCCCCCATGCGCGTCTTCGAAGGCCAGGTCAGCACCGGCTGCGGCCCCGCCACCAGCGCGGTCGGCCCCTTCTACTGCCCGCCCGACAAGCGCGTCTACCTGGAGCTCGGCTTCTTCAAGACCCTCGAGACCGAGCTCGGCGCCCAAGGCGGCGACTTCGCCGAGGCCTATGTGATCGCCCACGAGTACGGCCACCACATCCAGAACCTCTACGGCATCCTCGGCCGCATCAAGACCCGCACCGGCCCCACCTCGGACTCCGTCCGCTCCGAGCTCCAAGCCGACTGTCTGGCCGGCATCTGGACCAACCACGCCACCACGGTCCCGAACAAGAACGGCAAACCCTTCATCCTCGAACTCACCGAGGACGACATCACCCGCGGCCTCGACGCCGCCGCCTCCGTCGGCGACGACCGCATCCAGTCCAAAACCCAAGGCCAGGTCAACCCCGAGTCCTTCAGCCACGGCACCGCCGAACAACGCATGCGCTGGTTCAAGACCGGCCTGGACTCCGGCGACATGACCGCCTGCGACACCTGGTCCGCCAGCACTCTGTAGTGAGCGACGACATCCTGTCGGTCATCCCGGCCGACCCGAACTGGCAGCCCGACCAGGCCGCCGCCGACCGCTTGGCCGCGCTCGCGACCGAACTCTCACCCCGCATCCCGAACGGCACCGACGTCCGCGTCGAAGCCACCTGGTACGACGCCCTCACCGCGATCGACCCCGGCGAGTGCCTCGAGACCATCACCTGCCCACTCTGCGCGGCCGCGATCGACCTCCAGTGGTGGGCCGACGTACTGGAACGAAACCTCGGCCCCACCTTCACAACCCTCGCCACCACAACCCCGTGCTGCGCCGCCGCAACCACCCTCGACGCCCTCCACTTCGACGAACCCTGCGGCTTCGCCCGCTTCGAGCTAGCCATCTGGAACGCCGACCGCGAATCCTTCACCTCCACCGAACTAGCAACCCTCGCAACCGCCCTCGGCCACCCAGTCCGTCAGATCCGCGCCCACATCTGAGCTGGGTACGCCAGGACGCCGTACCAGGCAAAGGAAACCGCCCTGCACCGAGTGGTGCAGGGCGGTTCGGTTTGCTGGGTCAGGCGACCTGGGCGGGGCGGTGGTAGCCGGGGAGGAGTTCGTCGACCAGGGCGTCGGTTTCGGACTCCGGGCCTCGGGGGCCGCCGTGTTTGGAGAGGGCGGCGTAGAGCTGGGTGGCTACGTTGGTGACGTCCTGGGTGGAGCCGAAGTGGGCGGCCAGGCGGAGGGTGGCTCGCCAGAGGTCCTCGGAGGCCGGGGAGAAGCTGAGGCCGGTTTGGAGGGCTGTGCGGGCGGTTTGGCCGTCGTTGTGGGTGAGGGAGGCTTCGGCGAGCTTGAGGGCTGCGTCGACCACTGCCTCGACCATGCGGCGTTCGATGCCGGAGGCGGCCAGCCAGGAGTAGCGGCCGGCTGGGATGTCCGCCCAGGCGGGGCCGTGGACGAGGCTGAGGGCGGTGGAGAGGGCTGCTCTCGGGTCCTCTTGCATCGTCGACTGCTTGGCCAGGGTGCGGAAGACGTCCCAGTCGACGCGGACGATGCTGCGGTTCAGCATCCAGCGGCCGGACTCGTCGGCGTACATGGCGTCGTTGCCGACCCAGCGGCGGGTGTGCTCCAGGGCGGAGTCACGCAGTTCGTCGCTGATGCCACGGGGCCAGATGGCGCCGGCCAGCACGTTCGGGTGGACGCCGTAGTCCTGGCTGGCCAGGAAGGCGATGATCTCGGTGGAGAGCGTGACACGGCCGTCGTCGATGGGGCCGCGGGCGTCCACCTCGACCGGGCCGAGCAGGTCGACCTCGACCGGCGCGGGCAGGCTCAGGTCGGTGGTCGAGAACTCGTACGCCGGCATGTTCTGCTCGGTACGGCGCTTGTCGAGCGCGTCCGACTCGGCGGCGTCGAAGAGGGCGACCAGCTCGCTGACCTGCTCCGGCGTGACCGTGTGTGCCTCGACCTCGAGGCCGAGCAGGCGGCAGACGGCCTGGTTCTTCTCGTCGACGACGAACCGCCACGGCGAGTTCATCACGTCGCCGACCACGACGACCGCGATGCCACGCTTCTGGTCCCCGGCGAGCCGGTTCAGCAGGTCCTGCTCCTCGGCCGACGGCGGGGCCGAGACGAAGATGATCTCCGCACCCCACAACACCGAGTCCGGGTGAGCAGTCCGGGCCTCGGCGACCGAGGCGACGTTCCGCCGTTCGCAGGCCTGGACCTGGGCGTCGGTACGGCGGCTCACCTCGGCGAGCGCGGCGTCGAGCCGGACCCAGTAGCTCAGGCGGCCGGGAGCCAGCGACGACAGGTCGTCACCGAACCCGACCATACTCACGTGCGCACCCTCGGACCAGAGGTTCGTCGCGAGCTCGACGGCCAGCGAACCGACCACGTCGCGCGCGGCGGAGTTGACGCCACCGAAGCTGACGATGCCGTTCGCGGTGTCGAGGTCGACGAGCACGGTCGCACCGTCGGCGTTCTGACCGATGGTGACGAGCGTCGGGTACGGCGCCGGCGCGGTGATCTCACCGGTCGGGGCGTAGGCGCGGCGCAGCGTCCAGCGGGTGCCCTCGGCAATCGCCTGCCAGGGGCCAGGAGGCGCAGCCTGCGCCTCGTACGGGTCGAGAACCAGCGTGAGCGCGCTCGTCGTCACCAGGGCGGCGACGACCTTCGGCATCGGTCGCTGGGACTTGGCCATGTCCGCGCCGAGCTGACGCAGTGCGGCGTCCACGAACTGCGCGGTCGGGATGTCGGAAGCCAGCCGCAGACCGACCTCGGTCTGCCGGTGACCGGCCGCCTTCGGACCCGGCCCCTGCGCCCAGCCCCGGCGGCGCTTCAGCGCCAGCGCGAGACCGGCGGCAAGCAGAGTCCCACCGAAGCCGTAGATGCCGGCCTGCGTCAGGTCGAAGCCCTGGTCAGCCGCAACCGGCACAACCTCGGGCACCTTGGTACCACCCGCGGCCGGGTCGCCCGGCTGGGACTCCCCCACCTTCGGGTCGTGCGCGGGCGTCCCCGTGTTCGGGTCGCCCGGCTTGATGTTCTTTGCACCCGGGTCGCCCGCGACGCTGCCGATCGTGACGCCCGAGCCGGGCTCGATCCCCTGCTCGGCCCAACGACCACCCTGCTCAGGGGTCGCGACCTTGGTGGGCTTGACCACCGGGTTCGTCTTCGTCACCGTCTTGGTGGGCTTGACCGTCGGCTTGACCTCCTGGGTCTTGCCGGGCTGGTCGATGTTCACCCGAACCGTGTGCACGCCGGCGCCCTTGGCGTCCGCGGGCAGGCGCACCTGCCAGCCCGGCATGATCAGATCCGGGTTGGTGAGGCGGCGGCCGTCCGGCTGCAGCTTGTTCTTGTTGAGGTCGTAGATCTCCTTGTACCGCCGACCCTCACCCAGATACCGCTCGGCGATATCCCACAGGCAGTCGTAGTTCCGCCCATGCGGCGGCCGGACCTCCGTGTACTTGACGACCTGACCCTTCTGGTCGTTGTTCGTCCGTACGCCGGTAGTCGTCTTCGTCCCCTGCTGCGCAGAACCGGAGAGCACGCTGCTCCGCTGCTCGGTCTGCCGGAACGAGGAACCGGACTCGTGCTCACCGCCTTGGACGACGGAAACCGAAGTCGGAACCGTGCCCGGGCTGGTGGTGACGGCGCTGGCAACCGGAAGGCTCACGCTGGCCGCGCCGGCGATCAGTACGACGGTGGAGATCAGCCGGCGAGCTAGTGTCTGCGAACCACCGCCGAGGGGGATCCGTGGTGACAACCCATGCCCTCGAATCTCGGACACGGCCTCGACCAGCAGGCAGACCACGAAATGCAGCCACGCCACCCAGATGATGAACGCGAAGATCCCGAGCACCGCCCGGATGTCGAGCTCGTCGAACAGCACGTTCCACTTCGGCATCTGGTCCGGCCACGGCGTCCCGAAGAAGCGCAGGAGCACATAAGGCACCCCACCAACGATCGCCACGATCGCCAGCAGCGCCACGAACCCCTTCAGCCGATCCGCACCCGGACTGGCCGACCGCTGCTGCGGCAACCGCGCCGACCGAACCGGCTCACCGGTCTTCACCATGCTCGCTCCTCCGTCCCCGTCCCCACCACGTCACCCACCGATAGCCTGCACTTCCTGCACAGGCAACCGCTGCACAGCTTCGACGTTCGCCCTGCCGATCGGCTGCCACTGCGTGGCGGGGTTCACCCAGTAGGAGACCTCCCAGGTGATGGTCAGCTTGACTGTGTACATCTGGTCGGGCTGACTCGCACTCGACTTCTTGTAGATGTGTTTGCACGTGCTCAGCTGGGTGTACGGGTCGCTGGTCTCGTCATACCCGTCAGGATCCTCGAACGGTGAGATCCCCATCGGGCACGTGAACGGCTTCGAGCCGTCACCCGGATCGACCTTCATCTCGACGACCAGGCCACGCATGATCAGGTTGTGCGTCGCGTCGTACAGTCCACCGTTGATCTGGTCCGCGGGGATCTTCCGGGGATCGGTCTTCTGGACGATCGCGCTGTCCGGCGTCAGAGCGAAGTACGCCGGCACGTTGACGCGCGGCGTGTACGTCGGCTTGACCTGCAGGATGGGATCCGGATAGCTGTCACCGAACTGCCACCAGAACTGCTTCATGTAGTCGCGTTCGGGGCACTGATTCGCTTCGTCGTCGTTGATCGGGACAATGGCACGCTCCAGGTGAGCGTTCCGGCCACCGTTCACCGTGTCCAGGTCGTAGTCCTTGATCGAGAGGCGGAGCACCCAGTGCTTGCCCCGCGGCGCCTTCGGCAGGCTGATCCCGTCCGGAACCGGGAAATCCCGGCACGGAATGAAGATCTGGCCGTTCAGCTTCTGGCGCCAGGTGGGCGGCGGCGCGCCGTTCGTCGGGAAGTACGCCGCGCCGGAGCTGCAGAAAGCACCGAATCCGAACGAGTTCACGTACATGCTGCAGACGTTGTTGCCGGTCTGGATGGTGTCCGCGGTCGCGGTCGAGGCGGGAAAGGCCATCAGCAGAGCGAACACACCGCCCAGCGCGACCAGTCCGCGACTCACTCGGTTACGCATCCTCACTCCCCAGGCTAGTCTCACCGCAGATTATCTACGTCCAGGTGCATAGTGCCCGTTGTCCGGTATGCCGTCACCTGTTCGATATGTGAATTCAGTCGTTCTGGTCTAGGCCGGATACTGCACTCCTGCGCACTTGACGCCCTTCGACGGCGCCAGCTTGTACGGCCGCCACCCCAGTCCCGTTTTGATCATGTCGATCACCTGCGGTGACCCGTTCGGCGCCACCACCGTCCACTTGTTCGCTCGCGGGTCCCAGTAATGAGTTCTCTGCGAGCGGCACGTAGTCACCCGGATGGTGCCGTTCGGTTGGTTCTGTACGCCGCGCACCACCACGCTGCCCGGTGGCTTCATCACCCATCCCTGAGCCTGCGCGTCGAGGATCTCCTGGGATGTGTCCGAGTAGAAGAACAACGGGAACTTGGTCCGCAGGACGGTGTCGTCCTTGCTGACCAGTGCCTGGAAGTACAGCGGGTAGCTCTGCACGAGCCCTTGGACGGCCGGATTCCCCGCGAAGTTCCCTGGAACCATGATCACCTGGGCCTTCTTCGGCGGGGCGCTGGTGGGCTGGACCGGCTCCGAGGTGGCATTCGTCGGGTTGGAGGCCGGCGCCGACGGCGTACCCGCAGTCGTCGAGCTGCTCGATCCGCCGTCGACCGGCACCGGACGGCCGCCATCGTTATCGGCACCGCCGCACCCCGCCAGCAGCACAGCACCAGCCAGTACGGCTGTCGGCAACACAACTGTTCGCACGGTGGGTTTCCTTCGGATCACGGGAGTCATCGTTGGGTGGTGGGCGGCGTCTTGGTGGTGGACGGAGGCCTCGAGCTCTGCTCGCCGTCGGTCGGACTCGGGGTCGCCGTGATGCTCGGCGTGCAAGAGGCCGGGAACGGGATCGGGTCCAGCGTCCAGATCGGTGTCGGCGATCCGATCGTCCACTTCGGCGGACACGGTACGTCGATCGTCGGCGGGACCGCCGTGGTCGAGATCGACCACCCCGGGCCGCCCGGCGTCCGGGTGACGAAGATCGGCGGAATGGTCGGGCTGTCGTCGTTCTCCAGGACACCCTGTTCGGCGTGGGCGGTGCCGGTGCCGGTGGATTTTAGGGTGGATTTGCCGATGAGGCCCAGGAAGGTTGTTTTGTTGGCTATGCCTACGGCGATGTCGACCTGGTCGGTGGTGAGTTTGGTGGGGGCGCAGGAGGTGACGGTGGGGTCGTTGGAGGAGACCTGGGCGCAGAAGTCGGCGATGGCGATGGCGGCTTTGGCCGTGTCGATCTTGGCTTCGGCGGTGTTGAGCTGGATGGTGGCGGCGCCTACGCGGGCGGCTTCTTGGGCGTAGCCGACGGCTCGGGAGCGGGCGCCTAGCTGGCGGCCGCCGTCGATGACGAGGCCGGCCAGGGTGAAGATCATCACCGCGAGGATGGCGACTGCAGGGCTGAGGGCGCCGTGGGGGAAGACACGATGGTTGCCGGGGGCATCGATGCGGAAGAAGTCGACGATGCGGGAGCGGTGGTTGTCAGGAGCCATCGCGGACTCCTCGGTACGGGTCCACGCTGGAGGTGAAGCGTTTGGTGATGGTGGTGTCGCCGCCCAGGCCCAGGAAGCTCAGGTCGCGGTAGTCGATGGTGCAGGTGACCTCGACGGACAGGGGGGTGCCGGCGGCGAGGGTGGTGGTGATGACGCCGGTGGCGGACTCCTTGCAGGACTTGACGGCCTGGCCCATGGTGCGGGTGACGGCGTCGTTGACGCGGGCCTGGGCGTCGGTCTGGGAGCGGGACATGCTGGCGGCCCGGGCGCCGTCGCGGGCGGCGGACTCGGCCAGGGCTGTGGTCTGGAAGTAGCGGCCGGCGGCGAGCAGGAACATGAAGAGGAGCAGCAGGATCGGCGCGAGCACCACCATCTCGAGCGCCATCGTGCCCCGCTCTCCACGAGCCTGAGGCCGCCTCACTTGTCGGCCTCGAACTGCTCGATCGGCCCGGTCGCCGTCCGCTCCACGTGCAACTCGAGCCCGGGGACCAGGGAGACGGTGTCACCGCTGACAGTGAACGAGACCATGCCAGGAGGGTTGTTGTACGCCGGTGAGGCCACCGTCGCGTTCTGCAGTGTCGTGCCGGCCAGCTGGTTGACGTACGACTCGATGTCGACCCGGACCTTCTCCCCCACCGCCGGGCTGTACACCGGCGGCTGCACCAGCCGCAGCCGGGAAACGCCTTCCTGGGCGGCGTTCAGCGCGACCGAGCGGCCGTACAGGTAGAGCGCCGTCTGGATCGAGACGAAGATCAGCGCCATGATCGTCGGCGCGAGGATGGCGAGCTCCAACGAGCTCGCCCCACGCTCGGACCTGCGTCTGAGGCGCCGGCGGGCGCGCGCGGCGGTCGGGGGGCGGACCGGCACCATGGGTCAGCCGTTCTCGATCTCGCCGGTGCGCTTGTCGATGACACGCCGCACCACGAGGCCGATGGCCAGCGCGGCCGCGACCAGGATCGCCGAGATGATGGCCCACTCCAGTGCGGAGGCGCCGAGCTCCGTGCGGCCCTGCTTGGCCCGCGCCCGCTGGGCGTGCGCCCGGGCGACGGCGTAACCGGTCATCGCCCGCCAGAACTGCAGTTCGGTGTTCATTCGCATGCCTTCCAACTCATGAGGCCGGGGCTGGCCTCAGTATGCCTGGTACGACGGACAGTTCCGCCGAACGGATCCCTACCCGCTTTCAGCTGCCCAGGATCGCGATCCCGGCCGGGAATCCGAGGAACAGCATGAACGCCGCGCACATCACCAGCTGGGCGACCAGCATCGACTGCGACCGCTCACCCGCCTTGCCTTCCACATCGGCAAGCTCTTTGCGGCGCAGCGACGCGGCCCGGGCCAGCAGCGAGGCGCGGATCTTCGCGCCCTCGTCACCGGCCAGCGCGAGCGCCGACGCCAGGTCCCGCAGTTCCTCGACGCCCAGGTCCTCACCCAGGCGGGCCATCGCGTCCCACGGCGTGATGCCGATCAGGCGCGCGTTGGCCAGCGCCTGCCGGATCCGTGCCATCGCCCAGTGGTCGCCGATGGTGGAGGCCGTCATCAGCGCCTCGGGCAGACCGCGGCCGCCGGCCAGGTTCATCGCGACCAGGTCGAGGAAGCTGCCGACCACGTGCCGGAAGTCCCGCCGCCGCGCCTCCGCCTCCTGGCGCAGTGCCAGGTCCGGCAGGAAGAACGCGAAGGCCATCGCGGCCAGTGTGACGATGGCCGGTGTCGCACCGGGTGCGCCGAAGCCGAGCGCGGTGAACGCGAACAGCACGAACGGGATGAAGATCATCGCGCCGAGCGCGAAGAACACCTTGGTGGCCAGCATCGCGGCGAACGGCTGGTTCATCACCGCGAGGTCGCGGCGCAGCTTGCCGAAGGCCCAGCCGCGCGCGTTCGCCTCGGCCTCGAGCCGCTGGCCGAGCGTGTGCCGCGCCTTGTCGAGACCGCCGAGAACGCGCTCTCCCGCGGCGCTCGTGGTGGCACCGCCACCGCCGCGACCGGCGTCGATCCGCGCGATCGTCGAGAGCACGTTGGCCCGCGGCCGGATCAGCATCCGCACCAACAGGTACGCGCCGAGTCCCACCAGCGCACCGGTGAAGAAGGCCCACATCATCCGCCCACCACCTCCATCCGTTCCTCGCCCGAACGCTTCTGCGTGCCACCGATCAGGAACCGCTCCGGTACCTCGATCTTCGCCAGGCGCCGCAGCCAGACCAGGCCGACCGCGTAGAGCGCGATCACGATGAAGAGCACGAACTGCCCGATGAAGCTCGTGTACGGCGCCACGTACGTCGGGTTGAACAACACCAGCGCGGCCGCGACGAGCAGCGTGATCGCGACGACCACCTGCACCGAGCGCCGCGTCGACCGCCGTTCGGCTGCGACCTTTCGCCGTACGTCGAGCTCCTCGCGGGCCGAGTCGGCCAGCGCACTGAGCACCTCGCGCAGACCGGGACCACGCAGCCGCGCGTTCAGTACCAGGGCCGCCACGATCAGGTCGGCGGACGGGTCGTCCAGGTCGTCGGCGAACCGCATAAGTGCCGAGGGCAACGGTTCGCGGATCCGCAGCCGGTCGACCAGCAGGTTCAGGCCGGGCTTGATCGCGGGGGCCGCGTTCACCGCGGTCGCGGGGATGGCCTGCTCCAGACCGACCGCGCCTGCGATGGTGTCGCGCAGCGCCTCGGTCCAGGTGGCCAACGCCTCGAGCCGCTCGATGGCTCGCCGCTCCTCACCGGTACCACCGAAGAAGCGATCGGCCAACGCAGCCAGCAGACCAAGCGCAGCAGCAAGCACCAGCCAACGCGTCACCGCCAGTACGACGAGGCCGACGCCAACCCCGACGCCGAGTCGGATCAGGTTCTTCCGGCTGTCCGCGTTCCCGCCACGGCGGAACATCGACGGGGTCTCGTCGCGCGGTTCGGTACCGCGGATCGCGACGATCAGCAGCAGAACCGCGCCACCGACAACCGCTCCGCAGAGTAGGGCCAACAGGGTCTCGTCGCTCATCTCGTCACGCCCACGTTCCGTGTACGACGGGCTGGTACCCGTAGTACTCGAGCTCATCCATGCAGGCGATCGGAGCGTGTGCCGCGGCCCGGCCGTCCGGTCCGGGAGCGAAGACTTCGCCGGACAGCACCCGGCCGTCCCAACCGGTGACCTCGCGGATGCTCTCGACGTACCGGCTCAGGCCGCCGCCGTGCTGGTAGTCATTCTGCTTGCGTACGAAGACCACGAAGTCGAGGGCACCCGCGATCAGCATCTGGGTCGCCTCCATCGGCAGCCGCTCGGTCGCCTGGATGGCGTAGGTGCTGATCCGGTTGAACACTTCCATCGAGCTGTTCGAGTGGATCGTCGACAGCGAGCCGTCGTTGCCCTGGCTCATCGCGTTCAGCATCGTGACGATCTCGTCACCGAGCACCTCACCGACGATGACGCGCGACGGGTTCATGCGCAGCGAACGGCGAACCAGGTCGGCCATCGGAACTGCGCCGACGCCTTCGGAGTTCGGCAGCCGCTCCTCGAACGCGACCACGTTCGGGTGCAGCTCCTTGAACTCACCGAGACCGAGCTCCAGAGAGCGCTCTACGGTGATCAGCCGCTCGTGCGGGGCGATCTCGTTGGCGAGCGCACGCAGCATCGTGGTCTTCCCGGAGTTCGTCGCTCCGGCGATCATGATGTTCTTCCGAGCCAGTACGGCGGCGCGCAGGAACTGACCGACGTCATCGGAGAAGGTGCCATTGGCCACCAAGTCGCGCAGGAACACCCGGCCAAGTCGTGCACGCCGGATCGAGACCGCGGGACGCGACGTCACGCCCATCACGGCGGACAGTCGCGAGCCGTCCGGCAGGCGCAGGTCGAGCTGCGGGTTCGCAGAGTCGAACGGGCGGCTGGTCAGACCCGCGTGGGCGGCCAGCACCTGGATCAGCTCGACCAGTTCCTCATCGCTCTCGGCGACCGGACCGGGCATCTCCTCGCGACCGTCGCCGTACTGGACGAAGACCTGGTCGCAACCGTTGATGTCGATGTTCTCGACCTCAGGGTCGTCGATCAGCGGCTGCAGCCGCCCGACCCCGAACAGCGCCGAGTGAATGGCACCGGCGATCTGCGCGTCGTCATCCGGAGTCGGCGGCGTCCGGCCCTCGGCCAGCTCGTAGCGGGCGTGGTCCTCCAGCACCTGCACGATCAGCGACCGGGCGTACTCACGCTCGTCCTCGGCGCTCATCGGCGGTACGCCGTTCACCTGGTCCCGGCGGCGCTGCTCGTTCAGCCGGTCGGCCACCTGAGAACGCAGGCGGCGGACCAGTTCCTGATCAGCCGTCATCGCTCACCCTGCAAAGGGAAGGCGGCTTGGGCCATGTCGAAGTCGTGCGGTGCGGCGACCAGTGCGGCCATCTCGGCGGTGATGTCGGTCGCTGACCGGATCAGCTGAGTCTTCTCGAGTCGGCCGTGTCCGCGTCCGTCGAAGAACGCCGCACCGACCGGGTCGTAGGCCAGGTGCCACCTGTTCCGCACCGGCACCGACATGGCGTCCAGCACGGACCACACCTGCTTCACGCCGTCACGACGCTTCGGGTCTGCTACGACGATCACACCGAGCTGTGCGTCGACGTGGTGCACCAGTGCGCCCATTCGCTCCCGCAGGTGCGCCACGGACGAACCAGTCGCCGTACAGACCATCACGATGAGCCGTGCGGACTGGATGACCGGCAGCTGCGGCGAGGTGGCGCCGATGCGTCCACAGTCAGCCAGTACGTCGGCTTGCTGCAGCTGGTTGAACGTGATGCCCAGGGGATGCCACAGACCGCCCATGCCGCCGACCTGCTCGGGCGAACGCACACCGAGCAGTACGTCGAGCCCACCGTCGAGCTGCTGGCTGTGAGCGTGGATGACCTCGTCACCAAGGCCCTTGCGGCTCGCAGCGGCCAGACTGACCAGACCGCGGTCGGAGTTGAGCGGAGTACCACCAGGTGCGGTCATTCGGATCGCTACGTCACTACCGGATGGGTCACACTCAGCCAGCAGCACCTGCCGCGGCCAGAGCGCTCCCAGCACCAGAGCGGCAGTGGTGACACCGGGAGATCCCTTGGCACTCGCAAGAGCTACGAGTGCCATCAGCCGTCCCCGTTGGTGCGCGGTACGTCGGGCTTGGTCGCCGGGTTGAGCTTGACCAGAACCAGCGTCTTCGAGGCCGCCGCAGCGGCGACTGCGGTCGCCTTGCCGGTCGGGACCAGGATGCTGACGTTCAGCGTGTTGACCGTGGAGCCCTTCTCAGCGACGACGCCGCCGGCAGAGGCCGTCACCACAGCAGCGGAGACGAGCGTGGCCGGACCGACGCTGTCCTGGTTCGCAGTCGGCACCCGCACCACCTGTACGACGTCGCCCACGCCCAGACCGTCGGAGGGGGCCCGACCGGCGTCGAGTACGACCCCGACCTGCGCCCCGCCGCTCGGGGTCGGCGCATCGGGGGACAGGTTTTTCGGCGTGAGGTACTGGTCCTGGTACAGCCAGGTGGTCGTGTACTGGCCGAGGTACTTGCTCCGGTCGGACCACTTGATCAGCGCATCGGTCGCACCGGCCAGGTCACCGTTGGACAGGTCCTTCTCGACGAGCTTGTGACCCGGTGGAAGCTTGTCCGCGCTGATGGCGACGTAGCCCTCGCGGTTGCCGCTGTTCAGAGCGATGAGGGCGGAGCCGGCGGCGCCGAGCAGGATCAGGATCACCGCCAAGGCGGCCAGGGCCGGGCGGCGCTCTCGGCTGTTCGGGAGGCGGTTCGTACCACCGCCCGCCGGCCGGCCCGTACCGCGGGCGTTGGGGGCAGGAGTACGCGTGGAGGACGAGAGACTCACGCGCCTACCGTAATGGCATCCAGGTGCCATCCTCGCCAACTGGTGCGGGCTGTTACCCGCTCGCGACCCGGTTGCGCTCCTCAGAGGTCAAAAGCTCGGTGAATGCGCCCGGTCCGCCGTACAACTGGTCTAGGTAGGTGTAGAGCGCGTGTAAGGCCAGTCCTAGCTGGTGTTGCCAGCCCTCTGCGCTCTCCAGTGCACCTGCGAGCGCACGGCCCTCAGCCAGCGTGACAGCAGAGTTCACCGGCTGTTCCAGCCGCTCTCCAGCTCCGGCGCGTCGTGAGCGTTGCTCACTAATTGCCCCGGCGAGCGCAGCGCGCTCCGGATCCACCAGCAGGACGTCGAAGCCGTGGCCGCCGTACAGCTGGTCCAGGTACTCGGACAAGGCGAGGAAGAGCTCGACGCCGTCGTACTCAGGGCCTTCGGTGGCGACGTGCCGCAGTTGCGCGATCACTCCGCGCGCTTCGGTCACTGTCCACCCGGAGGATCCCAACTGCTCGGTCATGCGTCGATCCTAGGAGGCCGACAGGCGTAAATCGTTAACAGAACGGGTGCTTCGAGTAGCTGGCGAGTAACCGAAAGTTTGCTAGCGTCCCGGCCAGACGACCCTTCGGAGGTGTGGTGCCCGACCCGCAGAGCCGTGCCCGGACGGCGATTTCCACCGCATTGGGAATCGCCTGGCCCACTGCTGTCCCGCTCCGTGACGGCAGCGTCTGGCTGACCAGCCGGTACGACGTCCTCCCGGCGCGGGTCACTGCCGACCTGCAGACGTACCTCGCAAGCCGGGCCAGTGACAAGGTGCACGACGACCGGATGCTGGCCGAGGCGGTAGCGCTGCTCGGTGCCGCACGGTCCCGGAACCGTGACGAGCAGCCCGGCCTCGGCGCTGCCGCTGCGCTCGACCGGCTGCTCACAGTGCCCGGACTGGACCAATCGCGTCACGACGAGGCCCGCGCCATGCTGCGCGTCGCCCTGCGCAGTGCCGCCCAGACCTCCCCCGAAGCCGCTACCCGACTAGCCGCGCTCCCCGCCGCCAACAGGCCGCCCTCGCTCACTGCGGCTGTCTCCGGTGCCGCCGCGATCAGCCAGACCGCACGCAGTCTCGGTACGCCGGCCGCCGTGACACCGCCGCAGCACCGCCTCCATCGCCGCCGCTTCCTGACCCGCGCCACCGGCACCACCAGCCGCCCGGCCGACGCACCCGCGTTGACTCCCGACTCCGCGCTGGCAGCCCTCGGACAACTGCCTGACGCGCCCACACTCGCCGGCCCCGGACTCGCAGTGATCGACGGCTCGCAGTACGTGCGCGTCGAGGTCGACCGCACAGTCGGCACCCTGCTCGCTCAAGGCCGCACAGCAGCCGGTACGGCGGAAGACCCGCATGTACTGCGGATCTCGCCCACCGTGGCCGACGGGCAGCTCGCTCAGGTCTGGACGCACCAAATCAGCCAGTTGACCCAGCAGCTCGCCACTCCCGAGCCCACCGGCATGTTCGCCCGGCTGCGAGCCCGCTTCGGCGTGGAGCAGCGCGACATCCGGACCCGCGCGGACTATGCGACGTACCAACTGCTCGCCAAGGAGTGGCGCGATCCGAACGGCACCCGCAGCAAGGCGGAGATCCGCACCGAGATCGAAGGTCTGGCCGGCGCCCTCAAGCGCCGCGGTGGTGCGCTGCCTGAGCTGCCCTGGTCGACCGAAGCCCGGTCGGCGCCGGATGCGATCGAGCTAGGCCACGCGGCAGAACGACTGCTGACCGAATCAACCACACCGAACTCCCCCGCCGCACTGCGCGAGCAGGTCGTCCGCCAGATCGACGAGCTCGAGACAGCCGTCGCCGGCTTCACAGTGCAGGCCGATACCAAGGTGTCGACGGCGGTGGCGGCCACCGCTGACGCGGCCGATCTCGAAGGCAAGGCCGTCACCGAACAAGCGCTCAAAGATCTCGGAGCCGCCGAACGGGCTCGTGTCTTCCGCGTCCAGGCGGTTGCTGCAGGCAACAAAGCAGCTCGACACACCGAGCTCGCGAGCGGATACCGGCAGGTGGCTGAGGACGCCGCTCACGCCCTGTCCGGCTACCGCGACCTGCTCACCGCGATCGACGCCGGGTCGCCCCAAGCGCAGCTCACCGCGCTAGCCGACGAGGCGACCGACCGGGTCGAGATCTACGAAGCCGCCAGCGCGCGAGCCCTACCGGCTCCCGAGCTGCTGGAGACCGGCGTACCCACCGGCGAGCCCCTGCTCGCTCCGGTCGCTGACATCAACCGCATCATCCAGGAGCGCGGCGGACCGCACGGGCTCGACCCGAATGCACCCCGCCCGATCCCGACCGCCGAGTACCGGCTGCTGATGTCGGACGACGGCTTGGTGATCCCGGTCGGCGGTGGCGCCGCTGACGACGACATCAAGAAGGTCGGTCAGGTCCGGCTGCGGTTCGAGCGGACCGACCTCACCGAGGTCGTCGACCGCGACCACGACCTGGCCCAGCAGATGAACGGCTGGATCGGCGCCGGCGGCCAAGGCCTCGGTACGTCGAACACCCACTCGAGCAGTACGTCGTTCGGTGTGAATCTGCAGCCGGTGATGGCGCTGGCGACTCCCGGCAGCGCGGTCCACACCGCCGGCCAGGTCGCCGCACCCCGGGCGGACGTGAACCGCGGACAGTCCTTCACCCAGTCGTCCGGTCTGTCGACGCATGAGCAGGAAGGCGAGGTCGACGACGCGCACGGAGAGTCCCTGCTCTACCGGTCGCAGGGCAAGTGGCTGGTCGAGTACCGCAGCTCCCCTATGGCGGACTGGTCGCCGGTCGAGGCGGTGGACGCGGGTGAGCACCTCACCTGGATCTCCAGCGCCTACACCGTCAAGGCGCCCACGGAGATCGTGACGCTGGAGCAGCTGGGCCGGGCGGACGAGTGCAGTCCGGAGTTCCCGCCGCACACCGTCACCCGGATCAACGGCGTACAGGACATCAGCGACCGCCTGGCCAAGCAGCTGCGGGATCGAGAGGACGGCCTAGACCGGGTCGCGTACGACCACCTCAACGTGATGGTCACCCGTGACACCAGCCGGCTGCTGCACCAATTCACCAAGCCCGGTGGGCTCACGCGGCCGATCTCGGTCGACGGGCGGTCGGAGTACGAGCTGACCATCGAGATCGAGCCGGTGTGGAGCACCGCGACGCTCAGCGGCGAGCCCAGCACCGAGGTGGGCAAGGAGGGCGTCGAGGTCGACTTCTCCGGAGTGAACGCCTCCGAGTCCTACGGCACGTCGATGACCGCGACGGCCGGCGTGACGGCGTTCGGCGTACCCAATGCGTCCGCTGGGCGCAGTGTCAGCCGCTCCGGCGGCCAGAACGTCAGCTCCACTGCCATCACTCCGGTGGTTCATCGCGACCGCGGCCCGACGCAGGGCGTCATCGTCGACTTCGAGGTCCGGGCGACCCTGCGGAAGATCTCCGACCGCGAGGCCGCGCCGATCGTGGTGGCAGACACCTGCGAGGCGCGAATCCGGGTCACCGAGAACGACCTGCTGCGGGCCGGGGGGCCTGCCTCAGCAGACGCCGTACGGCGGGAGGACGACGGCAGCCTGCGGTTCGACCAGGACGACCGACTGCTGCTGCGCGGCGATGCCGAACCCCCGACCGGCCCGCAGATCGTACCGCCGTGGCTGGGCGCCGGACCGAACCAGCTGCGCGGCCCAGGCAAGGCGCTCGCCGAGAACCTGCAAGGCGCCGAGCAGGCTCAGCGGGAGGCCCTGACGAAGCTGAGTGAGATGGGCCTTGTGCCGCCCCTCGACGCGAAGCACAAACCGCGGTGGGACGCGCTGCCGAAGGATCCGCTGCGGCGAGCTGGTCAGCTCGCGAACTACCAGCGGATCATCGACAACGTGGATGACCACCGCATCCAGGCGGGCATCAACCAAGCCTGCCAAGGCGGTCTGCCGGTCACTCTGGTCGATCAGAGCACCGGCCGGGCACCGCACTACCGCCACTTCCGCCTGGGCGTCGTGCAGGACTTCGACGACCAGACCGGACGCGGTACGACGTCTGCGCGCAACGTGGTGCGGCTCGGCATCACCTCGGACGCCACCAGTCGCAGTACGACGAGGTCGACCGCCCTGCCGCTCTCGGCCGGAGCTGCTGTCGGCGATGGGCCCGATGAAGGGCAGAGCGGGCTGACGAGCCGGTTCGGGGCCAAGCTCAACCGGAACGCAGTCGGCCGCAGCATCACCACCGCGTCCGGCCGCCGGGTCAACCGGGTCGTGCTCGCCGAGAGCACCGAGCCGCTCGACAAGATCGAGCAGGGCGTCCGGATCACGTTCGCGGAGCGCACCGACCGCGGGCTGGAGAAGCCCATCGCCGACGTCCCCGGTTCGGTCGACCTGTACTACGAGCAGTCCCTGACGCGCGCCGAAGCGCCGGTGATCGAGGCGCAGCCGAAAGCGCCGCACGCGAACGCGGTCCGCGCGTCGATCGCCGTCGCCGTCGACGCGGCGAACCCGGCCGACCAGATCTTCACCGAGGTCGCCGCGTTCCGGGCCGACTCCAGCGCCGTCGCGCAACTGCACGCCGCCTTCTCCTCGGACAGCCTCGTCGCGAATCCGGACTGGATGAACGGCAACCTCGAGGTCCCGATGGTGATCACACCACCGCCGGCGAACCCGGCCGAGGCGATCGCGGACCGCAGCGCCCTGGCCCAGCAGTACAAGGTCGTCCTGCGCGGCCGCGCGGTCAGCCAGACCTTCCTGGCGGTCAACCAGCAGAACACCGCGAATATCAACCTCACCCTGACCGACGCGTCGTTCACCTCCGGTACGTCGACCGGGGGCGGGCTGGGCGCCGAGGGCGGCGGCGGGCAGACCGATGCCGACGCGTCGTCGGCGGCCGGCTCGGGCTCCATCGGCCGGAACGCCGGGTCTTCGCAGTCCACGACCGTGAGCCGGGCGACCGGCCAGGAGTGGCTGCTGGTCAACACCGGAACGCACTACGAGTTCCTCGAACGCTACGAGCTCGAGGCCGACATCCTCGACTCCTCCGGCGCCGTCGTCCAGACCGTCCAGCTCGATGACGGCCTTGCGCAGAAGGCGATGGCTGAGCGCCGCGCTCTCGCGCTCTACGCGAAACGGGAGCTCGATCTGCCGCTGCCGGTCGTGGCCGACGTCGCCGAGCGCTACCTGCACGACCGCGTGACGATGGACCCGCAGACCGCGATGGGCTTCCTCCGCCGGTACGAGCTCGACCGAGCCGGCGTCACCACCGGGCTGGCCGCCGAGCACGACCACGAGCAGCTGGCCGCGAAGGTGTTCGAGAACGCCGGAATGCCGACGACCAACCAGACCGCGACGGTCGAGGAGCGCCTGCTCGCCATCGAGAAACTGTCCGCTCAGCGCCGCGCGGTCGACCCAGGACCGGCGTACCAGGACAGCATCGCGTCGGCGCAGATCGACCAGCTCACCGTGCTCGGTCCGGACGGCGAACCGGTGGACCTCTTCGAGCTCGTCCGGCCGCAGTTCGAGGAGATCGCGCCCGGCGTACTGACCGAGAGCAAGCTGCTCGCCCCGGCGCTACGGGTCAACCTGGCCGCGGACGCCCATCAGGGCGAGCTCGAGAACATGCTCGGCGCGCGTGGCTTCGTCGCCACGATCGAGGTGCCGATCGAGGGACAGCAGCGCCCGGATCTCTACGAGGTCCAGCTCACCGCCGAGATGATCGGTGAGTACACGGTCGACGGCACGCCCGAGATCTCCGGTGTCGAGGCGATCGGTCTCGACCAGGCCTACCGCCATCACAGCCAGGATCGGTCGATCGGCCACAGTACGGCGTACTCCGCAGAGGTCGGCGGTAGCGCGGCAGCCGGGGACTCGGGCAACGTCGGCGGCAAGGTCGAGCGCGTCCGCACCACCGGGGCCGGCAGCAGCGAGCAGGACGTGAATGTCGACCGCACCGGGCACTTCGACATGGCCGAAGTGAAGCGGTCGATCGTCTACACCTCGAGGGTCACCCGCATCCAGAATGCCGGTGCCGCCGCCCTCACGAGTGCGCGCTGGAAGCTGGACCGGACGAAGCCGGACCAGGTCTCGATCACCGCCACCCCGCGGCAACTGCAGGCCGAGCTCACCTTGCTCGTCCCGAAGAAGCTGCTCAAGGAACCCGGTACCCGTCCGCAACTCGCCGACCAGCCCGAGCACCGGCCGATCAGGATCACCGAGAGCGCCGTCGTCGAGAGCACCCAGCCGTATGGCCTGGGCGACGAGCGGACCAACCAGTTGTACGACGTCCTGGACGCGGAGCTGAGTGATCCCCGGGTGCTCGGCCCGGCCGGGTTCGCCGAGCACCGCGGCGCGCTGGAGGGTCATCTCAAGGCCACGGCCATGAAGGCGTACTTCCACGAGCTGATCAGCGACGACGGTCTGCGACTGCCGCCGATGGTTGCTCGCGGCAACGGCCAGACCACGATCGGCGTCACGATCAAGGCCCACAAGACCGGCCTCCAGCTGGTCGAGGATCCGATCGGTGACGCGCAGACCGGCGCGGTCTCGCGGCGCGAGACCGCAGCTCGCTCGAGCAGCTCCGGGAGCCACGTCGGTCCCGGCACGGTGAATGCGGGCGTGGGTGGCGGTCCGGTCAGTGTCGGCGGCTCAGTCGGCGAGCAGGTGAAGGAGCAGGCCTCCGACGCCTATGGCACCCGGCTGGAGACGAGCAAGTTCGAGGAGGGCGAGGTCGTCACGGTCCGGATCCCGGTGAGCTACGACGTCGGCATCGACCAGTTGCGCGACAACGGACAAGGCACGCCGAAAACCAAGCGGAGCAGGGAGATTCCGGACGCCGCGCGTGGCCAGTTCTACGTCAAGATGCTCAAGCACGAGTTCCTCGACGCCCTGAAGGCGATGGAGTCCGGCGCGAGCGTCGACGCCGCACTCGCCGATGCCCGGCTGATGATCACCCCGGAGGGACTCGGCCGGCCCGATATCGAGGCGTCCGAGACGACGACAGATGCCAACGGCAACGAAGTACACGAGCCCTATCGACCACTGGTGACAGCGCTGGCCCAGGCACAGCAGCAGCGGCAGACCCTGCTGGTGTCGGTGCGCGACCGCGACGACAACGAGCAGCTCTATCTCGCGGTCTACAACCCGGGCGACGGTACTGCGCGACTGGCGGGGGTGGGCGACGGCGGCTTCGGTTCGGCACTCGGCAGTCTCGACGGCCGGATCGCCCTGATGGCTCAGGGGCGCGTCGACCTTCGCGAGCTGTACAACACGATGGGCCCGAACGACGACTTCGCCGCGAAGACCGCCGACGCTCTGGTCCAGAACGGCGTACCGGCCAGCATGTTGAAAGGTCTCGACTACGGGTCGACGGCCCAGCAGTTCAACCCCGGTGTGGCACCGCCGCCCACCCAGCCGGCTGCCGCCACGACAGCCGCACGGGCGATGTCACCGACCGGTCAGGGACCGGCGATCTCCGGGCCATGAGCACGGTAGTGTGCATGCGAACTAGCGAACAGGAGCGCGGGAACTGATGCTGACTGCCAGGACCCTGATCGAGGCACAGGTCTACACCAGCGTGCAGACCGCAGCCGACACGGCCGCGCCTGCGGTACCGCCGCCGGACCTGCAACCTGGTGTCAACATCACCCAGGGCGAGACCGCCTGGACCTATGCCTCACCGTCGGGCGACATCGAGATCCCGTACGAGAGTGAGGAGGCTTCCCGCACGATCGGCGTGCCGTTCGGGCTGGGCGTCTCCACCCTGATCGACGCGGCTCAGTGGGCGGTGCTGGCGTCGACGTTCGCCCGCCGGGCGCTGACCGCCGACATGGCCTACACCGGGCAGCCCGGCCAGGACCGGTCGGTCGTCGAGCTCAACTGGGAGTACGCCGCTTACGCCGTACGCGAGGCGTTGAAGTTCTTGCCCGAGGATGCGGATCAGGTGCCGGATTCGGCGATCTGGTCGGACTTCGGCCGGCAGGCGCTCGCCGACAGCCCGCAGCTGGTGCACCGCGCCAAGCTCTTCGACGACCTGCAGTACTACGAAGGCACGCTGTCGGACTTCCGCGCGCTCTACGACGGCCCGTCGTCGTCCTGAGGTTCGGTCAGCTCGATCCGGATCGCGCGCGCATCGACCCCGGCAGCCTCCAGAACCTTCTGCTTCGGATCCGCCACCCCGAGAAACGGCGGCCGCACCAGCTTCGCGATGTCCTTCAGCCGCGGATCCTCGAGCACGGTCTCGATCGCCCGCCGGTCTCCCCCACACACCAACGCGTCCAGCCGAGCCCCGGCCAGAATCCGTACGGCGACCTCAGTCGCCGCCGCGAACGCCTCCCGCGCCTGGTTGTCACGCCGCCGCGCGAACCGCTGCTGCGACCATCCACCGGCTTTCGTCGTCCCCTGCACATGGCGTGACCCGACCTTCGAGTCCACCAGCTTCGGCCCGACGAAAACCCCCGCGCCGTACCCACCCCGCCGTACCAGCAGTAGCCCGAGCCGGTGCTCCCCCAGCACATGCGCAACCAGCCCCTCGCGGCTCAAGTCCACGAGAGGCTGGAAGGGCACACTCACCACGGCAACCGCCCCGTCCGCCGCAGACACCGTCACCTGATGCGGTGCTACGTCGAACGAGACGTCGCCGTGCCGTTCACCAAAGCCGGTCAACCACCGATCCAACCGCTCCGGCGCGACTGTTACTACTCTGCTCACACGTTGAAGCCGAGCGCCCGCAGCTGGTCGCGGCCGTCGTCGGTGATCTTCTCCGGGCCCCACGGGGGCATCCAGACCCAGTTGATGCGGAAGTCGTTGACGAGGCCCTCGAGGGCCATCCGGGTCTGGTCCTCGATGACGTCGGTCAGCGGGCAGGCCGCGGACGTCAGGGTCATGTCGATGATCGCCGTGGAGCTGTCGTCGACGGTGACGCCGTAGATCAGGCCGAGGTCGACGACGTTGATCCCGAGTTCGGGGTCGACGACGTCCTTGAGGGCCTCGGTGACGTCCTCGACCGGAGGCGGCGTCGTACCGGGGCCGGCGGCCTGGGCCGCGGCGGCTGCTTCGAGGTCGACCTCGGGCAGCTCGATCTTCTCGTCGGTCTGGTCAGACATTCTTCACTCCTTGGTTGGCCGCCAGCGCCTGGGCGGTGGCATCGCGCCAGGCCGACCAGCCCAGCAACGCACACTTCACGCGGGCGGGGAACTGCGCGACGCCCGCGAAGGCGACGCCGTCCTCCAGAACCTCTTCGTCCGGCTCGATGTTCCCCCGGCTCTGCATGAGCTCGAGGAACTTCTCGTACGTCGCCATCCCCTCGGCGACCGGCTTGCCGATCACCAGGTCCGACATCACCGACGTGGCCGCCTGACTGATCGAGCAGCCGACGCTGTGGTGGGTGACGCCCTTGACGGTGTCACCGTCGAGCTCGACGCGAAGCGTGACCTCGTCCCCGCAGGACGGGTTCACGTGGTGCACCTCCACGTCGTACGGGTCCGCGAGCCCCGCGTGATGCGGGGTGCGGTAGTGGTCCAGGATGATCTCCTGGTACAAGCTGTCGAGCTGCATATCAGTCCACCTTGAAGAAGCTACGGACGAATCCGAGTCCGTCGACGAGCGCGTCGACCTCCTCGGGAGTCGTGTACAGGTAGAAAGACGCTCTGGTGGACGATTGCATTCCGAACCGCTCGTGCACCGGACGCGCGCAGTGGTGACCAGCCCGTACGGCGATGCCTCGCGTATCCAGCACCGTCGACACATCGTGCGGGTGGACGCCGTCCAGCTCGAAGCTGATCGCACCACCGTGGTCGACCGCATCGGTCGGACCGAGCAGCTTCAGCCCGGGGACCGTCTTCAGGCCCTCGAGCGCGTACTCCACGATCGCGTGCTCGTGGGCCGCGATCTTGTCCATCCCGATCCCGGACAGGTAGTCCAGGGCCGCGCCGAGACCGACGGCCTGCGCGATCGGCGGCGTACCGGCTTCGAACCGGGCCGGCGGCGCGGCGTAGGTCGAACCGGTCATCCGGACGATCTCGATCATCTCGCCACCACCGAGGAACGGCGGCAACGCAGCGAGCAGGTCGTACCGGCCCCAGAGCACGCCGATACCCGTCGGGCCGACCGCCTTGTGCCCGGTGAAGACGAGGATGTCCACACCCAGCGTCGAGACGTCGACCGGGAACTGCGGCACCGCCTGCGAGGCGTCCACGACGACGGTCGCGCCGACCGCGTGCGCCTTGACCGCGATGTCGGCGATCGGGTTGATCGTGCCGAGCGCGTTCGAGACCCAGGTCAGGGCGACGACCTTCGTCTGCCCAGTGAGCAGCTCGTCGATATTCGACAGGTCGAGCCGACCGTCCTCGGTGACGCCGAACCACTTCAGCGTCGCGCCGGTGCGCTCACAGGCCAGCTGCCACGGGACGATGTTGCTGTGGTGCTCCATCTCGGAGATCACCACGACATCGCCCGGCTTCAGCCCGGCGCCGAGGGTGTGCGCGGCCAGGTTGAGCGCCTCGGAGGCGTTCTTGGTGAAGACGATCTCGTCCCGGTTGGTCGCGCCGATGAAGGCCGCGACCTTGTCCCGGCCACCTTCGTACGCCGCTGTGGCCTCCGCACCGAGTTGGTGCATGGCGCGGGCGACGTTCGCGTTGTGGATCAGGTAGTGGTCCTCGATCGCCTGGACCACCTGGCGCGGCTTCTGCGAAGAGTTGGCCGAGTCCAGGTAGACCAGCGGGAACCCACCCGCGAGCTCACGCGACAGGATGGGGAAGTCCGCCCGGACCGACTGCAGGTCCAAGGGACTGCTGAACGTCCGGGCGTCGGTCACTTGGCCGCTGCCTTCAGGAAGCGCTCGTAGCCGTTGGCCTCGAGCTCGTCGGCCAGCTCGGCGCCGCCCTCTTCGGCGACCTTGCCGTCGACGAACACGTGCACGAAGTCCGGCTTGATGTAGCGCAGGATCCGGGTGTAGTGGGTGATCAGCAGAACGCCCTTGTCACCCTTCTCCGCGAACCGGTTGACGCCGGTGGAGACGATCTTCAGCGCGTCGATGTCGAGGCCGGAGTCGGTCTCGTCGAGGATCGCGATCTTCGGGTCGAGCAGCTCCAGCTGGACGATCTCGTGGCGCTTCTTCTCACCACCGGAGAAGCCCTCGTTGACGTTGCGGTTGCCGAAGTCGGCGTCCATGTCCAGGTCGGCCAGCGCCTTGTTGACGTCCTTGACCCAGGTGCGCAGCTTCGGGGCCTCGCCGTCGATGGCGGTCTTGGCGGTGCGCAGGAAGTTCGACACCGACACGCCGGGGACCTCGACCGGGTACTGCATGGCCAGGAACAGGCCGGCCCGGGCGCGCTCGTCGACGGCCATGTCCAGCACGTCCTCGCCGTCCAGCGTCACGGTGCCGCCGGTGACGTTGTACTTCGGGTGACCGGCGATCGAGTACGCCAGCGTGGACTTGCCGGAACCGTTCGGGCCCATGATCGCGTGCGTCTGACCACCGGCGATGGTCAGGTCGACGCCGCGCAGGATCTCCTTCGGGCCGTTCTCGGTGTCGACCGACACGTGCAGGTCGCGAATCTCGAGTGTCGCCATGAGGTTTCTCTATCTCCGTCGTTTTCTACAGGGCCATGCAATTACAGGCTTGGCTGGTTCAGGGGGTTCTTCACGTCGACGAGTACGTCGGCGCCGTCCAGGCGGACCGGATAGACCGGGACCGGGTCGTACGCCGGCAGGCTGGTCGGCTCGCCGGTGCGCAGGTCGAAGCGGGATCCGTGCAGCCAGCACTCGATCTCGCATCCGCCGACGTCACCCTCGGACAGCTGGATCTGCGCGTGCGAGCACTCGTCCCGCACCGCGAAGTACTGTCCTTCGCTCTTGATGACCGCAACCTCGACGCCACCGATCTCCACCGAGACGACTCCCTCGTCCGGTACGTCGGCGGCGGCGCAGGCGCGCTCGAAGCTGTCGCTCACTGGCCGAGTGCTGCCTTCGCGGTGGCGCTGAGTTCCGCCGTACGGGCCAGCTTGGTTTCGATCACCTCGTGCAGGTGGTCGACGACCTCGGGGACACCGATCTTGCCGATGATGTCGTTGAAGAAGCCGGACACGACCAGCCGGCGGGCCGCATCCTCGGGGATACCGCGCGCCTGCAGGTAGAACAGCTGCTCGTCGTCGAACCGGCCGGTCGCGGACGCGTGTCCCGCACCCTCGATCTCGCCGGTCTCGATCTCCAGGTTCGGCACCGAGTCGGCGCGGGCGCCCTCGGTCAGGACCAGGTTGCGGTTCAGTTCGAAGGTCTCGGTGCCCTCGGCCGCGGCCCGGATCAGCACATCGCCGATCCACACCGAGCGGGCGTTGTCACCGGCCAGCGCGCCCTTGTAGAGCACGTTGCTCTTGCAGTGCGTGGCCTCGTGGTCGACGAACAGCCGGTTCTCGTGGTGCTGACCGCCCTCGGCGAAGTACACCCCGAGCAACTCGGCGTCACCGCCCGGACCGGCGTACCGGACGTTGGTGTTGATCCGGACGACCTTGCCGCCGAGCGACACCACGACGTGGTGCAGGCGGGCGTCCCGGCCGACCAGCGCGTCGTGCTGGGCCAGGTGGATCGACTCGTGGTCGGCCTGCTGGATGCTCACGACGCGCAGCTCGGCGCCGTCGCCGACCTTGATCTCGACGTTGCTGCTCAGCTCACCGGCACCGGTGTGATCGATGATGACCTGGGCGCGGCTGTGCCGGCCGGCCTCGACGATCAGGTGCGTGTAGCCGCGGCCGCCGAGGCTCGCGACGTTCACGTGCACCGGCTCGGTCAGCTCGGCCTCGTTCGGGATCCGAACGGCCAGGGCGGACGGCGAGCGCTTCCATGCGATCGCGGACGGCCGGTCCTGCGGGGTGAGGACCTTGAGCGCGTCGGCGACGACGGTCTCGATCGCGACCTGCTCGGGGCCGGAGGCGTCGATCTTCGGCGTCTCGGTGCTCTCGGCGTCCTCGAAGAGCGACTTGATCGCCTTCACCGGGGTGAAGCGCCACTCCTCCTCGCGCCCATTGGGCGCCGGGAAGGTCTCGACGTCGTACGACGTGGGCCGTTCGCTCCGGGCCTGCAGCGGGACCGGGGAGCCCGGCCCGTGCGAGTGCGCCTTGTTGCCAGTGGCAACCAGAGTTTCGGTCGACATCAGCCGACGGCCCCTTCCATCTGCAGCTCGATGAGCCGGTTGAGTTCCAGCGCGTACTCCATCGGGAGCTCGCGGGCGATCGGCTCGATGAAGCCGCGGACGATCATCGCCATCGCCTCGTCCTCGGCCATCCCCCGGCTCATCAGGTAGAAGAGCTGGTCGTCGCTGACCTTGGAGACGGTCGCCTCGTGCCCCATCGCCACGTCGTCCTCGCGGACGTCGACGTACGGGTAGGTGTCGGAGCGGCTGATGGTGTCGACCAGCAGCGCGTCACAGCGCACCGTGGACTTGCTGTGGTGCGAACCCGGCGCGACCTCGACCAGACCCCGGTACGACGTCCGGCCGCCACCGCGGGCCACCGACTTCGACACGATCGAGCTCGACGTGTACGGCGCGTTGTGCACCATCTTCGAGCCGGCGTCCTGGTGCTGGCCCTCGCCCGCGAACGCGACCGACAGGGTCTCGCCCTTGGCGTGCTCACCCATCAGGTAGACGGCCGGGTACTTCATCGTCACCTTGGAACCGATGTTGCCGTCGATCCACTCCATCGTCGCGCCCTCTTCACAGGTGGCGCGCTTGGTGACCAGGTTGTAGACGTTGTTCGACCAGTTCTGGATCGTCGTGTAGCGGCAGCGGGCGCCCTTCTTCACGATGATCTCGACGACCGCGGAGTGCAGCGAGTCCGACTTGTAGATCGGCGCCGTGCAGCCCTCGACGTAGTGCACGTAGGCGTCCTCGTCGACGATGATCAGCGTCCGCTCGAACTGGCCCATGTTCTCGGTGTTGATCCGGAAGTAGGCCTGCAGCGGGATGTCCACCTTGACGCCCTTGGGCACGTAGATGAACGAACCGCCGGACCAGACCGCCGTGTTCAGCGCGGCGAACTTGTTGTCGCCGACCGGGATCACCGAGCCGAAGTACTCCTGGAAGAGCTCCGGGTACTCCTTCAGGCCGGTGTCGGTGTCCAGGAAGATGACACCCTGCTCCTCCAGGTCCTCACGGATCTGGTGGTAGACGACCTCGGACTCGTACTGCGCGGCGACGCCGGCGACCAGGCGCTGCTTCTCCGCCTCCGGGATACCGAGCTTGTCGTAGGTGTTCTTGATGTCCTCGGGCAGCTCTTCCCAGCTGGTCGCCTGCTTCTCGGTCGACCGGACGAAGTACTTGATGTTGTCGAAGTCGATCCCGGACAGATCGGCGCCCCACGACGGCATCGGCTTGCGGTCGAAGAGCTTCAGGCCCTTCAGCCGCAGGTCGAGCATCCACTCGGGCTCGCTCTTCAGGGACGAGATCCCACGCACCACGTCGGCGCTGATGCCGCGCTGGGCGACCGCACCGGCGGCGTCGGAGTCGGACCAGCCGTACTGGTAGTTGCCGAGGCCTTCCAGTTCGGGGTGAGCGGTTTGCGTCATCGTGCAGTCCTCGCAGATTCGCCGTCGGATACAGAGGAAACCGGGGCAGGCCCGGGGATGTGCGTCGTACAGACACCGTCGCCGTGGGCGATGGTGGCCAGCCGCTGGACGTGCCGGCCGAGCAAGGTGGCGAACACCTCGGTCTCGGCCTCACACAGCTGGGGGAACTGCTCGGCCACGTGCGCGACCGGGCAATGGTGCTGGCAGAGCTGAGCGCCGTGGCCCCGCTCGGCGGTGGACGCGGCGTACCCGTCCGCCGTCAGCGCCTGGGCCAGCGCCTCCGCCTTGTCACTCTCGGGAGCCGCGTCGACCAGCTCCCGGTACCGCTGTCCCACCTCGACGGCGCGACGGCGGGCGAACTCCGCCACCGCCTCGTCGCCGCCGGCCTCCGCGATGAAGTGCAGCGCGGTGGCCGCCAGGTCGTCGTACGCCTGGTGGAACGCGTGCCGGCCGGAGTCGGTCAGCACGAAGACCTTCGCGGGGCGGCCGCGGCCGCGCGGGCCGTAGACGCGCTCCTCGCGGGACTCGACCAGACCCTCCTCGAGCAGGTGGTCCAGGTGCCGCCGGACGGCGGCAGGCGTCAGCTCGAGGCGCTCGGCCAGCACTGCCGCGCTGGACGGGCCGTTGGTCAAGATGGACCGGGCGACCCGGTCCCGGGTGGACTCGTCCCGCGCGCTGCCGGTGCCGGCAGGCGCCGCTCCGGATGTCGCGGAAGTTTTCACAACATCAGTGTCGCGTAATTCAGGGTGCCCTTCAAATAAGGCTGCCCTAACCGGTTCACGCCGCTCCGCTGAAGTTCAGGGGTGGGCGTGAGCGAGGTCACGTCTACCTGTTCTCTATGCTGCGGTTGTGCCAGTCGCGGTGGAGATCGACAACCTCGTCGTGCGGTACGGCGAGAAGGCCGCGGTCGACGGACTCACTCTCACCGTAACCGGCGGCGCCGTCACGTCTGTGCTCGGCCCCAACGGGGCGGGCAAGACCACGACCGTGGAGAGCTGCGAGGGGTTCCGGCGACCGGATTCCGGCCGCGTCCGGGTGCTCGGGCTGGACCCGATCGCCGACCACGACGAATTGATGCCGCGGATCGGCGTGATGCTGCAGGAGGGCGGCGCCTGGTCCGGCGTCCGCGCGCTCGAGATGCTCACGTACGTCGCTGCTTTGCACACGCACCCGCTGGACCTGCCGACGCTCGTCGAGCGACTGGACCTCGGTACCTGCGGCAAGACGCCGTACCGGCGGTTGTCAGGCGGGCAGAAGCAGCGGCTGTCGCTCGCGCTGGCGATCGTCGGGCGGCCGGAGATCGCGTTCCTCGACGAACCGACGACCGGGCTCGACCCGCACGGGCGCCGCGAGATCTGGCAGCTGATCCGCGACCTGCGGGATGACGGGGTGACCGTCGTACTGACGACGCATGCGATGGACGAGGCCGAGCAGCTGTCCGACCAGGTGCATGTGATGGCGGCCGGGAAGCTGATCGCCTCTGGCACGCCGGACACGCTGACTGAGCACGGCACGAAGTCGCTGGAGGACGTGTACCTCGAACTGACCGCACCGAAGCGAGAGAACTCATGACGACGTATGCGCCCCAGCCGGGCAGCGCACCCTGGTCGCGCAAGGTGCTGGCGCACACGCGGATGGAGTTCCGGCTGCTGATTCGCAACGGTGAGCAACTGTTGCTCGCACTGGTCATTCCGCTTGGGCTGCTGCTGTTGCTGGGCGCGACGGGGCTGGGCAACCGGCTGCCGCTCGGAGACGGCCGGCCGATCGATGACGCCGTACCGCGGGTGCTTGCTCTTGCGGTGCTGTCGTCGTCGTTCACGTCGCTGGCGATCGCTACTGGTTTTGAGCGCCGGTACGGCGTGATCAAGCGGCTGGGGGCGTCTCCGCTTTCACGCGGCGGATTGCTTGCCGGGAAGATCGGTGCGGTGCTGATCGTGCAGGTGATCCAATTCGCCGTTTTGATCGGGACTGGGTTCGCACTGGGCTGGAAGCCGGTGGGTGGCGCTAATGCGGTGGTTGGCGTCGTACTGACTGTTCTGTGCGGTACGGCGGCGTTCGCGTCGCTCGGTCTGTTGATGGCCGGTGTGCTGCGGGCCGAGGCGACGCTGGCAGCTGCGAACCTGCTCTATCTGTTGCTGCTCGCTGGTGGCGCGGTGATGACGCCGGTCGACGAGTATCCGGAGGCCATGCAGGGCGTGGTCCGGCTGCTGCCGAGTGCGGCACTGGCGAGCGGTCTGTCGAACTCGACGGTCGAAGGGATCATCCCCTGGGCCGCCGCGTTGTCACTCGCGCTATGGGCCGGAGTCCTGGGCTACCTGGTCTCCCGAACCTTCCGATGGGACTGACCTTTAGAGTGTGCCGGTGATGACGACCGATCTTCCGCCCCAACAGACTGAACCAGTCGGCCGGTTCTGGCGCCTGGTGCCCGAGCCGAGCCTGGACGCAGTCCGGCGCTGGGGCTGGGCTTCGGTGATCGTCAACATCGGCATCGTGGTCACCGGCGGTCTCGTCCGGCTGACCGGCTCCGGACTCGGCTGCCCGACCTGGCCGTCGTGCACGGACTCGTCGTACGTGCCGCATGCCGCGCTCGGGATGCATGGCGCGATCGAGTTCGGCAACCGGATGCTCGGGTTCGTGGTCGCGATTGTTGCGATCGGCACCTGGCTCGCGGTGATGCGCTACCGGCCGATCCGCCGGGACTTGCGGAGACTGGCGACGGCGGCGGCGCTCGGCGTACCGCTGCAGGCTGTTATCGGCGGTGTGAGCGTCCTCACGGGTCTGAACCCGTGGATCGTGTCGGCGCACTTCCTGGTCTCGCCGGTCATCATCACGCTGACCGTGTCGATGATGCGCCGGTCGCGAACCAGTCCTTACCCGCACACTCCCCCGGTCGTCCGGGCGCTCGCCACGGCATCCGTGGTGGCCGTCTGGCTGGCCGTTGCCGTCGGCACCCTCGTCACCGGCGCCGGGCCGCACTCAGGCGATCCGGACACCGGCCGGAACGGGTTCGACGAAGAGCTGATCAGTCAGCTCCACGCCGACGTGGTCTTCGGGCTGCTCGGCATCACGATCGCTCTCGTGATCGCCACCCGGGTGACGGCGACCTCACGCACCCTGCGCAAGCTCGCGTCCTGGCTTCTCGCGGCCGAGCTACTCCAGGGCGTGGTGGGCTTCACGCAGTACTTCACCCACCTGCCCTGGGTGCTGGTCCTCATTCACATGTTCTTCGCGGCACTACTGATCGCGCTCGTCACAGCTGTGTACGGCGAACGCGGTACGCCGGCTACTTAACCCTGTAGACCGCCCCTGGTCCGAAGACCGGCGACGACACGAAGAGCTGGCCCCAACGGTTGTAGGCGACCCCACCCGGCAGGTTGAGCTTGCCGCGGGCAAGTTCCTTCCGGTGGCCCCACTTGTCCTGCACGATGAGCGACCCGATCGGCGAACCACCCATCTCGAACTTCAACCAGCTGTCGCGAGCCAGTTGGACCACGGCGAGTTTGCCATGCGGCCCACCGGCGAGATCCACGATCGACGTGTACCCATCGGCGTACCGCTTGCAGTTGCCCTTCCACGGCTTCGCCGGGTCGCATACTGCGTTCACCGAGCCAGGCTTGATCCGCCAGATCTGCGACGTCCCCTTGGTCGCCGGGAAGCCGCGGAGCTCACCGACGTACCAGTAGCCGTCCGACCCGACAGTCACCGAGGTCGCGACCGCCTCGCTCGGCATCTTCGTCCCAGCCGGCGGCGCATCCGGTCCCAGACCAGTCGGCACCGTCACGACTCGCGGCTTCAACCGCGCCACGGTCTTGATCTTCCCATTCGGCCACACCCGCAACAGGTCGTTGCCCGCAGCATCCGCCACGAGAACCGTGCCGTCCTTCAACGCCGCCACCCCGAACGGGTTCGACTCGGTCGGCGGATCGGCCAGGTTGTACGGATCCGGGTCCTTGGCCTGGTACTTCGCAATATTCGCCACCACGACCGGCGACTTCCCCGGCCGCAACCGGAACAGGCTCGCCCCACCTGGCGGGATCGGCTGACCCGGCTCACCACCCGCGCTGGTCAGCGCATACGTCGTACCCCACCGGTTGGTGTCGACCGCCGGCGGGAACCCACCCGGCACCTGCCCCAGCTTCCACGTCTTGTGACCATCGGTCGCATACACCGAACCGTCCGTGACGCCGTAGATCACCTTGTGCCCATACGTCGCCACACCCCGTGGACCATTCAAATTCGTTGCCACAGGCTTCAGTACCCCGCCCGCCTCAGCCGGCCCCGCCACCAGCATGGACCCAGCCAACGCAAGCGCCGCAATCGCGGCTATTCGTGTTCGTGCCCCCACTGTGTAACCCCCTGAGATCTGTGTCTCCCCAGACGCGGAGCCCCTCCACAGACCCCAACATCGCAACACCACACCTCCCAGGGGTCAAGGCCCACAAGGGCATAACTCTGCGCCGTCGCCTGCCGACTCAGACGCGATTCACCTCAGTCGGACTGCAATCCGCCGTCCGCAACGGCTCGTTGGTGATGTGCACGCCAGGGAAGCGGCGGCGCATCGCGGCCTCATGGCGGTCAGCGGAAGCCGGCTCTCCGATGAAGTCCGCAAGCACATGCGGACCGAACCACAGCCGCACCCGTCGGCGAGGTAGAAAACTCACGCGCCGGACGCTATCGCCCGCAGTTGTCAGCAGTGTTACTCCGCGTTACACCCCGAAGTCACCATCCTCAACTTCCGCCTGCCCCGACGCCTCGCCTCGATCGCGGACCTGCCCCACTCACTAACCCCCGCCCAAGCCCTGCCCGAACGATCCGCTGAGCGTGAACCCCGCAACCGCCCCCAAGTAAGTGAGTGGGGGCGGTCCGCCCCGTCGCTCCGGGCACGCGCGCTCCCGCCCGTGCGCCCCACCCGCCCATTCACGCGGCTACCGCCGCTTCCCCTCGAAAGCAGTTGCGCCCAACCGTCCATTCGCAGGCAGCCGCCGCTCCAGCCCGCTCCTACGTCGCGTGCAACGCGGCTAGCTGACACGTCCTTGTGGAGGTGGGGGGCGTGCTGGGGCCGATCACCGGGGGCTGGGGTCGCCCGGGGTCTGGTGGTCCGCCCCACGCGATTACCCCCTCGCTCCGGGCACGCGCGCTCCTCCGTCGCGTACTCCGCCCGTGCGCCCCACCCACCCGTTCACGCGGCTGCCGCCGCTTCCCCGCAAAAGCAGTTGCGCCCAACCGTTGATCCGCAGGCAGCTGCCGCTCCAGCCCGCTCCTGCGTCGCGTGCAACGCGGCTAGCTGACACGTGGTTGTGGGGGTGGGGGCGCCGTGAGCCCGATCGACAGGGTTGGGGGGCGCTCTCCGGAAGGGGGTGGTCCCGACCAGGCCGGGGTGGTCACCCGGCGGGCTGGTCTGGTGGACCGCCATCACCCAGTAACTCGCCGCATGTCGGCGGCACACGCTCACCTGATCACACGCGAGCGCCGAAAACACCGGTTGGTGGGTGATGCACGTCCGCCCGACCACATGTCGGCGGAACCACCTGGGGCCGCCGCGCCGGAGGCGCCAGAAGGTCTGTCGCCGCCGGAGGCGGTGTCCTTTAGCGCAGCAGCGGGTCGATGGCGGCGGCGATGAAGAGGAGGGCTAGGTAGATGTTGGAGAAGTGGAAGAGGCGCATGGGGCGGAGCGCTGCTCCGTCGGCGCCGGTGTGGGCTCTCCGGAGGAGGTTGCGGGCTTCGCGGAGGAAGACGATGCCCAGAACGACGGCGGCTGCGGGGTAGACGAAGCCGGTGTCGGCTACGGGCCAGAGGGCGATGGAGGTGAGGACCATCACTACCGAGTAGGCCATGATCTGGCGGGCGGTTTGGACCGGGGTGGCGACGACGGGGAGCATCGGGACGTCTACCGAGGCGTAGTCCTCGCGGTACCGCATGGCGAGGGACCAGGTGTGGGGCGGCGTCCAGAAGAAGACGACGCCGAACAGGACGATCGGGGTCCAGGCCAGCGAGTTGGTGACTGCGGTCCAGCCGATCAGGGTGGGGAAACAGCCCGCGATTCCGCCCCAGACGATGTTCTGCACCGTCCGGCGCTTCAGGATCATCGTGTAGCCGAAGACGTAGAACAGGTTCGCGACCAGGGCGAGGATCGACGAGAGCCAGTTCACGAAGAAGCCGAGCTCCAGCGTGGCCAGCACTCCGAGGACGACGCCGAAGATGGTCGCCGAGCGGGGGCTGACCGCGTGCCGCGGCAACGGCCGGCGGCGGGTGCGGCGCATCTGCTCGTCGATGTCGCGGTCGAGCACGCAGTTGATCGTGTTCGCGCTGCCGGAGGCGAGGATGCCGCCGACCAGGGTGGCGGCGACGACGCCCAGGCCGGGGACTCCCCCGGCGGCCAGGAACATCACCGGCACGGTGGTGATCAGCAGCAGCTCGATGATGCGTGGCTTGGTCAGCCCGACGTACGCCTTCACCACGTCGCGCACCGACGGAGACACCACAGAAGATGGATCCGGCAGCGGCGTCGGGTACGACGTCGTCGCGGCTGGACGCGGGTCGACGGCCGTCACGAACACCTCGAACTCAGAAGGTTGACGCCGGGGTACCGGCGCTGACGGTTCGACAGTCTACGACGCCCCGTAGGAGGGCCCGACCACCCCCCTGGGTGTGTCCGGGAACAACGACGTTCACCTCCGAGTTGCTCATCTGTGAGACGCCTGAAACGTGCTGGCGAGTAGGCTCCTGACCGAGAACCAGCACCTGTGGTGACAGCCATCGAGAGGAGCGCCGCCGGCGTGACGGAGAAGACCAGCCCCAAGCTTGAATGGACCGAGCTCGACCAGCGTGCGGTTGACACCGTGCGGGTCCTCGCGATGGACGCCGTGGAGAAGGTCGGCAACGGCCACCCCGGTACGGCGATGAGCCTGGCGCCGGCGGCGTATCTGCTGTTCCAGAAGGTGATGCGGCACAATCCCGCGGATCCGCACTGGGCCGGTCGCGACCGCTTCGTCCTGTCGGCCGGGCACTCGAGCCTGACCCTGTACATCCAGCTCTACCTGGCCGGTTTCGGCCTGGAGCTCGACGACCTGAAGGCGCTGCGGACCTGGGGCAGCAAGACCCCCGGCCACCCGGAGTACCGGCACACCCCCGGCGTCGAGACGACCACCGGCCCGCTCGGCCAGGGTGTCGGCAACGCGGTCGGGATGGCGATGGCGGCCCGCCGCGAGCGCGGTCTGTTCGACCGCGAGAGCGCGAAGGGCGAGAGCCTGTTCGACCACCACATCTACGTGATCGCGTCCGACGGTGACCTGGAGGAGGGCGTCTCGTCCGAGGCGTCGTCGCTGGCCGGTCACCAGCAGCTCGGCAACCTGACGGTGATCTGGGACGACAACAAGATCTCCATCGAGGACGACACCAACATCGCGTTCTCCGAGGACGTCGCGGCCCGCTACGCGGCGTACGGCTGGGATGTCCGCACGGTCGACTGGACCAACGGCGGCACCGGGTACGACGAGGACGTCCAGGCCCTGTACGACGCGATCGAGGCCGGCAACGCGGTCACCGACAAGCCGAGCTTCATCCAGCTGCGCACGATCATCGGCTGGCCGTCGGCGACCAAGAAGGGCACCGGCAAGGTGCACGGCAACGCCCTCGGCGCCGAAGAGGTCGCGGCCACCAAGGAGATTCTCGGCTGGGACCCGGAGCAGAACTTCCAGGTCGCCGACGAGGTCATCGCGCACACTCGCCAGGCCGTCGAGCGCGGCCAGGCCCTCGAGGACGTCTGGAACGCCGAGTTCGAGAAGTGGAAGGCTGCGTCCCCGGAGCAGGCCGTGCTGTTCGACCGGTTGAGCCGGCGTGAGCTTCCGGCCCGCTGGAAGGACGCCCTGCCGAGCTGGGACGCCGACGCCAAGGGTGTCGCGACCCGCGCCGCCTCCGGCGAGGTCCTGTCCAAGCTCGCGCCTGAGCTCCCGGAGCTGTGGGGCGGCTCGGCCGACCTCGCCGGTTCGAACAACACGACCCCGAAGGGTCAGCCGTCGTTCATCCCCGCGGTGCACTCGACCGAAGCCTTCCAGGGCGACGAGTACGGCCGCGTCCTGCACTTCGGCATCCGCGAGCACGGCATGGGCGCCATCCTGAACGGCATCGCCCAGCACGGCGGCACCCGCCCGTACGGCGGCACCTTCCTCGTCTTCTCGGACTACATGCGACCGTCCGTCCGGCTGGCGGCGCTGATGAAGTTGCCGGTCACCTACGTCTGGACGCACGACTCGATCGGTCTCGGCGAGGACGGCCCGACGCACCAGCCGATCGAGCACCTGTCGGCGCTGCGCGCGATCCCGGGCCTGGATGTCGTCCGCCCCGGTGACGCCAACGAGACGGCCGCCGCCTGGGAGGCAGTCCTCGAGCACACCGACCGCCCGGCGGCCCTCGCGCTGACCCGGCAGAACGTGCCGACCTTCCCGCGCGGCACCGACGGCTACGCGACCACCGAGAACGTGAAGAAGGGCGCCTACACGCTCCTCGACACCGACGGTACGCCGGACGTCGTGCTGATCGGCACCGGCTCCGAGCTGCAGATCGCGGTCGAGGCCCGCACCAAGCTGGCCGAGCAGGGCATCAACGCACGGGTCGTGTCGATGCCGTCGCGCGAGTGGTTCGACGAGCAGGACGACGCCTACCGCGAGACCGTCATCCCAGCCGACGTACGGGCCCGCGTCTCGGTCGAGGCCGGGATCGCCCAGAGCTGGCACGCCGTCGTCGGCGACGCCGGCCGCAGCGTCAGCATCGAGCACTACGGCGCGTCCGCCGCCTACCAGACCCTGTACGACGAGTTCGGCATCACGACCGAGGCTGTCGTCCAGGCGGCCAAGGACAGCATCGCGACGGCGGCCGGTATCTCCGGTCCCGGCGTACCGCCGAAGCGTGCCTCGTCCGGCCCGGTCGGTCCGGCCGACGCAGCCTGACAACCTCACAACAGAAGATTCCGGAAGAAGGCATCGGACATGAACGATCGCTTGAAAGCACTCGCCGACGCGGGTGTCTCCATCTGGCTCGACGACCTGTCCCGTGAGCGGCTGAACAGCGGCAGCCTGCGGGCCCTGATCGAGGACAAGCACGTCGTCGGGGTGACGACGAACCCGACCATCTTCGCCAAAGCCATCTCGGACGCCGACGCGTACGCCGAGACCGTCGGCAAGCTCGCCGCCCAGGGCGTCTCGACCGACGAGGCGATCCGGGTGATCACCACCAGCGACGTCCGTGACGCCGCCGACCTGTTCAAGCCGATCTACGACGACACCGACGGCCAGGACGGCCGGGTCTCGATCGAGGTCGAGCCGGGTCTGGCGCGGGACACCGCGGGCACGATCGAGCAGGCCAAGCTGCTGTGGGAGATCGTCGGCCGCGAGAACGTGTTCGTGAAGATCCCCGCCACCAAGGAGGGTCTGCCCGCGATCACCGCGACGCTGGCCGCCGGGATCAGCGTGAACGTGACGCTGATCTTCTCCCTCGAGCGCTACAAGGCCGTTGCGGACGCGTTCCTGTCCGGCCTCGAGCAGGCGATCGAGAACGGTCACGACGTGACCAAGCTGGCCAGCGTGGCGTCGTTCTTCGTCAGCCGCGTCGACACCGAGATCGACAAGCGGCTCGAAGCGATCGGCACCGACGAGGCAAAGGCCCTCAAGGGCAAGGCCGCGGTCGCGAACGCGCGGCTCGCCTTCGAGGCGTACGAGGAGATCTTCTCCAGCGACCGCTGGCGCGAGATCGAGACCGCCGGCGCCAAGCCGCAGCGCCCGCTGTGGGCGTCGACCGGCGTCAAGGACCCGTCGTACTCCCCCACCCTGTACGTCGACAACCTGGTCACCAACGGCGTCGTCAACACGATGCCCGAGGCAACCATCAAGGCGGTCGAGGAGCACAGCGAGGTCACCGGCGACACGGTGCGCGGCGACTACGCGGGCGACCGCAAGGTGATCGACGACCTGGAGAAGCTGGGCATCTCGTACGACGAGGTCGTGCAGATCCTCGAGGACGAGGGCGTCGCGAAGTTCGACGCATCCTGGTCCGAGCTCCAGGACACCGTCACCGCGGCGCTGAAGGGTGCGGCCAAGTGACTGGTGTAACGACTCACAACGGCGACTGGACCGAGGTCGTCAACAAGCTCGTCGAGGACAAGATCGCCTCCCGGATCGCCGCGAAGGACGCGACGATCTGGGGTCCGGACGCCGAGTCCGAGGCCTCGATCCGGCTCGGCTGGGTGGACCTGCACGAGACGTCGCGGCCGCTGCTGGTCGAGATCGAGGCCCTGCAGGCCGCATTGCGGGCCGAGGGCATCGACCGCGTCGTCCTGTCCGGCATGGGCGGCTCGTCGCTGGCCCCTGAGGTCATCACCCGTACGGCGGGAGTCGACCTCGTCGTCCTGGATTCGACCGACCCGAGCGTGGTCGCTCGGGCGCTGGCCGGTGACCTGTCGAAGACGGTCGTCGTCGTGTCCAGCAAGTCCGGCGGCACGGTCGAGACCGACAGCCACCGCCGTACGTTCGTGAAGGCCTTCACCGACGCCGGGATCGACGCGGCGTCGCGGATCGTGGTCGTCACGGACCCCGGTTCGCCGTTCGAGAAGCTGTCGGCCGACGAGGGGTACCGCAAGACGTTCCTCGCCGACCCGAACGTCGGTGGTCGCTACAGCGCGCTGACCGCGTTCGGCCTGGTGCCGTCCGGTCTCGCCGGTGCGGACATCGCCGAGCTGCTGGAGCAGGCCGCCGAGGCTGCGCCTTCTCTGCAGGCCGACTCCACGGACAACCCGGCCCTGTGGCTGGGTGCGGTGCTCGCCGCGTCCGAGGGTCGCGACAAGGCGATCATCACGGCCGATGGGTCCGACATCGTCGGCTTCCCGGACTGGGCCGAGCAGTTGATTGCCGAGAGCACCGGCAAGCTCGGGACCGGCGTACTGCCGGTTGCCGTCGAGCTTGGCGCTCCGGAGCTGACCAGCGAGGCGGCCGACCTGACCAACGCGTTGCTGGCCGGCAAGCCGACCAGCGGCGTACCGACTGCTCTCACCTCGGGTTCGCTCGGCGGGCAGTTCCTGCTCTGGGAGGTGGCGACGGCGGTGGCCGGCTACCTGCTGGGCATCGACCCGTTCGACCAGCCGGACGTCGAGAGCGCGAAGAAGGCCGCTCGCGGTCTGCTCGACGCGCAGCCGGAGCCGGAGGAGGCCGCCTTCACCGACGGTGTCGTCGAGGTGCGCGGTTCCGAGGGTCTGCTCGACGGTGTCGACTCGCTGCAGGGCGCGGTCGACGCGCTGCTGGGTCAGCTCGACGAGGTCGGGTACGTCGCAGTCATGGCTTACCTGGACTCGGAGCGCGACGCTTCGCTCATTGGTGTTCGGCCGGCGATCGCCGGGAAGACCGGTCGCCCGGTCACGTTCGGGTGGGGACCGCGGTTCCTGCACTCGACCGGCCAGTACCACAAGGGCGGTCACCCCGAAGGCGTGTTCCTGCAGATCACGGCGGCGCACCCGGCCGACGTGGAGATCCCGGATCGCCCCTTCACCTTCGGTACGTTGATCTCGGCTCAGGCAGCCGGTGACGCGAACGTCCTCGCCGAGCGCGGCCGGCCGGTGCTGCGGCTCCACCTGACCGATCCGGCGAGCGGCGTACAGCAACTTCTTTCTCTGTTCACGAAGTAAGCAACTCAGGAGGCTTGCGGCTGATGACCGCTGAGCTCGACGAAGGGCCGGTCGGCCCGGTGAACCCGCTGCGCGACCCGCAGGATCGGCGGCTGCCGCGGATCGCCGGGCCGTGCAGCCTGGTGATCTTCGGTGTCACCGGCGACCTGGCCCGCAAGAAGCTGATGCCGGCGGTCTACGACCTGGCGAACCGGGGGCTGCTGCCCCCGGGTTTCGCACTGGTCGGGTTCGCCCGGCGCGACTTCACCAACCAGGACTTCGCACAGATCGTGCACGACTCGGTGAAGGAGCACGCGCGGACGCCGTTCCGCGAGGAGGTCTGGCAGCAGCTTGCCGAGGGCTTCCGGTTCGTGCCCGGTGATCTCACCGACGACGAGGCGTTCAAGCGGCTGCGCGAGACCGTGGACGAGCTGGACATCAGCCGTGGGACGGGTGGCAACCACGCGTTCTACCTGTCCATCCCGCCGGGCCTGTTCCCGCAGGTCGTGCAGCAGTTGTCCGAGCACGGCCTGACCGAGGAGAAGCCGGGTTCCTGGCGCCGGGTGGTCATCGAGAAGCCGTTCGGTCACGACCTGCAGAGTGCTCGTGAGCTGAACCGTGTGGTCGAGTCGGTCTTCCCGCCGGAGGCGGTCTTCCGGATCGACCACTACCTGGGCAAGGAAACCGTCCAGAACATGCTGGCCCTCCGGTTCGCCAACGCGATGTTCGAGCCGGTGTGGAACAGCCACTACGTCGACCACGTCCAGATCACGATGGCCGAGGACATCGGCATCGGCGGCCGGGCCGGGTACTACGACGGCATCGGCGCAGCCCGCGACGTGATCCAGAACCACCTCCTCCAGTTGCTCGCACTGGTCGCGATGGAGGAGCCGGTCAGCTTCGACGCATGGTCGCTGCGACAGGAGAAGAAGAAGGTGCTCGCGGCGGTCACACTGCCCGATCGCCTCGACCTGCACACCGCCCGCGGTCAGTACGCGGCCGGCTGGGCCGGTGGTTCGAAGGTCAAGGGATACCTCCAAGAGGACGGCATCCCGGCGCACTCCGCGACCGAGACCTTCGCCGCGATGCGGGTCGACGTGGACACCCGGCGCTGGGCCGGCGTCCCGTTCTACCTGCGCACCGGCAAGCGCCTCGGGCGTCGCGTGACCGAGGTTGCGGTGATGTTCAAGCGCGCCCCGCACCTGCCGTTCACCAAGACCGAAACCGAGGAGCTGGGGCAGAACGCCCTGGTCCTGCGGATCCAGCCCGACGAAGGCATCACGATGCGCTTCGGCGCCAAGGTGCCCGGTACGTCGATGGAGATCCGCGACGTCAACATGGACTTCCAGTACGGCGGTTCGTTCACCGAGTCGTCGCCCGAAGCGTACGAGCGGCTGATCCTCGACGTACTGCTCGGTGATCCGCCGTTGTTCCCGCAGCACACCGAGGTCGAACTGGGCTGGAAGATCCTCGACCCGGTGATCAACTACTGGGCCTCGCACGGAACGCCCGAGCAGTACGCGTCCGGCGACTGGGGACCCGATTCTGCGCACGAGATGCTCGCCCGCGACGGACGCGCTTGGAGAAGGCCATGATCATCGACCTCACCGGCACGACGTCGAGCGAGATCGCGTCCGCGCTGCTGAAGGCCCGCCGGAGCGCGGGTTCCCCGGCCATGGGCATGGTCGGCACCATCGTGGTCGTCGTCGACGAGGCCTCACACCACGACGCGATGAAGGCCGCGAACGAAGCCGGGCGCGAGCACCCCTCCCGAGTTCTGGTCGCGATCCTGCGGCCGGGGCGCGGGGCTGCCGGGCTGGATGCTGAGGTCCGGGTCGGCGAGGGCATTCCGGGTGAGGCCGTGCTGCTGCGGCTGCACGGCGAGCTGGCCCGGGTTCCCGAGTCGGTCATCACGCCGCTGCTGCTGCCGGACTCCCCCGTCATCGTCTGGTGGCCGGGTGGCGGACCGAAGGTCCCGGCCGAGGACCCGCTGGGGCGCCTCGCTCGCCGTCGCGTCACCGACGCGGCCGCGGGTCGGCGTGCTTCCGTTGACTTCACCGCGCGCGCCGAGGGCTATGCGCCTGGCGACACCGACTTCGCGTGGACGCGGCTCACGCCGTGGCGCGCGCTGATGGCGGCTGCGCTGGACCAGTACCCGACGAAGGTGCTGGCCGCCGAGGTCGTGTCAGCCAAGGGCAACCCCTCGGCCGACCTGATGGCCGCCTGGCTGCAATGCCGGCTGGGCGTCCCGGTCGAACACAAGAACTCGCGCGGGCCGGGCATCACCGCCGTACGGATGTTCACGTCGTCGGGGCCGATCGCGCTGACGCGCCCGGATGGTTCGGTCGCGACGTTCACGATTCCCGGTGCGCCGGATCGTCCGGTCGCACTCAAGCGCCGTACGCCGTCTGAGCTGTTGAGCGAGGAATTGCGCCGGCTCGACCCGGACGACGTGTACGCGAAAACGCTCGCCTGCATGGTCGAACGGGAGAACATGCCCGCCTCGGCGAAGAAGGTCACCGAAGCCGACCGTCGTTCCACGCAAGCTGCCGTGAGCAAGGCGGCCGCGAAGACTGCTGCGGTCGGCGGCAAGGCTGCGTCAGCCGAGCTCGAGGCACACGCCGCCGGCAAGAAGGCCACCCCCGCGAAGAAGGTAGCCGCGTCGAAGAACGCTGCGGCTAAGAAGCCTGCCGCCAAGAAGGCGACGTCGAAGCGCACGGCGAAGTCGTCAGCTGCGCGTGCGACCGCGACTCGCTCGACGGCCGCCCGCTCGACGGCGAAGAAGGCAACCGCGAAGAAGGCGGCTGCGGGCCAGAAGACGGAGTCGGGCGCGTACAAGAAGGCTGTCGCGAAGAAGCCGGCCAGCAAGCGTGTGGCGGGGCGGTCATGAGCGGGCCGGAGCGGGTGATTGACCCGGAGCTGCTGATTCACCGGGACGCGACTGCGTTGGCTCATGCGGTGGCGGCTCGGTTTGTTACCGCGCTGGTCGATGCCCAGAGCAACGGCCGGGTGGCTCAGGTAGTGCTGACCGGCGGTCGGGTCGCGGCTGCGATTTACCGTGCGGTGGCCGAGTCACCTGCCAGTGCGACGATCGACTGGCAGCGGGTCGAGTTCTGGTGGGGTGATGAGCGCTTCCTGCCGCCCGGCGACCCCGAGCGCAACGAGACCCAGGCCCGCGACGCACTCCTGAACCACGTCAACTTCGACCCAGCCCGCGTGCACCCGATGCCCGCGGACACCGGCCAAACCCCCGAAGCTGCCGCCGAGGTCTACGCAACCGAACTCGCCGCCACCATCTCAGCCCTCAGCGACGTCAAAGGCCGCGCAGTACCAGCCTTCGACGTACTGATGCTAGGCGTCGGCCCCGACGGTCACGTCGCCTCACTCTTCCCCGGCTACCCCCAGCTAGAGGTCGTCGACGTCACCACCGTCGCCGTCCACGACTCGCCCAAGCCGCCGCCGACCCGCATCTCACTCACCGTGCCGGCGCTCAACCGCTCCCGCGAGGTCTGGTTCGTAGTCTCCGGCGAGGACAAAGCCGAAGCAGTAGCCGAAGCCCTCAAGGAAACCAGCACCCTCCCCGCCTCAGCCCCCAAAGGCCGCAACCGCACCCTCTGGCTCCTGGACGAACAAGCCGCCTCCCAAATCCAGTAGCCCTCGCACCGGATTCCAGAGTCCCGCCGCCACAACGTCCGAAGAACCGCACGCGTGGTCTCCGAATCGGCGGACGTTAATCACCTCTCCCCGCCAACGTCCGAACGACCGCACGCATGGTCTCCGGATATTCGGACGTTAGCGCGGTGGTTGCGTTAGCCGGCAACTTTGGGGTGCCATACGCGAAATAGTTACCGCCCAACGCGCGATCGACAGCACGGGCACGCGAGGGGGACGGTCAGCCGGGAGCCGGTCTCTTTCCCGCACCGCAACCACAGCCCGGAAACCCCGGACGACCTGGAGCCGCGGTCACCGACCTCGCCATCCAGCCGAGCCACCGCGGCGCCCAGCGACGCTTTCTTTTTAGTCGGCCGGAAGCGGCGATCAGCCACAGCGCACGTCCCCGGCCGAGTCCCTTTCGGTCTGTACCCCCGACTCGACCGCCAAAGGCGGCCGACAAAGCAAGAGAGCGGGCCACGCGGGTGGCTGAGCCGGATGGCGAGGTCGGCAACCGCGGCTCGCGTTGTCCTGGGCTGACGGGCTATGGCTCAGGTGCGTGAGGCTCGAGTCTTTGCGTTAGCTGGAAGATTTTCGAGGTCCAGGCGCCGCCGATTTTCCTCCGACTAACGCACCAGACATCCCCGAGGACCCGAGAACGGGGGGCCCGGTAGTCACCTTGAGCACCCACCGACCATCCGGCACCCACCCAAACGGTCGAACCGTGCTCAAGGTTGCCCCGGCCGGCGCACCTTGAGCACAGTGATGATGGTTGTGGCTCTTGGCGGATGACTCGCTTGAGCACTGACGACGCTGTCTTTGATGGGATC